>JBDUEI010000017.1:0-7274 GCA_040002515.1 Rudaea sp. | reverse complement strand
CGAGTTCCATCATCCTTTGCCCTTAGCTATCGGGAATCGCTATGCGAACACGACCACTTGCCGCATGCCTGGCGCTCGCACTTTCAACCATTGCGATGGCGCGTGCCGACGAACCGTCGCAAGACATTCGCAAGGACATCGTCGATCTCACCCAGAAATTGATGGATGCCGTAGGCGAGGGCAAATCCGAAGTCTGGAATCGCGTGTTGGCCGACGACGCATTGATCACCGACGAATTCGGCCGCCGCCAGACCAAGAACGAAGCGGTCGACGCCATCCATCCGCTCCCGCCTGGATTTTCCGGAAGCATCGAAGTGCGCGATCCGCATGTGCGCGTCTACGGCAACAGCGCCGTCATCGATTTCGAGGATTACGAAAACGAAACCGTGTTCGGCCAAAAACTGCTCGTCCGATACATTTCCACCGCGACCTACGTTCGTCAGGGCGACGCGTGGAAACTCGTGACGATGCTCGACGTCACGCTACCCACCGCGCCACCCAAACTCGATGTCGCCGGACTGAAACTCGACGATTACGTCGCGACCTATCGCTACGCACCGGAGCGCGCGTGGATCGTCGAGGTCGATCACGACAAACTGCAATTTCGCACCAAGGCCGGTCGGCCACCGATTGCGCTCGACGCCATCGCGAAAGACGTTTTCATGGGCGGCGACGACGAAAAAAACGTCATGATTTTTCGCCGCGATGGATCGGGTCGCGTTACCGAATTGGTCGAGCGTCGCAAGTTCAACGACCTGCATCTCAAGCGCGAGCCCGGCGCCAAATAATCCAGCGCCAAATCAAAATTATTTGTGCGGCAATGCAAGCACGCCGTCGATGCAGGTAACGGTTTGGCCGCCGATATCGACATCGCCGGTGTCGCAGTTCACGCGCACGTCGACGAAACCGTCGCGTCCGACTTCACGACCCTGGCTGGCGCGATACTGCGCTCCAATTGCGTCGAGGCCGCCGCGCGCGTGCAGAAACGCGCCGATTGCCGCGTTGGCGCTGCCGGTGACTGGATCTTCCGGAATGCCATGGGCCGGACAGAACGCGCGAACCGCGAGCGCGTAGTTCGAACCGTGTGCGCGGCCGAACACCGCGATGCCGACCAGGTTGAGGTCGGTGCAGAGTTTTCCGATCTCCGTCATATCGGGCTTAAGCGATCGCACAGTGGCTTCGACAGCAAGGTCGCAGATCAGCCAGTCCGGACCGACATTGACGATCGAAGGCGCCGATGTTTCTGCCACGCTCGTTCCGAGCGCACCACTCAGACGCGCCACGGCATCGCTCGCTAGCCCCCGCAACGTCGCACGTGGCGCGCGCACGAAGATGCGCTGATCGATGCCTTCGCCGATCACTTCGACGGGTAGCAAGCCCGCCGCACATTCCTGCATCAGATTGGGTTTGACCGCGATGCGCTCGGATTCGATCAGCGCATGCGCCGTACCGACGCTCGGATGCCCGGCGAACGGCAATTCGCTGCACGGTGTGAAGATGCGCACGCGATAATCGGCGCCGGCTTGCGTCGGCGGCAGGACGAACGTCGTTTCGGAAAGATTCGTCCACGCCGCGATGCGCTGCATGTCCTCGGTCGTCAATCCGTCCGAATCGAATACCACGGCGAGTGCGTTGCCGAACATCGGATTGGCCGTAAAGACGTCTACTTGCTTGAACGCGCTCGTGCGCAGGGCGTGTTGGGTGTGCATAGGGTGCATCCTCTCGAAACGATCGATGGGCGAATATACGTGAGCCGCCGCGTCGATCCAAAACGCGTCATGATTTCGCCATCGTTTCGCCACTGCGCGCCGCTTGTATTTTTGCGCCGCACAAGGACAATGCCGAGATGCCTTTGAAACCCCTAACCGAGCCGCGCGAGCGGACGCCGACGTGGATCGTCCTGAAGTTCGGCGGGACCAGCGTATCGTCGCTGGCGCGCTGGCAGAAGATCGCTGCGATCGCGCAGCAATGGCGCGCGCGCGGAAAGCACGTCGTCATCGTCGTCTCCGCGTTGTCGGGCATCACGGACAAGCTCAGGGGCATCACCGAAGCGGGCGATGCAACGCGTCGCGAATCTCTCCGCGACGGGATTCTCGCGCGGCATCGCGCCCTGTTCGCCGAGCTGGGTCTCACCGATCATGCGCCGATGCGCTACTGGCTCGAACGGCTCGATGCGCTCGTGGCCAATCCGCGCGCGGATGCGGCCGCGTTGCCCTGGCAAGCCGACGTGCTCGCGCTCGGCGAATTGTTGTCGAGCACGCTCGGCGTCGCATATCTTAATTCGATCGATTCCGGCGCGCATTGGCTCGACGCGCGCGAACATCTGCACGCGCAGCCGATGCCGAATCAGAATGCGTGGGGGCGTTATCTCTCCGCATCCGTGCCGACCGCGCATGATCCGGCGATGTCTCACGCGCTCGCCGAACGCGGCGATCTGTTCGTCACGCAAGGGTTCATCGCGCGCAACGAGGCTGGCGAGACCGTCGTTCTCGGACGTGGCGGCTCGGATACGTCGGCCAGCTATTTCGGCGCGCTGCTGAAAGCCGAAAAAGTGGAAATCTGGACGGATGTCGCCGGCATGTTCAGCGCCAATCCGCGCCAGGTGCCGAATGCGCGCCTGCTCGCGCGGCTCGACTACGAAGAAGCGCAGGAAATCGCCACGACCGGCGCAAAAGTTTTACATCCGCGTTGCATCAATCCGGTGCGCGAAGCGCGCGTACCGCTGGCGATCCGCGACACGAATCGGCCTGAGCTTGCCGGTACCGACATCGCCGCGACCGTCATCGAAGCGGCGCCGAGCATCAAGGCGATCAGTTCGCGTAACGGACTCACCTTGATCGCGATGGAATCGATCGGGATGTGGCAACAGGTCGGATTTCTCGCCGATGTGTTCGAACATTTCAAACGGCATGGATTGTCGGTCGATCTGGTCAGCACGTCGGAAACCAACGTCACCGTTTCGCTCGATCCGACCGAAAATCTGGTCGATACCGATGTGCTGTCGGCGCTGTGCACCGATCTTGCGCGCGTGTGCCGCGTCAAAGTCATCGCGCCGTGTACAGCGATCACGCTGGTCGGCCGCGGCATGCGCGCGATGTTGCATCGCATGTCCGCCGTGCTCGCCGAATTCGGACCGTTGCGCGTTCATCTGATTTCGCAATCCTCGAACAATCTCAATCTCACGTTCGTCGTCGACGAAAACATCGCCGATGGCCTGGTGCCGCGCCTGCACGAACTGCTGATCAAGGCCGAAGCGATGCGCGTCGAAGACACCGCCGTGTTCGGCGCGCGCTGGCGCGACTTGTACGCGAGCGGTGATGCAAAAAGCGTCGCGCCGTGGTGGTCGTCGCGCCGCGCCGAACTGATCCGCATCGCCAACGAGCAATCGCCTTGCTATGTCTACGACTTGGCGAGCGTGCGCGAACGGGCGCGCGAATTGCGCGCGAACGTGCCGAGCGTGGATCGGTGGTTCTACGCGATCAAAGCCAATTCGCATCGCGATATCTTGAAAGCGCTCGTCGAGGAAGGTTTCGGACTCGAATGCGTATCGCCCGGCGAACTGGCGCGCGTCGCGGAAATCACCGATGCCGCTACGCTGTTCACGCCGAACTTCGCGCCGCGTGACGAATATGCGAAAGCGATCGCCGACGGCATTCCGCTGACCGTCGATAACCGTCATCCACTCGCGCAATGGCCGGATGTTTTCGCCGGACGCGAGATTTTCCTTCGGCTCGATCTCGGTCACGGACGCGGCCATCACGACAAAGTGAAAACCGGCGGTGCGCAGTCGAAATTCGGATTGGCGCTCGACGAACTCGCCGAATTTCAGCGCGTCTGCGCCGCCAACGACGTGCGCATCGGCGGCCTGCATGCGCACCTAGGCTCGGGCATTCTCGACGCGGCGCACTGGAAAGAAGTCTATGTGCAACTCGCGAGCATCGCCGAAAAAATCGGCAGTGTGCATACGCTCAATATCGGCGGCGGCCTGGGCGTTCCGTCGCGCGCGGATGAAAATGCGCTGGACCTCACGGCGTTGAACGACGCGCTCGCCGAAGTGAAAGCCGCCTATCCGCAATTCGAATTGTGGGCCGAACCGGGTCGCTATCTGGTCGCCGATGCCGGCGTGTTGCTGACGACCGTGACGCAACTTAAAAGCAAGGGCGACGTGCGTTACGTCGGCGTGGACACGGGCATGAATTCGCTGATCCGTCCGGCGCTATACGACGCATATCATGACATCGTGAATCTATCCCGACCCGACGATGCGGCAAATTCCACAAGTGAACTTGTACAGATCGTCGGCCCGATCTGCGAATCCGGCGATATCCTGGGCAGCAACCGCCGTCTGCCGCCGACGCGCGAAGGCGATGTCCTGCTGATCGCGCAGGCCGGCGCGTACGGCGCGGCGATGGCATCGCACTACAATCTGCGCGAGCCGGCACGGGAAGTCGTGCTGTGACGGCAAATCCACGCAGCGCGAAAACGTTTCGTTTCGTCAGACGCGGATGCGAGAACGGGCACATCGAATTGGTCTATGCGTTCGATGACGGGCCGGAATTGATCGAGCGAATCACGTTTCCCGATGCGCCGGCGATCACTGGCGATCGGCAAGATGCATTCGACGCGGCGCTCAAATTGCTGCACCTCATCGCGGGTGTGAGTTATTACAAAGCAGGTGTGCCTGGCGAAATCGTCGTTGAAAATGACGTGCTCGACGGCGAGACGGCGGCATTTCTGGATGACGCCTATCTGCACGGACTGGCTGAATTCGCGTATCACAACAAACTCGATCTTCGCGGCAAGATCCGGTTTCCTTCCGTTGATCGTCATCCCGGCGAAGGCCGGGATCCAGCGACTTTATCCGTCGAGAACTCAACACTGGATTCCACCTTTCGCCGGAATGACGAGCCAGATCACAGTATCGGCTTGCCACGCCGAACCCTGGTCCCCATCGGCGGCGGCAAGGATTCCCTGGTCAGCGTCGAAATCCTGAAACGCGCCAACGAACCTGCGACAGCCGTCTGGATCGGCGATTCCGCGCTCATCGCCGCCTGCGCGCAACGCACCGGTTTGCCGATGTTGAACATCAAGCGACAACTCGCACCCGAGCTGTTCGATTACAACAAGACTGGTGCGTTGAACGGACACATTCCGGTCACCGCGATCAACTCGGCCATCCTTTTGTGCGCGGCGATCGCGTACGGATTCGACTCGATCGCATTCTCCAACGAACGTTCCGCATCCGTGGCGACGCTCGAATACGATGGCCAATCGGTCAATCATCAATGGAGCAAAAGCATCGATTTCGAACGCGCGCTGCGAAAGTATACAAAATCGCATATCGCCGCCGATCTCGATTATTTTTCGCTGCTGCGCCCGTTTTCGGAACTCGCCGTCACGCGCGCGTTTGCACGCGAGACGCACTACGACGATCTCTTTTCGAGCTGCAACCGGAATTTCCGCATTCGCGGCGTCAAGCCGTCGGATCGCTGGTGTGGGCAGTGTCCGAAATGTCATTTCGTGTTTCTCGCGCTTGCGCCGTTCGTCGCCAAGCCGCGGCTGCTCGGAATTTTCGGGCGCAATCTGCTCGACGATATGGCGCTCGCGCACGCCTTCGATGCGTTGCTGGAATATCGCGATCACAAACCGTTCGAGTGTGTCGGTGAGGGCCGCGAATCGCGTGCGGCTATGTTCGCGCTGGCCCAACGGCCGGAATGGCGAGAAGACGCGCTCGTCGCGCGATTCGCCGATGAGATTTTGCCGCAACTCGGCGATGGCGATCTGAGTATCGAACGCGTGCTCAAACTCGAAGGCGAACATTTCGTGCCGCAACGATTGATGAGCGCGCTTCATGCGGCTGGCTGATCTTGCCGCCAAGCGCGTCGCGATCTGGGGATTCGGTCGCGAAGGGCGCGCTTCGCTCAAGGCGATCCGTAGCCGGTTTCCGCATCAACCAATCACGGTGTTTTGCGGCGAAGACGAAGCCGTAACGATCGCTGCGGATCGCGCTGTGGTCGCGATAACGACGTCGCCCGACGCGGACGCGCTTTCGAAATTCGACGTCGTCATAAAATCGCCCGGCATAAGTCCGTATAAACCGCCGTATATCCAAGCCGAAGCGGCGGGTGTCAGATTCAGGTCGGGAAGTGCGTTGTGGTTCGCCGAACATCCGGATGCGAGAGCGCTCTGTATCACCGGCACGAAGGGCAAGAGCACGGTCGCCGCGCTGATCGCGCATCTTTTGCGCAAAAGTGGAAAATGTATTGCGCTGGCGGGAAATATCGGAGTGCCGTTGTTGGAACTGCTCGATCCACCGCGCGAGCCTGATTGGTGGGTGATCGAGCTATCGAGTTTTCAAACGCGCGATTTCGACGGTGAGCCTACGATCGCGGTTATCACCAATCTTTACGAAGAACACCTGGATTGGCACGCCTCAGCGGAGCGATACTTTGCCGACAAGTTGAAGGTCGCCGCGCACGCAAAAAAAATCGTGATTGCGGCACAGCGGGAATTGATCGACGCGACGGCGTGGCATTCGAACGTCACCGTATTCGACGATCCCGCCGGATGGCATGTCGCAAACGATGCGATTTATCGCGGCGACCAACGCATCATCGAAACGACGCAGATCGCGTTACCGGGATTGCACAACGCGCACAATGTCTGCGCCGCATTGGCGGCGGTCGAAGCAGCCGGCGAAAACGCGATCGAACTGGCTTTGCATGTCGCCAGCTTCAAGCCGTTGCCGCATCGATTGCAACGGCTCGGCGAGCGCGACGGCCGTTGGTTCGTCAACGACAGTATTTCCACGACGCCGTATGCGAGTGTCGAGGCGTTGCGCAGCCTGGGCGATGCGGAGACAGCCATCCTCGTCGGGGGTTTCGACCGCGGTGTGAGTTGGCGTATATTTGTGGATTATGTCGCAAAGCATCCACCGCAGGCCATCGTGACCATGGGCGCCAACGGGCCGGCGATCGCGCGTGAATTGCGTTGCGTTCCGAATGCGCACTTCGTGCTCGTCGAAGTTTCATCGTTGGCCGACGCGGTCGCGCGCGCGCGCGAAGCGACGCATGACGGAGCCACGATCCTGCTGTCGCCTGGCGCGCCGAGCTTCGATCAGTTCCGCGATTACGCGCAGCGTGGCCAGGAATTCGCGCGGCTTGCAGGTTTCGATCCGTCGCCCGTCCTGCGGATCGAAGGCATGGGCATCGCATGAACGTCGTCCGCATGCTGATCTGGGATTTGCCGACGCGTCTTTTCCACTGGACGCTCGT
>JBDUEI010000016.1:0-35170 GCA_040002515.1 Rudaea sp. | reverse complement strand
AGTTGCGCGCACTGCCCACGGAATTTCGCGACACGGTCGTGCTGCGCGAAATCGAAGATTTGTCGTACCGTGAAATCGCCGACGTGCTCGATGTGCCGATCGGCACGGTGATGTCACGTCTGGCGCGCGGTCGCGCCATGTTGCAACGGGCTTTCGCCAGTGCGGAAGAACAGGAGAAAACGCATGGCATGTAAGGATCATCCGCCGCTCGAAGCCTATCTGGATAACGAGCTGGATCGCAGTACGGCGCGCACTGTGGAAACGCATCTGGACACGTGCGCGGATTGCCGCGAAACGTTGACTCAACTCGACGCGCTGCGCCGCACGTTGCGCGACGGTGCGTTGCGCTACGCCGCACCCGCCTCGCTGCGCGAGCGCATCGCCGGTACCGTGGTGGTCGCCGAGCGATCGGCGCAGCCGCGCTGGTGGAATTACGCGGCGGCATCCGTCATCGCGTTCGGCGCCGGCGGTTTGTCGGTCGGCACGTGGAATGCGACGCACGGCAACGCCAGCCAGCAGTTGAGCCACGATGTGTTCGCCAGCCATTGGCGCGCGTTGGCCGCGACATCGCCGGTCGATGTCGTGTCGACCGATCGCCACACCGTGAAACCCTGGTTCGCGGGCAAAGTGGCGCTGGCGCCGCTGGTGCAGGATTTCGCCGATCGCGGATTTCCGCTGGCCGGCGGTCGCATCGATTACGTCGGCGACGCGCGCGTGCCGGTGCTCGTGTATCGTCACGGCCAGCACATCGTCGATGTGTTCGTGTTGCCGAACGACGTGTCGATTGCACCGGCGCACGAACAGGGCTACGACCTCGAAACCGCCAAGCTCGGCGAGCAGCGCGCGGTGATCGTCTCGGACATGGATGCGCAGGAAATGGCGAAGTTTCGCGACCTGCTTTCGAAAGGTTAAGCGTCGATCGCCTGACTGAACCGAATTCGATTTCCGAACGGATCGTGCACCTGCATCTGATCCATGTTCCACGGCATGCGCTCGATGCCGGGCCGGCCATATCCGTAATTTTTCGCGGAAATCTCCGCATGAAATTCGAGCAGCCCGGTCATGCGCACGAAGACCGTTGCACCCGGACAGCAATCGCCGTGATGCTCGGTGAGATGCAGCACGCAACCGTCGCGTGAGATCTGGATGTAGCGCGGCGCGAGACCTTCGAATTGATGTTCCCAGTCCACCGCAAAGCCGAGGAAATCGAGATAGAACTCTTTCGCTTTTGCTACGTCGAAAATGCGCAGCAGGGGGATGACCTGTTCGACGTGCACGGCGTTAGTCAATCAAAGCGCAGCCTGAACTTTAAGCGTCGATCCATCCACGGCAATCACTTCGATCGGCGCGCCGGCCGGTAATTCCGGACCTTCCACGACCCACACCGAATCGCCGACGCGCGCTTTGCCGTGACCGTTCACGATCGCGCTGTCGAGAAAGAAGCGGCGGCCGACGTATTGTTCGGCGCGGCGATTCAGCAGCGGCTGATCGCTCGCCGCGTCGCGCACGCTGCGCACCAATTTCCAGTACACAAAACAACTGGCCAGTGAAAGCACCACGAACACCACCGCTTGCCAGGGGAACGACAAATCCGGCAACAAAAGAACGACGACTCCCATCGCCGCGGCGGCGATGCCGATCCACAACATGAAGAAACCCGGTACGACGATTTCCACGCCGATCAGCACTAGCGCGAGCAACCACCAGCCGTAATGCGTTGCGAGATTCGTCAACATGGTCGAATTTCCAATCGTTAGGTAGTCGGCGGCAATGGCGATGACGGAACCGGCGATGTGACCTGCCGAACTGGCGGTCGCGCCGTTTGCGGTTGCTGCTGTTCGGCCAGACTATGTTTGGCCAGTTCCAGAATGCCCGCGAGCGAACCGAGAATGCCACTGGCCTCGAACGGCAGAATCATGATCTTCTGATTCGGCGCACCGACCATGGCTTTCAACGCATCGATATATTTCGTGGCGACGAAGTAATTGATCGCATTGATATCGCCGTTGCGAATTGATTGCGACACCATCTCAGTCGCCTTCGCTTCGGCCTGCGCCTGACGTTCGCGCGCTTCGGCTTCGCGGAATGCCGCTTCGCGTTTGCCTTCTGCCGACAGGATCGCCGATTGCTTTTCGCCTTCCGCTTTCAGAATCGCGGCCTGGCGAAAACCTTCGGCCTCGAGAATATTCGCGCGCTTTTCGCGCTCAGCTTTCATCTGACGCGCCATCGAATCGATCAGATCGCGCGGCGGCTGAATGTCCTTGATCTCGATGCGATTGCACTTCAATCCCCACGGATGGGTCGCTTCGTCGACGACGCGGAGCAAGCGCGCGTTGATGTCGTCGCGCTTGGACAACGATTCGTCGAGATCCATCGATCCGAGCACGGTTCGGATATTCGTCATCACCAGGTTGAGTATCGCCTGCTGCAGGTTGGATACCTCGTACGCGGCTTTCGGCGCATCGAGCACCTGATAGAACACCACGCCGTCGACACGAACCACGGCGTTGTCGCGCGTGATCACGTCTTGGGACGGAACGTCGAGCACCTGTTCCATCATGTTCATCTTGCGGCCGACCGTGTGATAGATCGGAATCAGGATGTGCAGGCCGGGCTCCATCGTGCTGGTGTAGCGGCCGAAGGTTTCCTTGGTCCACTCGTAGCCCTGCGGAACGACGCGAACCGTCTTCGAGATGAAGATGATCGCCACCACCAGAAGGACCAGTGCAACGAGTCCACTGCCGCCCATGAAATTCTCCCCGACCTGTTTTTCGTACAGACAGTATATATGTGTGGCTCGGTAGGCCCGTTTCCAGTGCCCTGCCCCAGTAGGCCGCTCGCGCCGGCAGTGTTAAGATTCAGTTCAATGCCGCCCGGCTTTGCTGGTTTCGGGCATTCCAATCGTTATGGGGAGATTTGCAGATGAAACGTCAACTTACGCTTGCGATCGGCGCGGCGCTGATCGGTATGACCGGCTCGGCTTTTGCGATCACGGATACCGAAACCAACGCCAGTATCCCGTTCAACCTGTCCGCGCCCGGCGCGCGCAGCATGGGCCTCGGCGGCGCATTCCTCGGCCTGGCCGACGACGCGACGGCGGCCTACACCAATCCGGCCGGTTTGACCCAGCTGGTCACGCCTGAAATCTCCATCGAAGGCCGTCACACCGACTACAGCATTCCGTACGTCAACGGCGGTTCCGTTTCCGTGAGCCCGTTCAACGGCTCGGGACTGCACACCAGCGACGCGAGCAGTTCGAACAACAATCTCTCGTTCATCTCGTTCGTGCTGCCACACGACCGCTGGTCGTTCGCGGTGTATCGCGATGAACTGGTCCGTTTCAATACCGACTTCAACACCGGCGCCACCGGCACCATCATCGGCGACAATCAGTTCGAAACGTTTCCGGTCGCCGCCAACGCCGATCTGAAGATCGTCAACTACGGCATCACCGCCGCCTACAAGGCGACGGATAACGTGTCGCTCGGTCTCGGTCTGTCGTATTACGATTTCAAGATCGACACGCTGATCACGCGCACCGAATTCGACGGCAACGCCGCCGGCATCCCGGCCGGTACGCCGCTCAATCAACAGACCCAAAACGGCAGCGACAACGACGTCGGCGTGAATGTCGGCGCGCGTTTCGTGCTCAACGAACATTTCAGCGCGGGACTGGTCTATCGCCAGGGTCCGAAGTTCGACTATCACGCCACCAGCACCGTGATTGCGAATGATCCGCCGACCGTCGTGGCCGATCTCGCAAAAGTGAAATTCAAGGTTCCGGACGAATACGGCGCAGGACTGAGCTGGCATCCGAACGATGCGTTCGTGATCAATTTCGATGCCGACTTCG
The DNA here is from genome assembly GCA_040002515.1 of Rudaea sp. Classification (GTDB taxonomy): domain Bacteria; phylum Pseudomonadota; class Gammaproteobacteria; order Xanthomonadales; family Rhodanobacteraceae; genus Rudaea. The sequence continues at coordinate 31,317 of JBDUEI010000016.1, read as the reverse complement.
TGCAGTATTCGCAGCTCACGCACGGCATCGTTTCGTTGTTCGGCAACGATGCGGGACAAGTGTCGCGTCTGTCGATTCCCAACGGCGTCGAATACCATCTCGGCGGCGAGTATACGTTTACACAAATGGCGCATCCGTTCAGCCTGCGCGCAGGCGCTTGGCATGATCCGCGCCACTCCATCGAATACAAAGGCGATCCGGGAAGTACGGATATCGGTCCGCTCGCACTCGCCACATTATTCGGCGGCGGCAAGGGTTCGCAAATGCACTATTCGCTCGGCGGCGGACTTGCGTTCAGCAAATTCCAGATCGATGCGGCGGCGGATTTTTCGGACCTAACCGACACGTATTCGATCTCGGCGGTGTATCACTTCTGATCGCATACTCATGCGTCACTAAACGCCTCCTTCGCGGAGGCGTTTTTTTATGCGCGAAAGACTATCGATTTTCGGAATAGAACGTGCGGAATGCGGGCGAGAACAACGCGGCGTCTGGCGAGGTCGACGATTCCAGCGCGCGCGCCGCCTTCGCATCGCTTTTCGCCGCGGCGACAAGCTGTTCGTCGCCCGACACTTTTCCCAGCGTGAACTTCGACGCGGCGCGAACGAGATACGCATGAAAGCGCGCGTGAGCATCGGCATACGCATCCGGATTGATGCGCGCGACATCGTTGTAGTGTCCAGCCAGATAATCGTCGAATGCCTGCACCAGCGGTTGCGGCGGTTCGTTCTTCGCCACAACCGGCGGTTTTTCGATCGGGGGTTTCTCAACCGCCACGACCGGCTTTTGAATCGGTGGTGGTGGTGGTGGTGGTGTGTTTTTCACCACCGGTTTCTGCGGAACGTCGACCGGCTTGACCGGCAGCGGCTCGACCGGTTTCTCTTCCTTCTTCACCACCGCGATTTTCTGCGAGCAACTAGCGCTGTCGCGCTGCTGTTCGCCAGCGATGTCCGACATCTCGCCGACGATGCCGCGATTGGCCGGCGAATTCCACTGCGTCAGAGCGCTCGTGCAATCGCCCTGCTTGAACGCGATCAGCCCCAGATAATGTTGCGGCAAATAGGGCTCGTACACCTGACCGTACAAACGGATTTTCGCCGCAGGCTCGGGGTGTTCGCTCAACGCCTGCTGAATCAACTCGCGAGCTTCGCCGAGATTGCCTTCGCGATACGCTTTCAATCCTCTCGCGTAACTGTCCTTGAAATCGGCATGCGCGAGCGTTGCCGCTAACACTCCAGCGGCGATACACGTAATACGAAAAGCGCTACCAGCCCGCACGGGAGAAATACTCTTTTGCCGAAATCGTCGGGAATGCCGCATTCGCCGTCGCGCGCTTGCGCGCTTCGACTTTAGCGATCACCTGCACCGCCTTGGTCGCTTTCGGATGGCGAAACGTGATGACGTAACTTCCGGCCGGAACCGTCAATACGAGCGGCGTGCTCGCGTCGGCCGGCAACGCAACCGGTTGCCGATTCGTATCGACGACGGATTCGACGTTGCCCCACGGAAACGCATTCAATACCAGTTCGCCGCGCTCGGCGTCGATGCGCGCTTTTTCCGCCTCGGCGACTTTGCCGCGCATGGCGGGAAACGTAGCGATCAGCTCATCGTAATTCTTGTCGCCGCCAAATAATTTCGACTGTTCTTTCGCGAACGCCGACCGCGCGTCGAATTGCGCCGCGCTATTCGACGACTCAAGACCGTCGCGCAAATCTTCGAGAAAACGTGCGCGCAACGCGAGGTTGTCTTTATTCGTCGCATCTGCCGCGAGCAATCCATTCAAATCGTTCGCCGCCGTGCGCAATTGATCCGTGTTCGGCGAGGAAGCGAGCGTTTTTTCGATGCGATCGCGCGTGGCCTGCGCCTGCGCTGCGGATTTTTCCGCTGCGATTTGCGTCCGAAATTTTGCCGACAACGCCGTCAACGCCGCATCTTGCGGAAACACCTTGCGCGACGCTTCAACCATCGCCGACGCCGCACCCGCATCGACCTGCGCACGAGTTTGTGCGGCCTCGGCGATGCGCTTCGGCAAGTCGGCGAGAAGCTGCTTTGCATCTGCATTACCGGGATCTTGTTGCAACACGGATTGCAACGCCGCGTGCGCGTCGTCTTTGGCCGGCGGCACGAAACGCTGCTCGGCGATGGCCTGACGCGCGGCACCGAGCGTTTGCGCGATCTTCGTCGCACGTTCGCCGAGACGCTGTTCGATTTGCGATTTCAACGTCTGCGCATCGGCAAGATCCGGCGCGGCCTTCAACGCGATGCCGACGCGATCGAGCGCGCGCGGCGCCTGTCCGATGCTATCGAAACGATGCGCTTCGGCCAGCAATGCTTTGGCCAGCGCCGTGCCGAATTCGCCGGCACGTTTATCGTCGCCGGCCTGCTTCGACAACTCGCCGAGCGTTTCGAACGCGTTGTCGCCGCCAGGCTCCGCGAGACGGCCGGCACGCAATTGCTGATTGCCGCGCGCGAGAAGTGTCACGACGATTTTTTCGCTCGCTTCTTTCTTCTGCTGCGCATCGGCTTGCGTGCGCACCGCGTCGAACGCGGGTTCGCTGCCGATATAAGATTGAATGCGCGCCAACTCTTCGACCGCCTGCGCCGCATTGCCGGCCTGCAGCGATTTGCGCGGCGCGTCGAGTTGCTGCGCGATAACGGCATCAAGCGCCTTGCGCACTTCCGCATCGTTCGGCGACAACTGACGCGCCTGCTGCAACAGCGAATACGCGCCGCCTTCGCCGAATGCCTTGCCGGCGGCGCGCGCGGTTTCCGCTCGCTGCACCAGATCGCGAATCTGTTTCTTCGATTTCTCCGCGTTCTGCGCCGACGTGATTTGCGTGGCCAGTGCGCGCAGCTCTGCATCGTCCGGATGCATGAGCAATGCTTCGTTGTTCAGATCGGCCGCCTCGTCGATTTTTCCAGCGCTCAGCGATTTCTTCGCCTGATCCGCCAGACGTTGCGCGATCTCGTCCTGGATCTGTTGCGCGCGTGCGTTCTCGGGATCTTTCTGCTGAATCTTCTGCACGTAAGAAAACGCGCTGTCATCTGCCGGCGTAACGAGTTGATTGGATTTCAAGCGATGTTCGGCGCGATCGAGCCACAGCCCGACCAGTTCCTGTTCGTCCCTGCTCAAACTGCCGCGCCCGTGAAAGGCGAGCCACGCGCCGATGAGCACGAGCACGACACCGATCACGGCGGTGATCGCCATCACCGATGGAATTTTCGGTTTGGCCGACGTCGTCGTCTGCTGATTCGGTGATGACATCGACGGCATCGGCGTCGGCCGCGGCGTCGGCAAACTTCCCAACAGCGAATCGCGCAGGCCCTGTCCGGTCGGCGTACTCGCGAATCCCAACGCGCGTAATTGTTCCGACGACGGCGAATTCGGATCGACATTCAACCGCATCAGCAACGTATCGCTGTGGATCAAACGCGATTTGAGATCCTGCGAAAATTCCTTCATGCCCGCGTAGCGTTCGTCGCGATTCTTCGCGAGCATGCGATCGAGCACGGGCTGGAACGCGACGTGTTCGTCCGGCAAGGTCGGCGCCGGTTGCGTCAGGTGCGCCATCAATACCGCGATCGGCGTGTCGCCGCGGAATGGCGCGTGCCCGGCCAGCAGTTCGTAAAAAAGTATACCGAGGCTGTACAGATCTGCGCGGCCGTCGACGGCCTGACCGTTGATCTGCTCCGGACTCATGTACGTCGGCGTGCCGACCAACATGCCGGTCTGCGTAAGCCGTGTCGCCGATGCATCCTGATAGCGCGCGATGCCGAAATCGGTGAGCACCGGTGTGCCACTGTCGCGGAACATGATGTTGGCCGGTTTCAGATCGCGATGGACGACCCCGTGGGTGTGCGCGAAATCGAGTGCGGAGGCGATCTGCACGATCACCGACACCGCATCGGCCAGCGAAATGCCGTCGCGCATGCGGTCGGACAGCGTGCCGCCGTCGAGGAACTCCATGCTGATGTACGCCATCGCATCGTTGCTGACGATGTCGTAGACCGCCACGATGTTCCGATGCGGCAGCTTGGCCATCATGCGGCCTTCGAGCAGGAAGCGCTTTTCGGCCTGCGTGCTTTCCTCGGACGCCGCATCGCCGCTGCGCCGCATCACCTTGATCGCGACTTTGCGGTCCAGCGAACGCTGTAGAGCCAGATAAACGGTCGACATTCCGCCTGTCCCCAAAGGACGCAGAATCTCGTAACCCGGTATCTGAACGGAGCTCATTGCCATCGAAAACCCCCGGCGCGGATCATAGCATCGGCGCACCCCGGCTTCGCGCGGAAGTCGATGAAATTCCTTGCAGAATCAATCTTGAGGCAAGGTCAGTGAAACGGCGAGCCCACCGCCTTCGCGATTGGCCAGCGCGACGCGGCCGCCATGCGCCTCGACGATTTCGCGCGCGAGCGCGAGCCCGAGTCCGGTGCCGCTGCGCTTGGTCGAATAAAACGGAAGCAGTGCGTTGGCGAGAACGGTTTCGGTCATGCCCGATCCGCGATCGCGCACTTCGATACGCACTTCGTTGCCGCGGGGCAGGACGGCGATTTCGACGGCCTGTGCATCGCCGCCTGCTTCGTGCGCGTTCTTGAGCAGATTGATCATCACCTGTTCGAGCTGCGGACGATCGATTTTCCCGGGCGTCGCCGGCGCATCGCCGATCAGCTTGAACGGATGATGTTGTGCGAGCTGACCAAGAAAATCGCTCCAATCGACATTCTCGCGCCGCGGTTGCGGCAGTTTCGCGAACTCGGCATAGCCGCGAATGAATCCATCGAGATGACGCGAGCGATCTTCGATCGTGTCGAATACGGTGGCGAGCCGATCCGTATCGCCACGTTGCGCGAGTAGCCGGCCGGAATGCGCGAGCGATGAAATCGGCGCCAGCGAATTGTTCAACTCATGACTGATCACACGGATGACTTTCTTCCACGTCTGCACTTCCTGCCGCGAAAGTTCGCGCGTGAGACGTTTGATCTGCATCAGCCGATGCAATTTTCCGTGCAGCCGAACTTCGCGCTGCGATAAATGAAACGTTTCTTCTTCGTTGGCCAGATTGACCGTGAACAATCGATCCTGGCGCGACGCCAATGCCGCGGCGAGCGGTTGCGGACATTCGGCGACGACTTCGCCGAAATCCAATCCGTTCATCGGACTGCCACCGTTGAGCAGCGCACGCGCGGCGAGGTTGGTATAGATGATGTGATCGTACGCATCGACGAGCAACAACGCCGTCGGCGAATTCTGCACAACCGTGTCGAGCAGCAACTCGCGCTGGAAAAGATTTTGACGTTCGTCGCGCAGCACCCGGCCGAGTTCGTTGTGAGCGCGCAACAAGTCGCCTAGTTCATCGCGACGCGTCGCGTTGAGCGACACGCTGAAATCGCCATCGCGAAAACTGATCACGCTGCCGGAAACGACGCGCAGAATCGTCGACAACGGAGATGCGATGAGGCGCGCGACCCAAACCGATAATGGAATCAGAATCAGGCACGAAACGATCGCGACCAGCCACGGCGAGTTCCACCACATGCCCAGCGATATCGTGAACACGATGCCGGCGAACGACAACGCGGCAAGGAGCAGAGCGAGTTTGCCTTCGAGGGAGAACAGGCGCATCGGGAAAGAATATCAGGTCGTTGTGCCGCGCCTTCTTGTCATTACGGCGAAGGCCGGAATGACGAGCTGGGAACCGGAGCGGGAAATCGACGTCAACTTAGACATCGATCGACAATTTTTCCAAGCGGCGATAAAGCGCCTGCCTCGACAATCCCAATTCGGCGGCAGCCTGGCTGATCACGCCTTTCGAGCGCGCCAATACCGCTTCGATCGTCGCGCGATCCGGTTCCGGCACGATCGGCTTCGGCGCCGCCGCAGGGACGCGCGCGACCAGTCCGAGGTCGGCCGCACGAATCACGCCGTCGCGACACAGCAAACTCGCACGCTGAATCGAATTCTTCAACTCACGCACGTTGCCGGGCCACGCATAATCCTGCATCGCTGCGCGTGCATCGGACGCCAGCGAAACGCCATCGCCGAGAAAATGTTCGGCGAGTGGAATGATGTCGTCCGGCCGCGATGACAACGTCGGCAACGCCAGTTCGATGACGTTGAGGCGGTAGTACAAATCTTCGCGGAATCGTCCGTCGCGAATCATGGTCACGAGATCGGCATTCGTCGCGCTGATCACGCGCACTTTCACTTGTCGCGTTTTGCTGGAACCCAATCGTTCGAACTGTCCGGTTTCGAGGATGCGCAACAGCTTCATCTGGCCGGGCAGCGGAAGATTGCCGATTTCGTCAAGCATCAGCGTGCCGCCATCGGCAAGTTCGAAACGTCCTTCGCGCGCTTTGTTCGCGCCGGTGAACGCGCCGGCTTCGGCGCCGAACAATTCCGCCTCGATCAACTCCGACGGCAGCGCGCCGCAATTGACGATGACGAACGGTCCGGACTTCACCGCGGAATTCGCATGCACGATTTCGGCGATGCGTTCCTTGCCCGCGCCGTTCGGACCGGTGATCAGCACGGGCACATCGGCGCGCGCGACCTGACAGGCCAGTTCGATCAATCGCTCCATCTGCGCCGATGCGAACACGACGCCGCGCAGATCGAACTTCTGACTGAGCTGACTGCGATGCGCCCGCCGCTCGCCGCGCAGTCGTGCGACTTCACGCGTACTCTCGCCGAGTTCGAGCAGATTCTCGACGGTGGCGAGAAGCTTCGTGTCGTCCCACGGTTTGGACAGATAATCCGCCGCGCCGGCCTTGACCAGTTCGACCGCGGTGGGCAGATGCGTCCAGGCGGTGAGCAGAATCACCGGCAGATCCGGATGTCGATCGCGGATCGCGCGAAACAGTGCGACGCCTTCTTCGCCGGATGTCGTGTCGGCGCTGAAATTCATGTCCTGCACGACGAGATCGACCGGCTCGCGATCGAGCACGGCCAAGCCATCGGCGGGATTGAACGCGGACAGCGTGCGGATTTCGCGAAGCCCGAACAGCACATCGAGCGCGGTGATGACCGCGGGGTTATCGTCGATAACAAGAATCGTGCGCATCGGCGCATTTTGACGTATTCGGAAGCGCATGGGCGGATTTGATGCGCGTTGGGTCGGAAGGGTTGCAACGTTGGTGATGTTTTGAAGAGCTTCCGCCGTCCTGCTTTCTTTGGTTCCTTTCTTTGCTGGTGCAAAGAAAGGAACCAAAGAAAGCACCTGCAGCGGGAGTGCGGCCTAAGGACGATTCGCACCTAATCGCCGATGGGCCGCCAGAATGCAGATCTTTATCCCTCGACGCCATGGCGCGAGGGCCGTGCCTCATCGCTGCGAAAGCCGAATCCTCGGTGCGACGTGCGAGGCACAATGACTCTTAGCGCCATCTCTCGCCAGTCGCTCCATGCCTATCCGCCGCGACGGCTTCTGCGACATCTCCGCCGTTGTAGCGACGGTGATCGCGCGCAGGAAGCGCGCGGTCCGTGCGAGGCCAGGGATGGCCTCTCACGGACATGACCTACGCGAAAAACAAAGCGTTTTTTGGTAACTTTTTGTCACGACAAAAAGTTACCCGCTCGCGCAGCGAGTGGAAGCTCTTGTCTTCAGCCAAACGAAAGAGAAGAGCAAACTCACTGGATTCCGGCTTTCGCCGGAATGACAAGAAGAGAGAGTAAACCTCTCTCGACTCGTCGGTCGTAACTCCTACAGAATCCCGTCATACACTCCGCGTCGCAATCGCCGGCGACACCCGCGCCGCTCGCGTCGCAGGCCCGAGCACGGCAATCTGCCCCAAGATCCACAAACTCACGAACCCCATCGGCACGTAATACCAAGGCAACAACTTCGCCCCATCCGTATGCGCGAGCAACCACAAACTCAGCGCATACGTCATCAACCCACCGACGATAAGCCCGCCCGTCGTGATCAGAAAATTCTCCGTGAGGAAATAGCGCAGAATCGCCCCACGTGATGCACCGAGCGCACGGCGCGTTCCGATCTGCTTGGTACGCTGCGCAACCCAGAAGCTCGCCATGCCGACGATACCGAGCGCGGTGATCGTAAGCAGACAAAAAATCACCGTGCCGAGAATGATCATCATGGCGCGATCGCCAGCGTAAGCATCGCGGCGCGTCTGTTCCATCGAATGCATCTTGCCGATGATGCGGCTCGGATTGGCCGCGGCCATCTGCACTTCGGCGGCTTTCATCAGTTCGTCGCGGCGGCCGGGTTCTGCGCGGACCAAATAGCGGGTGTACTTTCCATACGGCATGTAACCCGGCACGAGCAGCGCGTTCTCGACGTCTTTGTCGTTCACCCACGGTTCTTGCAGGCGATCGATGACGCCGACGATCGTGCTGGTCGGCGGATCTTCGTCCATGTAGATTTCCTTGCCGATGGGGTTTCCGTCGGGAAACAATTTGTCGGCCAGCGCCTTGGTGACGATGACGGTCGGCGGTTGTACGCGACTGCCCTGATCCATCTGCGCGATTTCTTCCTGTTTGAAATTGCGCCCGGCGATGAGATGCGTGTCGAACGTATTGAGGCCATGCGAATCGACGAAATACAGCGTCGTCTGCGCAGTCGAGGTTTTCTGTTTCGGCGCGAGACTGATGCCGGTGCCCCAGCCGCCGTCGCTCATCGGCACCGAGTTGGTGGTCGTCGCATCCACGACGCCTGGCAGTTGGCGCAGTACCGCCAGGTCGGTGAGTTGTGTCGATCGCTCATCGTAATTTTCGCCGAAACCGCTGCTGCCGAACACGAAAGTGTCGGCCTCGTTCATGCCACTCGGGCGATTCATCAGTTGCGCGCGCTCGACGATGATGAACAGCGCGTTGCACACGATGGCCAGTGTCATCGCGACCTGCAGGCCGATCAGGATCATCGATACTTTGCTGCGCATCAGCGCGGAAATGATGGGACGGATTTCCATGATCGAGTCCTTTAGATTTTGAGCTGAGCGGCGGGCTGCACACTGCATGCGCGCCAGGTCGGATACACGCCGGCGAGAATCGCCGAAAGAATGGCCAGCGAAACCGTCATCATGACCATCGACCAGTCCAGTTGCGCGACGGTTTTGTATTGTTCGTACAACGCACGGACGGCGACGAGGCCAAGGCCCGTCAACATCAGGCCGAGTATTCCACCGGTCAAACCGACCACGCCGGATTCGACGAGAAACTGCGTGAACACATCGCGACGGCTCGCACCGAGCGCACGGCGCAAACCAATTTCACCGGATTTGCGCGTGAATTTCGCGAGCAATAAACCGATCGTGTTGACCAGGCAAACCACGAGGAACGCGAAGCCCAGTCCGGTCTGCACTTCCACATCGTGCGAGACCACTTTCTGGTCTTTCATCCATTCCGTTACGTTGAGCAATCGATTGTCGATTGGGCGCGGAAATCGCCCGAGTTTTTTCTGTTCGTTGACGTAGTTGTCCAGATAGGATCTGTATTCGCTCAAGCGCGATGCGGTGTCGAGCTGCACCCACATCTGGATCCACACGCAATCGGATTGCAGATATGCATCCCATCCGTCGCCGGGTGTTTTCCAGCAACTGTTGTTGCCGCTGGAGCGTTGCTTGAGATCGATCGCCGTGGTGAACGGCATGAAAAATTCGTCCGGATCGCTGAACGCGCCGTTGGTCAAGTCGTAATAGCGCGAGCGCAATTTCCATTCGTCGAGTACGCCGACGACGGAATAGTCGACGCCATTGATGCGGATGCTCTTGCCGGTGCTGTCCTGACCGCCGAAAAGTTTTTCGTTGATGTCCTTGCCGAGCACGACGATGCGCGCGTGGCTGTTGTCCTGATCGTGATTCCACGGCGCGCCGTATTTGAAACGCGGCTCGAACAGGCCGAAGAAATCCGAAAACGTCGCGCGGCCGAGCGACTGGAACGGTTTCAATTCATTGTTGGCCGGCTGGATCGGCAGCGCGATCTTGAACATCGCGGCCTGCTTGTCGGCCTTTCCGGCCTGTTGCAGCGCGACGGCGTCCTGATACGTGACCTGATCCGGCGGGCGGCCATCCGGGGAGATCGGCTGGTCGGCAGACCAGTTATCAAGTTGCACGTAATGCAGGCGATCGCTCTTCCACGGAATCGGATCGTTGCCGAGCAAGTACATGACGGTGAGCGTGGTCATGCTCGCCGCGATGCCGGTGGCGATGCCGATCACCATCAGTGCCGTGAGTACGGGATTGCGGCGCAGACTGCGCAATCCGAGTTCGAGGTAATAAGCGAACATAACGATCCTCAGGCAGTGGCGGCGGAACGGCTGTCGTCGCGCGCGATGTCATCGCGAAGATTCTCGCCGTGCGCGGGATGGCGCAATTTTGGTTCTTCGTCGAAGTCGGTAACTTGACCATCGATCACATGCACGTTGCGTTGCGCGCGAGCGGCCAGTTCCGGATCGTGCGTGACCATGATGATGGTCGTGCCGTTGCGGTTGATTTCTTCGAGCAATTCCATGACGCCGCGGGCCATCAGCGAATCGAGGTTGCCGGTCGGTTCGTCGGCCATGAGCAGGCGCGGCGATCCAGCCAGTGCACGCGCGATCGCAACGCGCTGTTGCTGTCCTCCGGAAAGTTCGGACGGGTAGTGTTTCATGCGCGAAGCCAGACCGACGCGCGACAGGGCTTCGTCGATGCGTTTCTTGCGCTCGGCGCTATTGAAGCCGCGATAGCGCAGCGGCACATCGACGTTGTCGAAAATGTTGAGATCCGGAATCAAGTTGAAGCTCTGGAAGATGAATCCGATTTTTTCGTTGCGCAGTTTGGAGCGTGCGTTGTCGTTCATGCCGGCGACGTTTACTCCATCCAGATAAAACTCGCCGCTACTGAATTCCTCGAGCAGACCGGCGATGTTCAGGAACGTGGTCTTGCCGGAACCCGACGGACCGGTCACCGCGACGAACTCTCCCTCGCGAACGTGAATCGAAAAATCGCGCAGCGCATGCGTTTCGACCATGTGCGTGCGATAGATCTTGGAGAGATGCGACATTTTTAGCATTGTGGAAACCTCATAAGGATTCAAAACGTTGTGTCTTTCTCGTCATTCCGGCGAAGGCCGGAATGACGAGATAAAGATGAATTGGTTGCATAGACTTCAATTGAGAACGATCCGCTGCGCGCCGTTGAAAGAATCCGTGCCCGATACGACGATCCGGTCGCCTTCTTTCACGCCCGACACGATCTCCACGGAATTCAGGCTGGTCGCGCCGACTTGGATCGGCGCGCGCTCGGCAACGCCGTCGTGCACGATGTACGCGACGCGTCCCGCGCCGGAGTCCACGAACGGTCCGCGCTCAACCATCAGCACGTTCGGATGTTCGTCGATGAGGATGCGTGTGGTAAGGCGCTGGCTCTGACGCAAGCCGGCGGGTTTTGCATCGGCGAATTTGACACGCGCGACGACTTGCCCATTCACGACTTCGGGCGATACGGCGGAGAGTTCGCCCTTGAATGTCTGTCCGGAATCGCCGATTTCCGCGGGCATGCCGATGGCCAGGTCGTGCGCGAACACTTCCGGCACACTCAACTCGACTTCGAGCGCCGACAGATCGACGACGGTGAGCAACGCTGCATTCGCCGCGACATTTGCGCGCTGCTGCACGAGCAATTGACCGACCTGGCCCGACACCGGCGAGCGCACTTTCAGCAAATCGACCTGACGCTGCAAATCGGCCAACAGATATTTCTGGCGATCCAGCGCGAGACGTTTCGTTCTCAATTCGAACGCGAGCGCTTCACCGAGCAATTTCATGTCTTCCTGCGCGTGGGCGACATCGATTTCCGCTTTCGCCAACGCATCTTTCGCGCGGAGCACGTTGATTTCAGGAATCGCACCGAGCTTCATGCCGCGATCGTTTCGTTCCAGTTCGCGTGCGGCGGTTTGACGATCGATCGTGGATTGATCGAACGTTTTCTTGGCAACGGCGAGCTTCTGGCGATTGTCGATACCCGCGCGTTCTACATCGATCTTGGCGCTATCGAACGTCGCCTGTTCCTGTTCGAGTTTGTTCTTCAATTCCGGGCTGTCGACTTCCGCGAGCACTTCGTTTTCCGTGACCTTGTCGCCGGCATGGATTACGAACGTGACGGTGCCGGCGGCATTGGTATACAACGTGGGGCTGACCGCCGCGACGACTTTGCCCTGCGCGGAGACATCGCGCGTGAGCGTGCCGCGCTTGACCTGCGCGATGCGGACGCTCGCCGCATTGACCGACGCACCGGCCGAAACCAGACGCGCGACGGTGGGCACGACCCAGATCAACGCGACGATGACGGCGGCCGCGACGCCGCCGATGATCACCCAGCGGCGATGCGACGGTGCGGTCTGAATGCGACGGTCCTGGGCAGAGGTGTCTCGGATCATGTGCTTCATTTCGGTGGCGGATGCAGGAGACAGAGCAACGCCTGTGCCAGTGCGCGGAAGGTACGAAAATCCGCATGGGAATGCGGAAAACACGGTTGAGTAGGCGGCGTCGGCGGTGTCCGGTCGTCACCCGGACAATCGGCGGACACGTGTGTCCGCAGGCACTTGCGACCGATCGGTGCGCGGGTGCATCTATAGCGGCGTGACGAGCTCGTTTTTCGATCTGGAAGTACCGCAAACGCTCATCGACCGCGCCTGCGCGGGCGAGCTGCGCGCGTTCGAGCAGATTTATCGCCGCTTCGAACGGCCGATGTACACGCTGGCGCTGCGCGTGCTCGGCGACGCGGAAGCCGCGCGCGACACACTGCACGACGCGATGCTCAAGGTGTTCCAGCGCATCGCGCAATACCGCAGCGAAGCACCGTTCTGGGCGTGGCTGCGGCAGATCGCGCTGAACGAGGCACTGATGCGATTACGCGCGCGGCGACCGATCGACACCGATTTCGATCCTGAGCTCATCGGCGACGACAACGCAGCGCCATGGACGCAGGCCGATGGCGCCACGCTCGATCGCGCGCTGTCGAACTTGCCCGACGTGACGCGCAGCGTGATCTGGCTTTATCACGTCGAAGGTTATTCGCACCCGGAAATCGCCGAGATGATGGGAAAGACGACGAGTTTTTCGAAATCGCAACTCGCGCGCGGCACCGCCCGCCTGCGCACGTTGCTCGACCCTGCTGTGGAGTCCGTGTCATGTCTGATCAAAACGCCCGCCCTGAGTTGACGCTCGGCGATGCACTGCGCGCGCTGCCGTTACAAGCGCCGCGCGCCGACGTATGGGCATCGCTCGCCAAAGAACTTGCGCCGAGGAAACGTCGTGCAAGGTTCGTCTGGCCGGCCGCGATCGCCGCGTGTGCGCTGGCGGCGTTCATCGTGATCGCGTCGCTCCGTCACGTTGCGCCGCCAGCGACCGCGACCGTTGCCGCCTCTTCATCATCCTATGTTGCGAATGACACGGGAAATACGATGAATGCAGCAAATGCGCTAAAAGCTACAAATGTACAATTAACGGCATTGCAATCCCGATCGCGCGAGCTGGAGCAGTGGTTGCATGAAACCGCGGGCATCGCCGCGCCGCTGCCGGGACGCGATTTGGCCGCCGCGGGAGAAATCGAAAGCCTGATCGGCATCATCGATGTCGAATTGGCCGCGCCGCAATCGACGCATGAAGAAGAACTGTGGCGGCGCCGCGTGAATCTGCTCGAGGACCTCACGGCGCTGCGTTATTCGAACTATCGCCTGGCCGAATCCGGTGCCACCGGAAATGCGGCTCAGCCCACCACCTGGATCAATTGAGAACACGCATGTACAACCGAACGATGCTCCATTCCGTGATCGCCCTCGCGCTGTGCGCGGCGCTGCAGGTCCATGCACAGACGCCGGCGCCGGCAGCGAAAACGCAACCGGCGCCACGAGCCGACCTGTCCGCGGAAAAGCGCGAACTGAACGAACTGCGCGAGCAGATGCGCGAACTGTCGCGCAAGATGGCGGACCTGTCGCAGAAAGTCGGCGACGTCGGGCCGCGGGATTACGCGTTTCGTTTTCTCGGCAATCCGGATCAGGGCATGATCGGATTGGTTCTGGAATCCGACGAACACGGCCTGCGTGTGAAAGCGGTGACACCGGGCAGCGCGTCGGACAAGGCCGGCATCCGCAACAAGGATGTGATCGTGGCCATCGACGGCAAGTCCGTGGTCGGCGAAAACGTCGATCGCACCATTCACAGCGTGTCGCTCGGCGATCTGAAAGTGGATCAGACACTGAAGCTGCGCGTGCTGCGCGACGGAAAAACGAGCGACTACACGATCAAGGCCGAGCGCCGCGATCCATATAACTTTGCATACGCATTCAGCGACGACGGCGACCTCAGCGCGCTGGCGCCGCTCGACGGAGAAGTGTTTCAGAAGGATCTGGACAAACGCGTTCGTGAAACCACCGATAAGGCGATGCGAACCGCGCGCGTTTATATGAGCGGCGGCAAACGCATGCAGAATTCGCTCGGCCAACTCGATCTGTTGACGCCGTGGTGGGGATTGAATCTGGTCAGTCTGAACCCCGATCTGGCCGGCTATTTCGGAACCGACAAAGGCGTGCTCGTTTTATCGGCCGACGAAGATGAATTCAAGCAACTGAAATCGGGCGACGTGTTGCGCGAAATCGCCGGGACGAAAGTGGAACGGCCCGAAGACGCGTTCCGTGTGCTGCGCCAACAGTCCGCCGGCAGCGACGTGAAGGTCGATGTTTTGCGCCAGCACAAAACGCTGGCGCTGACGGTACGCGCGCCGGAATCGACCGGAATTTTCGTTCCGCCGCCACCACCGCCGCCACCCCCGGTGCCACCTGTGCCCCCCCTTCCGCCAATACCGCCGATACCTCCCGTGCCGCCGGTTCCTCCGGTTCCTCCGGTTCCGCATGCGTCGTCGCATGCGATGGTCACGTCGTCTGTGGTCATTTCGGTGTCGCCGAAACGTGGAGAAGACGATTCGGACTCGGATACAGACGACGGGGACGGCGAGTAGCGGAACGCTCCGCTAATTGTTCGTGAGCCGCGCTTCCGAGCGCGCTTTCGAGTACCGGTTCGCAGAAACGTAACGCACCCTTCGCACAGAGTGGCTAGGATCGAACGGAAAGCTTTCTGGCTTTTCGATTTTCCGTTGAACTTTGCGCGACCGGCCCCTATCGAATTCAACCGTGGATTCGCCTACTTCCTTTTCGCGGCGGCATACGATCGTCGGCGCGCTGGTTATCGCGATCGTTTGCGTCGCGTTCGCCGTGTGGATGCGATCTGCGCCCGGCGATGTGGCGATCGACAACGTCGCGGCCGCAAACGCGACATCCGTCGCGCGTGCGGAAAATCCGTCCTCTTCGCTTCCGCCGCAAGACACACCGCTCAAGAACGTATTCGACGCGCTGAAAGCGCGCGCCGATTCGGGCGATGCGGCCGCGGCGTCGCGTCTGTATCGCGATACGCAACGGTGTCTCAATGTCGCGTACATCAATCGAACGGTCGCCGACGTCGTCAAGCGCATGCTCACGCAGAACACGGCGTCGATGTCGGCGCAGCAGCTTTCGTTGCGCGAGAACATGCTGGGTCAGATGCAACACCAGCTCGATCAGGCGCGACAAAACGTGTCGTTCTGCGAAGGGTTGGCCGATAAACACTTCGATCAACTGTTGCCGATGACATTTCGCGCGGCGCAACTGGGCGACAACGAGGCCGCTCATTGCTATGTGGGCGGTGTGTTCCTGCAGCAGGATGGCGTCCTCGATCATCCGGAATGGCTTGCGCAATACCGACAGAATGCGATGGCCGTCGCCGATCGCGCCGTCGAGCGCGGCGACTGGACCATGGTCGCGCAACTGCGTGCGGCGTACGCGGGCACCTCCGACGTCGACAATTTTTCGCAGATCACCGGATACGATCCGGCCATGCAGTATCGCTACCTAAAATTGGAGCGACTCGGAGCGGATGCGAAGGACGCCGACGATTTCCAGAACGCCATCGTCGCGCTGCTGCCGTCGCTCAACGAAAACGACGTCGCGGCAGGCGATGCGTGGGCCGACGAAACCCATCGTCGTTATTTCGCCGCACAAACCCATGCGCACGCCGTGACGTCGATCGATGCATGCCGCACGTTCGATGATTGATATGCTTGCGGGATGATGCAGACCTTCCTGATTTCCACGCTCACCGTCGCGCTCGCCGAAATCGGTGACAAAACGCAACTGCTCGCGCTCATTCTCGCGGCGAAATACCGCAAGCCGTGGTCGATCGTGGCCGGCATTCTGCTGGCGACGCTGATCAATCATGCGCTGGCCGGATCGATCGGCGCCGCGGTCGCGAACTGGTTCAGTCCGCAAACTTTGAAATGGATCGTTGCGCTCAGTTTCATCGTCATCGCCGCGTGGACGCTCAAACCGGACAAGGCCGACGAAAGCGAAGCCGAACACGGCACGCATTACGGCGCGTTCATTGCCACGACGATCAGTTTTTTCCTCGCCGAAATGGGCGACAAAACGCAGATCGCCACGGCCGTGATCGCCGCGGAATACCATCCGTTGTGGCAAGTGATCGCCGGCACGACGACAGGCATGTTGCTCGCCGACGTCCCCGTGGTCTGGCTCGGCGCGCGCTTTGCGCAACGCTTGCCGCTGCGCGGCATCCGCTATGCGACGGCGCTGCTTTTCGGCGCGCTCGGCGTGTGGATTCTGCTGCGCTGATGCGCCGCGTTTACGACATCGTCGCGAAAAGATTGCCTTGCGCGGCGACGACGGTGTTGCGCCCGGCGGCTTTGGCTTTGTACAACGCCTGATCGCAACGGCGCAGACATGCGTCGGGATCTTCGCCGCCGACGATTTCCGAAACACCCAGACTCAACGAAACGCTGAGCGTTTCCTCGATGCGCATTTCCGCGATCTCGCGGCGAATCTGCTCGGCGCGTTTGCACGCCGCGGCGAGCCGGACCTGCGGCAACAGGATCAGGAATTCTTCGCCGCCCCAGCGCGCCACGTACACCTGCAGCTGACCGCCGCACAGATCGCGCAGTTTGTTGCCGACCGCCGCGAGCACGCGGTCGCCGGCGGCGTGTCCGTATTGATCGTTGACGCCTTTGAAGTGATCGATATCGGCCACGATCACGCTCAAACCCAATTCGCCCGGCTTCATTTGCGACGATGCCTGTTCGAGCATTTCCATCATCGCGCGGCGGTTGAGCAAACCGGTCAGCGCATCGGTGAGGGCCGCCTCCGCCAACAGCGCTTCGACGTGCAAGCGATTTTCGATTTCGTTGCGCAGTTTCGAGTTCGCATCGGTGAGTTCGGCGGTGCGGTCGCGCACGCGCGATTCCAGATGCGCGTTGGCTTCGCGCAACGCCGCGTACGCTTGTTCGCGGCTCTCGGCGGAATGGCGCAAACGTCCGGCCATGGCGTCGAATTCCATCGCCAGATCGTCCAGATCGTCGCGCGGACCCGGCCGCCGCGGCGGCAACGGTTCGTTGGCGGCCAGCGCACGGCAGCGGATGGCCAGATCGGAAAGACGCGCAAGAAAGATGCGGGCCAGATGCCGGCTGAGAATCGCGGCAATCAGAATGCAAACCAGAAACGCGAGCGTGGCACTCGTGCGCAATGTATACAACCGCTCGCTGACATCCGCCGCCGTCATCGTCACGCGCACGCTGTGTGCGGTCGACTTCGGCACCTCGATCTGAACGGCCAGATCGCCGAGCCGATTGAGCATCGGCAATTCGATCGGTTTTTCTTCCGAACTGCCGACCAGATGTTCGCCGTCGTTATCGGTGCGTACGACGTAAATCGCGTCGATGCCGGGATGATGCTGCACATCGCCGTGCAGACGCGATTCCAGTGCCCGGCGCTGAAGCGCGTCGCGCGATGCTGCGTCGAGTTCGGCGGATTCGAGTGTGCGCGCGATGTCCGTCGCCGCATCGATCAGTTGCACGCGCAGGCGACCGACCAGCTGCTGTGCCGCAACGAAATAGACGAACGCGCCGAACGCGCCGGCCAGCGCCACGATGGCGAAAAGATAACTCGCCAGGAGCCGGTTCTTGATCTTCAGTGCCAAGCGATCACCGCCTAACCCGCGTCGATTCGGAAGTCTATCAGCCGCACGCCTTGCGCAGCCATGCAGGCCTGCTCTACGCTCCGACGGTTGCGTTCATTCACAGGGGTACCGCGCGCTTGAGCATGAAATTCCGGCTCGTCGTCATGAATTTTTTCCAGTTCTTCGTCTGGGGCGCGTGGCTATTGACCATCGGCGCGTACTGGTTCCAAAACAAGCATTGGTCCGGCACCGGGTTCGGCGCGATTTTCTCCACGATGGGCATCGCCGCGCTGTTCATGCCGGCCATCACGGGCATCGTCGCCGATCGCTGGATCAACGCGGAAAAACTCTACGGCTTGCTGCATATCGGCGGGGCCGTGGTCCTGTTCACCGTGCCGATGGCGGACAACCCGACCACGCTATTTTGGGTCATGTTGCTCAACATGATTTTCTACATGCCGACCATCGCGCTGGCGATCACGGTGTCGTACAACGCGCTCAAGAACGGCGGTTTCGATGTGGTGCGCGATTATCCACCGATCCGCGTGTGGGGCACGATCGGATTCATCGCGGCCTTGTGGATGGTGAGCCTGCTCGGTTTGGAAACGTCGTCGGGTCAATTTTATGTCGCGTCAGGCGCTTCGCTTTTTCTGGGCATCTACGCGTTCACGCTACCGCCCTGCCCGCCGAAACTCGGGCGTGCGCGCGCGACAACCGTGCTCGATTCTCTCGGGCTGACCGCATTTTCCTTGCTCAAGAATCGCAACGTCGCCGTGTTTCTTTTCTTCGCGATGTTGCTCGGCGCGGCGCTGCAATTGACCAATGCGTATGGCGACACGTTCCTGCACGATTTCGCGACCGATCCGCGCTATCAAGGTCTCATCGCCGTGCGCTATCCGGCGGTGATCATGTCGATCTCGCAGATTTCCGAAACACTGTTCATCCTCGCGATTCCCTTTTTCCTGAAACGCTTCGGCATCAAGACCGTGATGACGATCAGCATGCTCGCGTGGTTCCTGCGTTTTGGACTATTCGCTTACGGCGATCCCGGCGGCGGGCTGTGGATGATTATTCTGTCGTGCATCGTGTACGGCATGGCGTTCGATTTCTTCAACATCTCCGGCTCGCTGTTCATGGAGTCGCAGAGCGATCCGAAAATCCGCGCCAGCGCACAAGGTCTGTTCATGGTAATGACCAACGGCATCGGCGCCGTGCTCGGCAGTTCGATCAGCGGCTGGCTCATCGACCGATTCTTCACCGCCGCCGACGGCACCAAAGACTGGCACGGAATCTGGCTGACGTTCTCGCTGTATGCGCTCGCGATGGCCGTCCTGTTCGTTCCGCTGTTCAAGCACAAACACGAAATCGTGCCACTCCGGAACGTTCATCCGGAACCGATGGTCGGACCGTAGACTTCATCGCAGGAATAAAAGGGATCGCGTCATGTCGCAAGCTGAAGTCGTCGTCGTCGGCAGTTACGTCCAGGATCAAGCGTGGTTCGTCGACCGCTTTCCGCGCCCCGGCGAAACGCTGCGCGCCAATCGCTACAACACCGGACCCGGCGGCAAAGGATTCAACCAGGCCATCGCATGCGTGCGGCAAGGCGTGCCGACCGCGTTCATCGGCGCACTCGGTCGCGACACGTTCGCAACCTTCGCTCAAACATTCGCCGACGACGAAAAAATGCCGTGCCGCTGGCAGATCCGTGACGATCAGCCGACGTCCACATCAAGCATCACCGTCAATGCGAACGCCGAAAATCAGATCGCGATGATCTTCGGCGCCAACGAACATCTGGATGTCGATTTCGTGCGCGCGCAGGACGATCTTTTTGCGAACGCCAAAATGCTGCTGCTGCAACTCGAGAACAATCTCGACGCGTTGCGCGCCGCGCTCGACATCGGCGCCAAACACAACCTCGTGCGCGTCCTCAATCCGGCGCCCGTCCACAAGGATCTCGATGCGGACATGCTGCGCAGCGCCGATATCATCACGCCGAACGAAACCGAATTCACCACGTTGTTGGAGCGCTTCGCGAACGACAACATCGATCCCGCAACGCTCGCGCAAAACGACGACGCAACGCTGCACGCCCATGCGCGAAAACTCGGCGTCGGCACTGTCGTGATCACACTCGGCTCGCGTGGCTGTTTCGTCTCTCACGAAAAAAACCGGCGCGGCGACGACGCCGATTTTTATCGTGTGCCCCCGGAAAAAGTAAAAGCCATCGACACCACCGGCGCGGGCGACGCATTCAGCGGATCACTTGTCGCGGCGATGTTGCGCTTCGCCGGCAAACCGTTCCGCAACGCCGTGATCCACGCCAACCGCGCCGCGGCGATGAGCACCGAGATCATCGGCACTGCACCGGCGATGGCGAGATTCGACGCGGTGATCGAGCGGTTTGGCTGATCGCTTTAAAACGCATCCGCTACAATTGCGGCTATGCGCATTGGCCGTTATCTCATCGACCCTCCCATCGGCCTGGCGCCGATGGCCGGCGTCACCGACAAACCGTTTCGTCAGCTTTGCAAAAAGCTCGGCGCCGGCTTGACTGTGTCGGAGATGACCACATCCGATCCTAGGCTGTGGACGACGCGCAAGTCGCTCAAGCGGATGGATCACGCCGGCGAACCTGACCCGGTCAGCGTGCAGATCGCGGGATACGATCCGACCATGCTCGCCGAGGCGGCGCGATACAATGCAGACGCCGGCGCGCAGATCATCGACATCAACATGGGTTGTCCCGCTAAAAAAGTGTGCAATGTATACGCGGGTTCCGCGCTGCTGCAGGACGAACCGCTGGTCGCCCAAATTCTGACGGCGGTGGTGAACGCAGTCGATGTGCCGGTGACACTTAAAATTCGCACCGGCTGGAATCGCGACAATAAGAATGGTGTGTGCATCGCACGCATCGCCGAAGACAGCGGCATCGCCGCGCTCGCCGTGCACGGCCGCACGCGTGCGGATTTGTACGAAGGCGATGCGGAATACGACACGATCGCCGCGATCAAGCAATCCGTATCTATTCCCGTGCTCGCCAACGGCGATGTCGACTCACCGCAGAAAGCAAAATCCGTTCTCGAGTATACAAAGTGCGATGGTTTGCTCATCGGACGCGCGGCGCAAGGCCGGCCGTGGATCTTTCGCGAGATGGCGCATTACCTTCGCACCGGAAAAATGTTGCAGCCGCCGACGCAAGAAGAAGTCTGCATGATCCTATGCAGCCATCTCGAAGCGCTGTACGTGTTTTACGGTGAGCAACAAGGCGTGCGCATCGCGCGCAAACATCTGGGCTGGTACGCGAAAGATCGCCCGGAAAACGCAGCGTTTCGCGCCATCGTCAACCGTGCAGAATCAGCGCAGGCGCAGCTGCGGCTGACCCGGGACTACTTCGACGCCGCCCGAGCCGGTATCGCGCTGGCCGCGTAAACGTTTGGACGTCCATACGCAATCGGACGTGCCCCGGAAAACGCGCTCGATCCGGCTGCAAACCCAAGCCCAGGCGTGTATGATGCGCCACCCTATCCATCCCCTTTTTTACACCGAGGAATTCCGTCTCGATGAGCGCTTATTTATTCACGTCCGAATCCGTCTCCGAAGGTCATCCGGACAAAGTCGCCGACCAGATTTCCGACGCCGTTCTCGACGCGATCATTACGCAAGACCCGCGTGCGCGCGTCGCTTGCGAAACGATGGTGAAAACGGGCGTGGCGATCGTCGCGGGCGAAATCACCACCAGTGCGTGGATCGATCTCGAAGCGATCACGCGTAAAGTCATTCTCGATATCGGTTATGACAGTTCCGAAGTCGGCTTCGACGGCGCGACTTGCGGCGTGTTGAATCTGATCGGCAAGCAATCGCCCGACATCAATCAAGGTGTGGATCGCAAGAACCCGGAAGAACAGGGTGCGGGCGATCAAGGCCTGATGTTCGGTTATGCGACGAACGAAACCAAAGACATGATGCCGGCGGCGATTTTCTATTCGCATCGCCTCGTCGAGCAGCAGGCGAAAGTGCGCAAGAAGGGCAAGCTGAAGTGGCTTCGTCCGGATGCGAAATCGCAGGTCACGTTGCGCTATGAAAACGGCAAGGCCGTGGCCATCGACGCCGTGGTTCTGTCAACGCAGCACGATCCCGATGTGAAGCAGAAACATCTCGTCGAAGCCGTTCGCGAAGAAATCCTCATGCCCGTGTTGCCGACGAAGTGGCTGCACAAAGGCACCAAGTACCACATCAATCCGACCGGCAAATTCGTGATCGGCGGACCCGTCGGCGATTGCGGACTGACCGGACGCAAGATCATCGTCGACACGTACGGCGGCTGGGCCCATCACGGCGGCGGTGCGTTCTCGGGCAAAGATCCGTCAAAGGTCGATCGCTCGGCGGCTTACGCTGCGCGCTATGTCGCCAAGAACATCGTCGCGGCCGGATTGGCCGATCGCTGCGAAATCCAGGTCAGCTACGCCATCGGCGTCGCCGAACCGACGTCCATTTCCGTGACGACGTTCGGCACCGGCAAGATCGGCGACGACAAGATCGAGAAACTGATCCGCAAACATTTCGACCTGCGTCCGTACGGCATCATCAAGATGCTCGATCTGATCCATCCGATGTATCAGCAGACCGCGAGCTACGGCCACTTCGGCCGCACACCGGAGACGGTTAAGACCGGCGGAGGCAAGTCGTACACGACGTTCAGTTGGGAAAAGACCGATAAGGCCGATGCGTTGCGGGCGGATGCGAAATTGAAATAGGCTTACGCCGATTCCATCCCAAAAAAGCCCGCGTTAGCGGGCTTTTTTATGGGTCGTAATTCTCAAAACTCGATAAACGGCGCATTGCCCGGTCGGTGCAGAGTCGTGCCGCTCGATCAGTTAGTCCCATTCTTGTCCGGAAGTTGTCCGAAAGTCTCGTGCGAGGAGGAACATCATGTTGCCACGTCTCACGTGGGTGATAAATCATGTCCTCTTTCCTCAAAACTTTCGCTTTGACCTGTCTTTTTTCGGCGGCAGTGGCCCCACCAGTCGAGGCGAAAATACACTCTGGCGTCGCGCAAATTTACTCGGGTTCTTCCGCTGAATATACGTGCGCGCTTCTTGCCGACGAAAAATTGACCTGCTGGGGAAGCAACAATTGGGATGCACCGGCAAATTTCACGTTTCAGGAATTTCCGAAACTTCCTTCCTCGGCGATTCTGACCATATCGGCAGGCTACGGTTTTGCCTGTCAGTTGCGCGCTGATTCAACCGTGTGGTGTTGGGGTAACAACGAGTACGGGGAGCTCGGCGCGAGCCTGCCAACCGGCAGTTATCCGACTCCGGCACAGGTGAAAATCGATGCGCTCACACCATTAAACGCCACGGCCATCTCGGCCGGCAGTATTCATGCGTGCGCTGTAAGGAACGACGCGACGGTATGGTGCTGGGGCGCGAATTCTCGTGGTCAACTCGGCGACTATCGCGATTCCCTCTCCTATGTCACGGCATCCCCCCAAGAAGTATTCGTCCATCTCAGCGGACCGCGCGTTCTAGCTCCCATTCAAAGCGTTGCCGCAGGTGGTTTTCAAACCTGTGCGTTGTTCCAGCCAGATTCCCAAGGATCGACTGGCGCGTGCTGGGGAGACAATCAGTACGGCGAACTGGGCACCGGTATTATTACGCCTTACGAAAACTCCCCCGTTACGATATTTGCCGGCACTGTTGCGCTTCATATGTCTCCCTACTCGATCGGGGCGGGAACCGATCATACGTGCGCCATGATTCCGAACGGGACATTGGGGTGTTGGGGCAATAACAGTCGCGGCGCAAACTCAACAAAGGTCAGCGGCTCTTCGCCGTCGCCGAGCACTGTGTACAACGGTTCAGTTCCTTTGACTACTGCCGAGACGATCTCCGTGGGAGGATCGTTTACCTGCGCTCTGCTAAACAATGCTACGGCCGCGTGCTGGGGCGCGAACAGTTTTGGGCAAATTGGGCACTATCGTTTGGCACGCGCCGATGCTTTCGCGCCGTACCCGGTCTTGAACGCCGGCGGGTCTGCGCTGAATTCCATTGAGACGCTCGTCACCGGAGCCTCACACGCTTGCGCGTTGACGACAGATCACAAAGTACGTTGCTGGGGCAACAATGCCCGAGGCCAACTCGGGCAAGACATGTTCGTCCCCGATACTGACTATCCTACCGAGGTGCCGTTAGACGCGCCGATTTTCACGGACAACTTCCAACCAGACTAAAAACCGCATACGAGTTTCCTCACTCCGCCGGTTACAATCCGGCGATGCCTCTCATCCAACTTCAAAACCTCGACTACAGCGTCGGCGGTCCACTCCTGCTCGACGATGTCAATTTGGCGATCGAGGAAAACGAACGCGTCTGCGTCGTGGGCCGCAACGGCGAAGGTAAATCCACGCTGTTGCGGTTGCTGATCGGCGAGATAAAGCCCGACGACGGCGAGGTGCGCGTGCAGGGCGGCGTGCGCATCTCCAAACTCGCGCAGGAAGTTCCGCAGGATACGGCGGGCAGTGTGTTCGACGTCGTGGCGGCGGGATTGGGTGAGATCGGTGCGTTGCTCGCGCAATATCATCACCTGATTGCGCACGGCGATCTTGACGCGCTGGGCGATGTGCAAACGAAGATCGAATCCGTGCACGGTTGGGATCTGGACCGTCGCGTACAACAGGTGTTGACGCGGCTCGATCTGAACGAAGACGCGGATTTCGCAGCGTTATCCGGCGGTATGAAACGGCGCGTTCTGCTCGCGCAGGCGCTCGTGCACGATCCGGATGTGCTGTTGCTCGATGAGCCGACCAATCACCTGGATATCGAGGCGATCGCGTGGCTCGAAGAATTTCTCAAGAATGTTCCGGCGTCGATCGTATTCGTCACGCACGACCGTAGTTTTCTGCGCGCGGTGGCCACGCGTATCGTCGAAATCGATCGTGGCCAAGTGACTTCTTGGCCGGGCGATTACGAGAATTATTTGCGCCGGCGCGAGGAACGTCTGCACGCCCAGCAGCAGGCGAATTCGTTGTTCGACAAGAAACTCGCGCAGGAAGAAGTGTGGATTCGCCAGGGCATCAAGGCGCGTCGCACGCGTAACGAAGGTCGCGTGCGTGCGCTGGAAGCGTTGCGTCGCGAGCGTGCCGAACGGCGCGTGGTTTCGGGCAATGTCAGCATGAAAGCCGCGACGACGCAGGCTTCGGGTCGGAAAGTCATCGAGGCGGAGAAGGTCGATTTCGCGTTTGGCGACCGCGTCATGCTGCGCGATTTCTCAACCACGATCATGCGCGGCGATCGCATCGGCATCATCGGTCCGAACGGTTCGGGTAAAAGTACACTTTTAAAATTGCTGCTCGGCGACCTGAAGCCGCAGCGCGGCACGATCACGCTCGGTACGAATCTGCAGATTGCGTATTTCGATCAGCACCGCATCGCGTTGCGTGAGGATTTGACGGCGCTCGACAACGTCGCTGGCGGTCGCGACTTCATCGAGGTGAACGGCAGCCGCAAACATGCGCTCGGATATCTGCAGGATTTTCTGTTCGCGCCCGATCGCGCGCGCGCGCCGATTACGCGTTTCTCCGGCGGCGAGCGCAATCGACTTTTGCTCGCCAAACTGTTCGCGCAGCCGTCCAATCTGTTGGTGATGGACGAGCCGACCAACGATCTGGATGTCGAAACGCTCGAACTGCTCGAAGAGTTGCTGACGAATTACGAAGGCACATTGCTGCTCGTTTCGCACGATCGCGAATTCATCGACAATGTGGTGAGCAGTACGCTGGTGCTTGAAGGCGACGGTCGCGTCGGTGAATTCGTCGGCGGTTACAGTGATTGGTTGCGGCAACGACGTTCGGCGTCGCGCGTTGGCGATGGATCAATTCGTCCGTTGGCGAAGAAGTCGCTAGAAGCCGGTGTGCGGCGCAGCGACGAACTCACAAGCGTGACGCTTTCGCCGAAGCGCAAATTGAACTTCAAGGATTCGCGCGAGCTGGAACAATTGCCGGGGCGCATCGAGCATCTCGAAACCGCGATCGCCGAACGAACGCGGACGATGCAGGATCCGGATTTCTACAAACGCGACAGCGCAGCGATCACGGCGGCGAATTCGGAGCTGTCGCAACTGCAAACAGAACTCGATAGCGCCTATGCGCGCTGGCATGAACTCGACGCGTGATCGCAATCAGCGATTGATCGCTTAGCTTTCGTCCGGCAGCGCGCGATCGCGCATCAGCATTTTCGATGCAATCGATGGTTCAACGAGTTTGCCCCCATCGATCGACATCGTGATCGTTGCGCCGGCCGCTTCAACCTTGTGAGCCGGCACGTCGACGCGACTTTTAGCATCGATGCGAGTCAGCTGAATGTTGCGCATCGTCAACGGTTTTCCGGCGACGAGTTGCGCCGGTTCCTGCGGAGTCACCATCCACGCGCTGCCATGTGAACCGACGGCGAGCTTGGCGCTTCCGTTTTCGTCGACGAGCAACGCGGTGTGTTCGTCGACGCCGATACCGACGATGTTTTTGTCGTTTTCTTTTTGCAGCCGCGCGATGAATGTGATCAATCGGCCAAGACGGCTACGCGCGGAAAAGTGTGTGTCGGTGACGACGGATTCGAGATTTCTGATATGCAGGAAATCGGTCTCGAGCGTCACGCCGGAATCAAACGGATTGGCCAACGCGACTTTCGATTCCATGCTGCCGCCGTCGAGCGCGGTATAACTGTAATGTCCGAGAATCGCCAATCCCGCGCTGCTGCCACCGATCGGACGGTTCGCTTTCACGTGCGCGTTCAATGCATCTTGTACGCCGGTGCCTTTCCAGTATTTGATGTAGCTGGACTGATCGCCGCCTTCGAGAAAAATGCCATCGGCGTTACGTAACGCCGCCAATACGCGTGGATCGGACGAAGCTTCGCGATGGTGGAAAATGATCGTCTCGGCGGAAGTTACCGGTCCCCATTGCGTCATGTAGCTTTTGCCGTATGCGCCGTCGGCCGGATCGAAACTGTCGTCGCTGACGGCACCGAGTATGACGACGTGGCCGCCACCGGCGCGTTCGGCGATGAACTTGAATGCCGCGTCGACTTTTCCGCCGCCGCCCATCAGAGCCAGTCCGTAAGTCGTGTGCGACGCGCGCGGCGCGGCCGGATCGCCGCTGACGAAGTAATCGAAATTCCTGTCGCGGTAATCGTGCGCGGTGCTCGCCGCCGCTTGTGCGATTGCGGGAGAAGCGCATGACGCCAGCGCGACGAACGCCATGGCGCGGATTCGATGAGTCCAGGGGTGCATTATCGCGCTCCGTTCGTTTCGGTCAGACACTCGTTGCACTTGCCGCACCCCTGACCGCGTGCTATCTAAAGTCGGGTGTACGCTTGTAACGCAGGAGGGGGCCTGCGGGCAAGCCGCGACGAGAAACTGAGATATCGATGCGACGCGCCGTGCAAGCAGCGTCGCCGGAAAAAGACTTTCTGGGGAGAAATGACATGCAAAGAACGTTGATGGCAACAGCGATCGTCGCGGTTTTCGTGATGGCCGGCGCGGTGAGCGCGCAGGATGCATCGAACACAAGCGGCACCACGCAGAGTCTGGAAACGGTCACGGTGACCGGTTCGCATATTCCGCGCGCGCAAGTGGAGGGTCCGGCGCCGATCATCGTGATCGATGCGAAAGATATCCAGAACAATGGATTCGCGACGGTCGCCGATATCATGACGTCGCTCACGCAGAATCTCGGCTACGTCGACAACAATCAGAAGACCGATGGATTTTCGCCTGGCGCGCAAGCCGTCGATCTGCGCGGACTCGGTCCGAATCACACGCTCGTGCTGGTGAACGGCCGGCGCATCGCCGATTACCCACAAGCGTACGGCGGCAATAGTACCTTCACCGATGTGTCTGGCATTCCGACCTCGATGATCGACCGCGTCGAAATTCTGAGCGGCAGCGCATCGGCGATTTACGGATCGGATGCGATTTCCGGCGTCATCAATTTTATCCTGAAAAAGAAAGCCGACGGGACGACCATCGATGTCCGAGCCGGTGCCACCGAGCACGGCGGCGGATCGTCGGAGCGCGTGACGATCACCAGCGGCTTTTCGAACGATCGGTTCGATTCTGTGTTCAGTCTCGAGTTGTACAACGCGCAGCCATTGTGGGCTTATCAGCGCAGCTTCACCGATTCGCGGTTGGATAGTCCGGACGATTCGCCGGTGGCCAGTCCGGTCTTCGTGCGTACCGACGTGGACGGCAATTATCTCGATCCGGGCAAAGCCACATGCGATGCGTTGTCGCATCTCGATAAGGGTACGGTCACCTACACGTCGCGTCCTCGATATGGAGCGGACGGAGGTCCCGGTTATTTCTGCGGCAGCTTCAACGACGTGGGCTACGGCACGCTCGAAAACGGCCGCAAGATGGCTAATTTTTACGGCACGGCGACGTACAAGCTCACCGATCACATTAATCTGTTCGTCGACATTCAAGCATCGACCTCGCATCAGGAAAGTTACAACACGCCGCTGCAGTGGCAAAACAGTTATCAGCTCAATGGCGATTCGACGCCGGTGCCGTTCTTCAATCAGGCGACGGGGCAAGTCGAGCAATGGCAGCGGCGTTATTTCACCATCGAGGAAAACGGTGGATTCGATCCGGGCAAGATCCGGAATATCGATAACGCATTCAGCCTGAACACCGGTTTCAAAGGCTCGATCGGCGATACGAGCTGGAACTACGAAGCGCTGTTCAGCCACTCGCAGAATCAGCTCGAAAGCAAAGAACCCGCACTCATTTCGTCGAAGGCGCAAGCGCTTTATCTCGGACCGGCGCTCGGCGTCGATCCGGACAGCGGCTACACGATTTACAACGCACCGATCAGCAATTTGTATACACCGCTGACGGTCGCGCAGTTCCGTTCGATCACGCAGGATTCGATCGACAACGACAAGAGCCGCGCCGAGAATTTCTCGCTGACGGTAAACAACATCGATATGTTCGACCTGCCAGCCGGACCGCTCGGTTTTGCGGCCGTGGCCGAGTACGGCAATCAGTATTTCGGTCTCAAGCCCGATCCGCTGTCGCTCGACGGAACCTATTTCGGCCTGCACAACACGGGTGCGGTCGGTTCACGCGATCACATGGGCGCAGGCGCGGAATTCAGCGCGCCGATCTTTTCCATGCTCACGGTGACCGGTGCGGGCCGTTACGATCGCTACGAATACGGCGGCAATTCCGCCGGCAAATTCACGTATGCACTCGGGCTCGAATTCCGGCCCGTCGACAGCGTGCTTTTGCGCGGATCGTACTCCACCGGATTCCGCGCGCCGGATCTTACCTATCTGTATTCCGGCCTGAGCGGATCTAGCTCCGGCGGCGTCGATTATTATCTGTGCCGTCGCGATGAACCCAATTCGGCGCCGGATTTCTCCGACGATTGCGACAACGGCGATATCGGCTTCAACGGCCGCAGTCACGGCAGTACGACGCTGAAAAACGAAACGAGCAAATCGCTCACTTATGGATTTGTATACTCGCCGCTGAAAAATCTGGATTTCACGGCCGATTACTACAACATCAAACTCAGCAACGAAGTGGTCTATCAGGGCAGCGATACGATTCTGCGCGAAGAAGCCGACTGCAGACTCGGCCAGACCATCGACGGCCAGCCGGTCGACATGAATTCGGCGCGTTGCCAGCAGATCATCAGCCAGGTCGTGCGCAATCCGACGACGGATGCCAGCAATCCCGAAGGCGTCACCTCCGTGCTCGTGCTACCGATCAATGCGGCGATGGACCGCACCTCCGGCATCGATTTCAACGCGCATTACCTGTGGGAAACCAGCCGCTTCGGCAACTTCAATTTCATGCTCGGCTACACGTATGTATTGAAGCACGACATCCAGCTCGCGCCGGACGTGCCCGTCGACAACGAACTGACCGACCTCTACTACTACGTCATCCCGCGTAGCAAGGCGAACTTCTCCACGGGATGGACCTACGACAAATTCACCGCCACGCTGTACGGCGCGCGCCTCGGCGGCTTGCCGAATTACGACGGCGACAAGCGTCTGGGCCCGACGTTCATGTACAACGCGTCGCTCAATTATCGTTTCAGCGAACGACTGGCGGCGAGCTTGATCGTCAACAACCTGTTCGATTCGAAGCCGGGACGCGATCCATCGTGGACGTCGTATCCGTATTACGCGAGCAACTGGTTCAGCCCGGTCGGCCGGGCGTATTTCGCCGAGGTTAGCTACCGGTTCTGAGAGTGAACCAACCTGTTTGCGGACGCGACGAGGACATCGTCGAACAAGCTCACGGGATGTTGGTAGGTTGCGTTGCATCCCGATCCGGGATGCAACGCAACGAGAATCTCAATGACTCAATGGATCGCGCGCGGACTTCTTGTCGGCGCCAGTTTCTTCGCTGCTTCCGCATATGCGACCGAGGAAACCTACGAATTACAACTGCAGGTTGAACGCAATGGCACCGTCGTGGTGGATACCGCCGCCGACGTAATTTTCGGGGTGGATGCCGACCTACGAGTCGTCGAGGAAAATCACGACGCGTCCCTTGCCGACAGCTCGCAAAGTTCCGCAAATACTGGCGAGTCCGTTCGCGTTATCGTCGAGATGAATCCAGCGGACGAAACGAGTAAAAATGTGGCCATCAGACTTCAGTACTTCGAGAAGCAACGTGGTGGTTGGTTGCTAGTTGGCGAGCCAAGCCTCATCTCTGCACCGGGCGAAAAAAGTACCGTCCAATTCTCTAACGACATTGCCAACAGCGCCGGCACCTTTGACAACTACAAGATCGCCGTCGCCGTTGGCAAGAAAAGCCAAAATCGGCAGAAACAGTCTGATCTGGATCTGCGAACTGATGGATGTGCTATGACTAACGGCGAAATACAGCCCAATGAATCAGCAATCGCTAGCGTATTTGTTCCAGACGGAGCAGATCCCAAATGCTGCTCCACAAAATCGATGACCTGCTGCAATGCTACGCACTGCTGTGACAATTGGCCCGGCCATGGGGAATGCTGCGGCGATAAATAGAACAGCCTGGCGCGCATACATCCTTTCATCGCGACAAAGAGATAGATATAATATGCGCCCCTCTCCCGCCGAGGGGCGCTGCATTTTCGCGACGCGAAATCAGGCTCGGCGGGCTTTCGGGTTCCATCACCGAAACCGCGCCCGCTCATCTTGGAGCTTGCAATGAACGCAGTCGTAAAACCGTCCGTAAAGGATGATTTCAAAGTCGCCGACCTGTCGCTCGCCGACTGGGGACGCAAGGAAATCGATATCGCCGAGCACGAGATGCCGGGTCTGATGTC
>JBDUEI010000015.1:0-2752 GCA_040002515.1 Rudaea sp. | reverse complement strand
CTGGCGTTGCGATTCAGAAAAACGCCGCGAGAAAACGACGATCCGCAGACTGAACTTGCGTTATGAGTCAGCGCCAGACCAGCCTCTCTGAACCGTTCATTCGCCGTCCCGTCGCGACGACGCTGTTGACGTTCGGCGTCGCGCTAGCCGGCGCTGTCGCCTTCTCGCTGCTACCGGTTTCGCCGTTGCCGCAAGTCGATTTCCCGACCGTCTCGGTGTCCGCATCGTTGCCCGGCGCGAGTCCGGAAACGATGGCGACCTCCGTGGCCACGCCGCTGGAACGTCAACTCGGCCGTATCGCCGGCGTGTCGGAAATGACCTCGTCGAGTTCGCAGAGCAGCACGCGCATCACGTTGCAGTTCGACCTCAATCGCGACATCGACGGCGCCGCGCGCGATGTGCAAGCCGCCATCAATGCCGCGCGCGCGCAATTGCCGAGCGGCATGCCGGGCAATCCGACCTATCGAAAAGTGAATCCGGCCGACGCGCCGATCATGATTCTTTCGCTGACCTCGGCCACGTTGAGTCCGGGCCAGCTTTACGATTCCGCATCGACCGTCATCGCGCAAAAGATTTCGCAGGTGCAGGGCATCGGTCAGGTCACGGTCGGCGGATCGTCGTTGCCTGCGGTGCGCGTCGAACTCAATCCGACGGCGCTGAATCGATACGGCATCGCGCTCGATACGGTGCGCACCGCGCTGCAAAACACCAACGCCAACCGACCGAAGGGATTTGTCGAAGCCGACGACAAGCACTGGCAGATCTACACCAACGATCAGGCGCGCGAGGCCGAGCAGTATCGCAATCTGATCGTCGCCTGGCGCAGCGGCGCGGCGGTGCGGCTGGCGGATGTCGCCGACGTGGAGGATTCCGTCGAGGACGTGCGCAATCTCGGCCTCGCCAATGGCGGCCCGGCCGTGCTCGTGATCATTTCCAAACAGCCGAACGCGAACATCATCCAGACCATCGATCGCGTGATGGCGCTGCTACCGCAACTTCAGGCCTCGATTCCGGCCGACGCGAAACTCACCGTCGCTATGGAACGCACCACGACGATCCGCGCGTCGCTACACGATGTCGAACGCACGCTGATCATCGCGATCATCCTGGTCATCCTTGTCGTGTTCGTGTTCCTGCGCAATTGGCGCGCGACGATGATTCCGGCCGTGGCCGTGCCGGTGTCGCTGATCGGCACGTTCTCGATCATGTATCTGTGTGGATTCAGTCTCGATAACCTGTCGTTGATGGCGTTGACCATCGCGACCGGTTTCGTCGTCGACGATGCGGTCGTCGTACTCGAAAACATCACGCGCCACATGGAAGCGGGCATGTCGCGCGTGCAAGCGGTTTTGCTCGGCGCGCGCGAAGTCGGCTTCACGGTGTTGTCGATGAGCCTGTCGCTGATCGCCGTGTTCCTGCCGATCCTGCTGATGGGCGGTATCGTCGGTCGTTATTTTCGCGAATTTTCGATGACGCTCGCCGCCGCGATCCTCGTATCGTTGCTCGTGTCGCTGACCACGACGCCGATGATGTGCTCGAAATTGTTGCGGCACGAACCGGAAAAAAAACCCGGACGCTTCTTCCGATGGAGCGAACGCACGTTCGAGCGCGCGTTGCGTTTCTATGAGCGCACGTTGCGCTGGGCGCTCGCCGTTCCGGGGCTGATGATGTTCACGCTGCTCATCACTGTTTGCCTGAATATATTTTTATACATCGAGATTCCGAAGGGCCTGTTTCCCTCCGAAGATACCGGTCGCCTCGTCGGTGGTGTGCAGGCCGATCAGAGCATTTCGTTCCAGGCGATGTCGCAAAAAATGAAAGACTTCACGCGCATCGTCAAAAGCGATCCGGCCGTCGAAAACGTCGTCGGATTCACCGGCGGCGGCCAGCGCAACGGCGGATTCATGTTCGCGTCGCTGAAGCCGCTGTCCGAGCGCGGTATTTCGACGGATGGCGTGATCAACCGCCTGCGCCCGAAGCTGGCCGAAGAACCCGGCGCGCAACTTTTCCTGCAAGGTGCGCAGGATTTCCGCACCGGTGGGCGCCAGAGCAATGCCACCTATCAATACACGTTGCAGAGCGACAGTCTCGACGATCTGCGCACCTGGGCTCCGAAGATCGCCGATGCTTTGAAAAATGTTCCGCAAATCACCGACGTGAATTCCGACCAGCAGGACAAAGGTTTGGAAACCGCGCTGCAATTCGATCGCGATGCCGCCGCGCGGCTCGGCATCACCACCACGCAAATCGACAACACGCTCAACGATGCGTTCGGGCAGCGCCAGGTTTCCACGATCTACAACCCGCTCAATCAGTATCACGTCATCATGGAAGTGCAGCCGCAGTTTCTGCAGAGTCCGGAGACGCTGAAAGACATTTACGTGCAGAACAAATCCGGCGAAATGGTGCCGCTGATGGCGTTCGCGACCTACGGCCCGGGCACCACGCCGCTGGCCGTCAACCATCACGGACAATTCGTCGCGGCGACGATTTCCTTCAACCTCGCCCAAGGCGTGAGTCTCGGCGATGCGACCGACGAAATCGCGCACACCATGGCGCGTATCGGCGCACCGAAAACGATCCAGGGCGGCATGCAGGGAACCGCGCGAACGTTCCAGCAATCGCTCGACAACGAACCGTGGCTGATCCTTGCGGCATTGCTCGCCGTGTACATCGTGCTCGGCATTTTGTACGAGAGTTACGTGCATCCGTTGACGATTCTCTCGACCTTGCCGTCAGCCGGCGTCGGCGC
>JBDUEI010000014.1:0-4943 GCA_040002515.1 Rudaea sp. | reverse complement strand
TGCATCACGAAAGAATGCAACAATTCTTTGCGCGGAATCTCGAGATGGCCCGGCCCGCTCATGACCGCATCGCCGTACAACACGATATCGATATCCAACGTGCGGCTTGAAAATCGCGGACCGTCGCGGCGCCGGCCGTGTCGATCTTCGAGCGCATGCAGCCATGCGTTGAGTCCCAGCGCATCCATCGACGTGTCGATGCCTGCCGCCGAATTCAGAAAATCCGCCCCGTCGAACCCAACGGCGGGAAATAGATACGTCGGCGACACGATGATCTCGCCGAATTTTTCGCGCAATTCGCGGATCGCATCGCGAAGATTCTTTTCAGGCTCGATGTTCGAGCCCAGACTCAGGTAAACCCGCGTCACTGCGGTTTCTGACCGCGCTCGATGACGACGCCGACGGCTTTCGAGCCGGTCACCGCACCCAGCTTGGACAATTTCAGCCGAAGCCAGGCTACGCCGAATTCGTCGCGCACGATCGCCGCGCAGCGTTCGGCCAGAGTTTCCACAAGTTCAAAATGGGAAGATTCCACAAATGTAATAAGCCGCTTGCTCACGCTTTTGTAATCGAGCGTATCGCCGATCTTGTCGCTGGCCGCCGGTTTGCGATTGTCGAATGCCATCTCGAGATCGATCGCAACCGTTTGCTTGATCTTGCGCTCCCAATCATAAATGCCGATCACGGTTTCGATGCGCAAGTCTTCGATGAAAACGATGTCCATGTCAGTGCGATTCCAATGGCTGCAGCGATTCCAGATCCCAACGCGGCGTGACTTTGATTGCCGCATCGTCGTGCAAACCCGCGCGCAATCGCAGCGCGCCGGCCAGGGCGATCATCGCGCCGTTGTCGGTGCAGAATTCCAGACGCGGAAAGTACACGCGGAATCCGTCTTTTTTCTCGGCGGCGGCGAGATCGGCGCGCAGTTTCTTGTTCGCGCCGACGCCGCCGGCGATCACCAGCCGCGTATTGCCGGTCTGAGCCAGCGCGCGGCGGCATTTGATGATCAAGGTATCCACGATGGCTTCTTCGAAACCGCGCGCGATGTCGGCTTTCGCATCGGCCTGCTCGGCATTCGCCTGATAGGCGAGCAAGACTTGCGTCTTCAAGCCGCTGAAGCTGAAATCAAGACCCGGCCGATCGGTCATCGGGCGCGAGAATTTGAATCGCCCGGCGTGACCGGATTCGGCCAGTTTGGCCAGCGCAGGCCCGCCCGGATACGGCAGGCCCATCATCTTCGCGGTTTTGTCGAACGCTTCGCCGGCGGCGTCATCAAGCGTATCGCCGAGCAGGCGATAACGACCGATCGCGGCGACTTCGATGAGCATCGAATGCCCGCCCGAAACGAGTAGCGCGACGAACGGCGGTTCCGGTGGATCGGCTTCCAGCAACGGCGCCAACAAATGCCCTTCCATGTGATGGACGCCGATCGCCGGCATGTCCAGCGACCACGCCAGCGCCCGCGCGCATGAGGCGCCGACCAGCAGCGCGCCGACCAGACCGGGGCCGGCCGTATACGCCACACCGCGCAGATCGGCGGTCGAAAGCCCAGCCTCGCGCAGCGTTTCGCGGATCAGCGGCAACAGCTTGCGGACGTGATCGCGCGAGGCCAGTTCCGGCACTACGCCGCCATATTCCGCGTGCATCTTGATCTGGCTGTACAGCGTATGGGCGAGCAGGCCGTGGGCGAGGTCCGGCCGCGACGGATCGAACACCGCCACGCCGGTTTCATCGCAGGAAGTCTCGATGCCGAGCACCGGCCCGGGGCGGGTGCGGTAATCCTTTGCAATTTGCTCGTTTGGCACGGTAAAATACGCGGCTCGCCCGGAAGAACGGGTCATAGTTTACAGCGGAGTCCACATGCCTAACGTCAAAGTACGCGAGAACGAGCCTTTCGAGTTCGCATTGCGTCGTTTCAAGCGCACCTGCGAGAAGGCCGGCGTTCTGGCCGAAACGCGTAAGCGCGAGTTCTACGAAAAGCCCACGCAGGAACGCAAGCGCAAGGCCGCCGCGGCGGTGAAGCGCCATCTGCGTCGCGTATCGCGCGATGTGACCAAGCGTCGCCGCTTGTACTGATCAGCGAAGCGCTTTGCGCCTTCAAAGGCCGGTGGCGCGATGCGCTGCCGGCCTTTTTCGTTTCCGACACCCGTTTTTAATCCTCATCGCTAGCCGAAGTGACGCCATGAACCTGAAAGACACCCTGATCGACAACATGAAAACCGCGATGAAAAGCGGCGACAAGGATCGCCTGGGCGTGATCCGTCTCATCAACGCGGCGATCAAGCAGCGCGAAGTGGACGAGCGCATCATGGTCGATGACGCGCAGGTTCTGGCCATCCTCGAAAAGATGCTCAAACAGCGCCGCGATTCCGTATCGCAATTCCAGGCGGCTGGCCGCGCTGATCTAGCCGACAAGGAAACCTACGAAATCGGCGTGATCCAAAATTATTTACCGGCGCAGATGACGGCTGAGGAAGTCGATGCAGCGATCAGCGCCGCGGTTGCCGAGTCCGGTGCCGCGAGCGCCAAGGACATGGGCAAGGTGATGGGCCTGGTCAAGCCCAAAGTGGCCGGGCGCACGGATATGGGCAAGTTGTCGGAGTTGGTGAAAACCAAGCTCGGCGCACTGAGCGGTTGACGCGACCAAGACAGGTTCCGCCGATTCAGTTTGCGTTGCGCGCGCAAAGGCTAGTTTAGCCGTCTCTCAACAAAGGACACGCGCCATGCCAGGGATATTGGCTTTGCTTCCGCTCGTCGCCGCAACCGCCGCCGCGACGAATGACGATTGGCCGAGTTACAACCGCGATCTGGCCTCGAACCGATTTTCGCCGCTGACGTCGATCGGCAAAGACAACGTCGCCAAGCTGCAGCAAGTCTGCGCTTACGACACCGGCGATCAGACCAGTTTCCAGACCGGGCCGATCGTGGTCGATGGGAAACTCATCGCCACGACGCAGTTCGACATCTTCGCGCTGGATCCTGCGACCTGCAAAGTCATCTGGCGTCAGCACGAAGAATACAAACCGGCCAGCCCGCTACAGGTCAATCGTGGAGCCGCGTATCTCGACGGCAAACTCTTTCGCGGCACGCAAGACGGCCGCGTGATCGCCTACGCCGCGAGCGATGGCAAGAAGGTTTGGGAAACGCGCATCGCCGATCCGGCGAAGGGCGAAACTGTTCCGGCCGCACCGATCGCAGCGAACGGATTCGTGTATGTCGGCAATGCCGGCGGCGACAATTTCGGTGTGAAAGGCCGCATGTACGCGCTGGACGCGGCGAACGGAAAAATCGCGTGGGAATTTTTCATGGTTCCGCGCGGGGCCGATCGCAGCTATCTAGGCGATGGAAAAAGTGAAGCGTCACCCGCGCTCAGCTCGTGGAAAAACGCGCCGGATGTTCCGATCACCGGCGGCGCGACGTGGACCTCGTACACGCTCGACGCGGCCAATGGAGTGCTCTACGTTCCCGGCGGCAATCCGGCACCGGATTTCGTTCCATCGCTGCGTCCCGGCGCGAATCTGTATTCAGATTCCATCGTCGCGCTCAACGCGAAAACCGGCGCGTACAAAGCGCACTACCAGCTCGTGAAGAACGATTCGCACGATTGGGACGCGTCGACCGCGCCCGTCATCGTAAAAACCAAGGCCGGCCGCAACATCGTCGCCATCGCGCCGAAGGACGGCCATCTCTACGCTTTCGATATCGCGACGGGCAAGAATCTGTACAAGACAGAAACCACGACGGTCAAAAACGATACTGCGCCGATCACCGCGTCCGGAACACACGTCTGCCCCGGCACCCAGGGCGGCAGCGAATGGAACGGCGCCGCGTACGATCCCGATACGAATCTGTTCTACGTCGGCGCCGTCGATTGGTGCGTGACGCTGAAAGGATCGAAAGACGCCGCCAAGCAAAG
This sequence comes from Rudaea sp., assembly GCA_040002515.1. Classification (GTDB taxonomy): domain Bacteria; phylum Pseudomonadota; class Gammaproteobacteria; order Xanthomonadales; family Rhodanobacteraceae; genus Rudaea. The sequence continues at coordinate 1,027 of JBDUEI010000014.1, read as the reverse complement.
CCAGCCCGGGCAACCGTGGTCCGGTTCGCCGGACAAGGCGCACGTCTTCGGCGAACTCGATCCGCAATCGTCGTGGGCCGGTTGGGTTACCGCCATCGACGCGGATTCGGGCAAGGTCGCGTGGAAACATAAGGCGTCCTCGCCGGTGATGTCCGGCGTTACGCCGACGGCGAGCGGTCTCGTGTTCTTCGGCGACATGGCCGGCGCGCTGAACGCGCTCGATGCGCAATCCGGCAAGGTGTTGTGGGAACACACGCTCGATGGCGCGGCCGGCGGTGGCGTTATCACGTATAACGCCGGCGGCAAGCAGCTCGTGGCCGTTGCTTCCGGCATGACCTCGCCGATCTGGCCGACGCCGAAGACCACCGCGAAAATCGTCGTATTCGGCGTTCCGTAACGGCGCTTAGCGGCAGCTTGACGCGCATGGCATGCTACTCGGCATGCCCGGCCGGATTCCCGAACAATACATCGATGAACTGCTCGCCCGCGTCGACATCGTCGAGGTGATCGAGCAGCGCGTGCCGCTGAAAAAAGCGGGACGCGACTGGACCGCGCGCTGTCCGTTCCACGACGAGCGCTCGCCATCGTTCACGGTGAGTCCGGCCAAACAGTTCTATCACTGCTTCGGCTGTGGCGCGCACGGCAGCGCGATCAAGTTTTTGATGGAATACGACCGGCTCGAGTTCGTCGACGCGGTCGAGGATCTTTCCGCGCGTGTCGGTTTGAAAGTACCGTACGAAGGCGGACGCCGTGCGCCGCAGGAAGATTCGACCGATCTTTACGCGCTGCTCGGCAATTGCACCACGTATTACCAGCGCGAGTTGACCAAGAACGCGAACGCACGCGCCTATTTCGAGGGGCGCGGGCTGGATGCCGACATCATCGAGCGTTTCCAGCTCGGTTACGCGCCGGACGCGTGGGAAGGATTGAAAACCGCGCTGGGCACCAATCCGCAACGCATCGCGCTGCTCGAAAAATCCGGCATGTTGACCAGCGGCGAACGCGGCACGAAGTACGATCGTTTTCG
>JBDUEI010000013.1:0-8463 GCA_040002515.1 Rudaea sp. | reverse complement strand
TACGCATCGACGCATCAGTCGCCGTTGTATCCCGGCACTGGTGCGCGAGATGAAACCGGCGCGGGAAATATCGTCAATGCACCGTTGCCGCCGGGTGCGGGAAGCGCGGAATTTCGCGCGGCATTCGAGAACATCGTGTTGCCCGCCTTGCGCGCGGCGAAACCGCAGCTCGTCCTGATTTCGGCCGGTTTCGATGCACATCGCCTCGATCCGCTCGCCGATCTGAACCTGAGCGCGGACGATTACGCGTGGGCGACGACTCAGCTCGTCGACATCGCCCGACAGTTCGCATCCGGTTGCGTCGTGTCGAGTCTGGAAGGCGGCTACAGCCCGACCGCGCTGCGCGAGAGCACGGCGGCGCACGTGGCCGCCATGCTCGATTAGGTTTCAGCGCTGATCGAAGTTGTCGCGGAACAGAACGTCACTGGCCAGCGGAACGTTGATCTCGATGCGATCGCCGCGGAATTTGGCGTAGCGTTTCTCGACGAGATCTTTCGCAGCGATGCCGTCGGCATACCAGTTCGTGTCGCCGTTGTCGGCGAGCAGTTGAACGGGCGTGGCCTCGCCGACCGTGTCCGGAAACCCGATGATGGATTCCCAGCTTCCGCCGACCTGCAACGAAGTGAGGTTCGTATCGAGTTCGATCGGTTTATCGCTCGGATTTCCGGTCCACGTAAACAAACGGAAATCCAACGGTGCGATGCCGGTGTCGTCGCCGGGTGGACCTGCGATCAATAAATATTGACCGGCGTCGTTGCGCACGATTTCACGAATGCCGCGACCGGCCAGATCGAGAAAAATCGGTGCGCCGAACGTGGCGGAACCTTGCGCGCGCGATCCGGTGGTACCGTTGCCGGTGACCAGTTGGTCGATGTTCAGCACGGGAACGATCAGACCCATCGTGCGTGCACTGGTCGGCAACAGCGGCGCGCGGAATGCCATGTAGGCGCTCGTGCCATCCGGCGCGATCGTCATGCCTTCGATGTTGAAACCGTCGGCCTGTTTGGTCGGCGCGCCGCTGGCCGTGCTGGCGGTGAAACCGAGGGCATCGACGCCGAGGCCGTGACCGTTGGCGTGATCCCACGCGACCATGTCGTCGAGCAGGAAATCGTAGCGTCCCTGATAGGTCAGAACCGTGTCCGCGCCGATACCGCTCACGTCGGTCGCGAAGACGCGCCGACGATCCGGTCGTGTGACGCCCGCGTCGGAATTGCTGTGCGATCCGGCCCAGAACACGCGGTTGCCCAATCGTGCGGACGCTTCGATATCCACTTCACGCGGCACGCCGTTGTCGAGATCGGTCAGCGCCAGGTTCGCGGTGAAATCGAATCCGCCGAGCGGCAGGCCGGAGTTGTCACGCGAATAAATCCGCAGCGTCTGGTTTTCGTCGTCGCCGACGAGCATCGTCGTCGCGTCGAGCGCAATGCCCGTGGAGGTATCGCTGGTTCCCGTGAAAAATCGCGAAGTAGCCGGTGTGGGCGAGGCAGCCGATGCGGCGAAGTCGATCGTGTAAATGCCTTCGTTATTGTTCGCGTCGAAGACGTGCACGACGATCGAACTGTAGCCGACACCGATCGGCGTAATGGTCAACTGCCGATTCGCGCCGGTTCCGCTCAACACGAGATTCGGCGCAGGAACGACGAGGGCATTGCTGCTGGTTGCCGTCACCGTCAACGTCGATACGTCGGCGGTCGGCGATCCGATCGTAAAGCCTATGCCGGTCGTGGCGGCCGGATCGGTCGGATCCGAGATGACACCGCTGGCCGCGCCGTGGCCGTTCGTGTCGAGATTCAGGAACGTGGATGTGAGGCTCTGATTGACGACGGTGGTCGGCGCATTCGGCGATCCGACGCACGCGTCGTAACTGTACGAGGCGCGCGTGCTTTTGCCCGGGCTGGCGATGGCGCCATGAATCGACGTAAACGACGCTTCGCTGTCGCCGACCGTAGACTTGGTCCAGTCCGCAATGAGGTTCGCGCCGAGTCCGGCCGACGAAACCCAGCCGCTCGCGTTCTGCGTACGAATCGAACCGGGCGAAAACGTCTGATCGCCGTAGGTTAGGCGATCGATCAGATTCGATGCGGAATCGTAAATATTGATTTCGTCTTCGCGGCCGAGGTTCTGCGTATTGCCGCCGATGACTTTGAGGCCATCGCACAATGTCCAGTTGCTGCGAAACGCCGCGGCCGTCACGTCGGAAATGATCACGGATTCGCCCGGCTGCACGGTGCCGAACGCACTCAGGCTCAAAGAGCCCGCCGTGCGCGTGCTGTCGTCGAAACTCCAGCCGGTCATGTCTTGCGGGCCGTCGCCGACATTGGTCAATTCGACGAATTCACCGTCGCCGGTGCTGTCGTACATGTATTCGGTGATGCGCATGACCGGGCCGAGGCATGCGCCATGCCCGGTGGTGATCAGCGAGCTTTTTCCGGGGCTGCCGATGTCGCCGTGTGTAGAAGTATACGAATGCTCCGCGTCGTTCAGCGCCGACAGCGTCCAGTCGTGAATGTCGTTGGCGCCGAGGCCCGCAGAAGACACGATGCCACTGAAAGCGTTCGCGCGGATCGTGCCGGGGAACGCGACGTCGTCGCCATACGTCAATCGATCGATCAACGCATTCGTGTTGTCGTACAGATTTATTTCATCGTCGCGCCCGAGGTTGTCGCTGTTTTCGCCGATGACTTTTTGCGTGGCACACAGATTCCACGCGGCACGAAAATTCGCGGCGGTCGCCTCGGTGAGAATCGCCGACTCTCCCGGTTGCAATGTGCCGAATGCGCTCAAGCTGACGCTGCCGGCAGTTTGGCTGTTGTCGTCGAAACTCCAGCCCGTCATGTCCTGCGGCGCATCGCCGACGTTGGTGAATTCGACGAATTCGCCGTCCGCACCGCTGTACAGATATTCGGTGATTTTCACGTTCGCCGCGGCGTGCGCGATGCTCGCGGAAAACAAAAAAGTCAGCGCCACTGCGGCGGCGAATCGGCGAATCAAAACGGTCATGATGAAACTCGGCGGCACCCGCCGGGCGCGGGCAGGCGCGCAGTGTGCGCAAGGCCGATGACATTTCGGTTACGCCGGCGCGCGACGCGACACGTCGACTGCGGTCGCTTCCCGGGCGCGTTCAGCCTATCGGCTACGATGAATGCGCCCGGTTTGCCCGATCCGGACGATTCAGGCAAGCTTGCCGCCGTCTGTCGCACAATTTCCGGAACGCCGTGCCGAATCCCTATTGCCTGGGCCTGCTGCGCCCACGTTTTCTCGTATCCGCGTTGTCGCTGGCGGTGGCGCAGAGCGTCTACGCCGACACAGCCGAACCGCCCGCGGTTTGCCCGGTCGGCGTGTTGATCTGCCCGAAACACAAGTCGAATTTCGAGGCGTGCAAACGCAACGACATGCTCGATTTCTACGAGCCCGGCCTGCCGACCGATGGGGACCGTTCGAAAGTACCGACCGACGTCAGCTCGCGCGACGTGAAAAGCGCGGACGCGACGCACTATCGCCTCGAAGGCGACGTGCGCTTGCAACGTCTGGATCAGTTGCTGCGCTCGGATTTTCTGACCTACGAAACCGAAACGACGGACTACGTCGCCGACGGCAACGTGCGCATGCAGGATCGCGGCATGTTGCTTTCGGCCGATCACGCCAAGGGCACGGTGACGCCCAGCACAACTTATCTGACCAACGTGCGTTATCAATTGCTGCAGGCACGCGGCAACGGCACGGCCGCCACGGTCAACGAAACCGATCCGGATCACACCAAGTTGACCGACGCGACATACTCGACCTGCGACGTCGACGATCCGCAATGGCACGTGCACGGCAACGCGATGGAGATGGATCACGTCGCCGAGCGTGCTTACGGCCACAACATGACGATCTATTACGGTCAGGTGCCGTTCTTCTGGTTTCCGTACCTGAGCGTTTCGCTCAACAACGAACGCGAAACCGGATTCCTGACGCCGGGAATCGGCATCAGCACGCGTCGCGGTCTGGAAATCAGTGCGCCGTATTATCTGAATCTCGCGCCGAATTATGACGCGACCATCACGCCGGCGTTCTCGACCGAACGCGGCGCGGTTCTGGATGGCCAATTCCGTTACATCGATGCGACGAATCGGCTGCAGATCGACGCGACGTATACGCCGCACGACAACAATGTCGCCAATGAACTGAACGAGTTCGCCACGGCGCGCGCCGAAGGCGCCGCACCACTGCAGACGCCGATCGACATTCCGAGTCAGCGCTATCAGATCCACATCCAGGACAGCAATTACTTATCTCCGAACTGGGGTGCGGCGGTCGACATCAACCGCGTTTCGGACAAGCAGTATTTTCAGGATTACGGCGATGCGCTGACCACATCGGCGACATCGCTGCTCGGCTCCAGCGCGTATCTCAACGGGCGCGGCGAATGGTGGACGGCGAGCATCGGCGCCGACAGCACACAGATCACGCAGCCGTATCTTTCCGAAGCGTTCCTGCCATACGAACGCTTGCCGCGCGCAACGTTCCAGGCCGAGCATCCGCTCGTCGGCACACTGGTAGGCGGCGTCAATGCCGAGTACGTCGATTTCCGTAAAGGTCCATTCGACGTTCTACAGCCGGGCACGCAAGACACTTTCAATAGCGTTACCGCGCTCGAAGGACAACGCGTCGATCTGTATCCGTACATCGCCTATCCGATCGAAGCGGCGGGTTATTTCCTGCGCCCCGAATTCGGCGTGCGTTACACCTCGTACGATCTGCGCAACGTCAGCGGCTATAACGTCACCAATCCGACGTCGCCGCAATTCACCGATCGCACGCCGGATCGTTCGGTACCGATCTTCAGTATCGACACGGGTTTGATTTTCGATCGCGACACGGACCTCTTCGGCAAATCGTTTACGCAAACGCTCGAACCTCGCCTGTATTACCTTCGCGTGCCGTATCGCAATCAGGCCGATCTGCCGGTGTTCGATACGCAATTGCCGTCGTTCGATTTCCCGAGCCTGTTCCGCAACAACGCGTTCGTCGGCGGCGACCGCCAAAGCAATGCGAACAACCTGACGCTCGCGCTGACCTCGCGCCTGATCGATACCGATTCCGGCGATCAGCTACTGAGTGCGAGCATCGGTCAGATTCATTATTTCGATCCGCAGCGCGTGCAATTGCCGTTCGTGCCGGAAGTCGATTTCTCGGGATCGGATTACGTCGCGGAAGTCGATCTGCGGCTGAACGACCGTTGGGAAATCAAGTGGGATCAGCAGTACAACCCGAACTCGAAAGTCATCGATCCGCAGACCGCATTGCTGATCGACAACACGCATCACACCGATTTGTCGGCTATCAGCATCGAACATCGCTTCGGCGGCGACGGCGTGCTCAATGTGTCGTATCGCTATCGACGCGGACTCCTGGAACAGGTCGACGGCACCGGATTGCTGCCGCTCAACGACCGCTGGAGCCTGATCGGGCGCTATTACTATTCGCTGCGCGACCGCCAGTTGCTCGAGGCGTTCGCGGGCACCGAATACGATAGCTGCTGCGTCGCGATGCGCGTGCTGGTGCGGCGCTACATCAACGTGATCGGCCAGATCAAGCCGAATACCGGGCTGTATTTCGAGGTCGAGTTCAAGGGTCTGGCAGCGACCGGCAGCCGCACCGAAAACTTCCTGCGGCGTGCTATTCTTGGCTACGAATAACGGCGCCAACGCGGGCTGAACGACGGATTGAGCCATAACGATTTTGTTATGCGCGACATCGCATCATGTCGCGCCCATGCCGAACCCGGCGGACACGGTTCGGCTTCCACCCTCGATTTCCATCCCGGCGCCCGCCGCGCGCCCACTTGAGATACATTTCTAGATGAATAGACTTCTCGCCGTTTTTCTCCTTCTCCTCGCCGCGCTCGGCATCACCTCGAACGCATCGGCGCAGCTAGCATCGAAAGAGCCGCTCGACCGAATCGTCGCCGTCGCCGAAGACGAAGTGATCCTGCAGAGCGATCTGGACCGGGCCGTCGCGAACGTCACCGGCCAATACCGCAACAATCCGCAGCAATTGCCGCCGCACGACGTGCTCGAAAAACAGGTGCTCGACAGCCTGATCATGTTGCGTCTGCAAGTGCAGCGCGCGCAGAGCACCGGTATTCGCGTGAGCGACGCCGATGTCGATCAAGCCATGCAGCGTGTCGCCGAGAACAACAAGATTTCGGTGCAGCAATTGCGCGCGTCGCTGGCCCAGCAAGGCATGGATTTCGACGAATTCCGCAAGACACTGCGCGAACAACTTCTCGTACAGCGTTTACAGCAGCGCGTCGTGCAGAGCCAGGCCAATGTGTCGGATTCCGAAATCGACATCATGCTCGCCAGCAATAGCCTGAAAGAAGGCGAAGTGCACCTCCAGCACATCCTGATCAACCTGCCCGAAGGCGCCAACGCGCAACAGATCCAGGACGCGAAGAACAAAGCCGACGACGTCAAGAAACAGATCGATGGCGGCATGGATTTCACCGCCGCGACGATCCGTTTTTCCGGCGCGCCGGATGCGCTGCAGGGCGGCGATCTGGGCTGGCGCCATTACGATGAAGTACCGGAAGCGTTCGCGAGCCTGGTCGAAGGCATGCAGCCCGGCACCGTGTCGCAGCCGGTGCGCGGACCGAGCGGATTTCATATCGTGAAACTGGTCGACCGCCGCTCCAACGTCAAGCAGGTCGTCACCGAATATCACGCGCGTCACATCATGATCAAGATCGGCGAATTGACCACCAGCGATGAAGCGCAGAAAGCCGCCACGGATCTTCGTCACCGCATCGTCGACAATCACGAAGATTTCGGCGCGGTCGCCAAGAAGAATTCGCAGGACGTGAACACCGCACAGGCCGGCGGCGATCTCGGCTGGTTCCAGGTCGATCAGTACGGTCCGGATTTCGCCAACGCGCTGACCTCGCTCAAGGACAACGAGATTTCGCCGCCCTTCAAGAGCGAAGCCGGCTGGCACATCGTGCAGCGTCTCGGTACGCGTCAGCAGGATTTGACCGACACCGCCAAGCGCGAACACGCGCGCGACGTGATCCGCAATCGCAAAGCCGACGAGGAATACGAAAACTTCCTGCGTCAGGTGCACAGCGAGTCGTACATCGACAACCGGCTTTCCGGCGTTACCACCGGAACCACCGGCACCGAAAACTCGACCATTCCTTAATCGCGTAACCGGCGCGGCATGAGTCTCACATGAGCGCGGTAAAGCCCTGGCTGCCGCGCCTGGCCGTGACGCTGGGCGAACCCGCCGGCATCGGACCGGAAATCGTCGCGGCACTCGCCGCGACCGATATCAAAGCCGATCTCATCGCGATTGGCGATCGCAATCTCCTGCAGCGCGCCGCGCATTCGCGTGGGATTCTTCTACGCATCGAAGAAGACGACGGACAATGGATCGCCGACCGCGCCGCCGGATCGCTGCGTTGTATACATTTACCTATTTCCGTGCCGGAGACTTTCGGAAAACTCGACGTGCGCAACGCGCCGTATGTGCTTGCCACCCTGGCCCGCGCCGCCGATGGTTGTCTGGAAGGCGAGTTCGACGCGATGGTCACCGCGCCCGTGCAAAAATCGATCATCAACGATGCCGGCGTTTCCTTCATCGGCCACACCGAATTTCTCGCCAGTCGATCCAAATGCCGCGTCGTGATGATGCTCGTCGCACCCGGTTTACGCGTCGTTCTCGCCACCACACATTTACCGCTCGCCGACGTTCCGCAAGCGATCACGCCGGAAGGTCTGATCCAGACGCTGCGCATTCTCTACAACGATTTACGCCATCGCTTCGGCATGGAATCGCCGCGCATCGCCGTGCTCGGCCTGAATCCGCACGCCGGCGAAAGCGGACATCTGGGTCACGAAGAAATCGAGATCATCACCCCCGCCCTCGACGCGCTGCGCGCCGAAGGTTTAATGATTCAGGGACCGCTCCCGGCCGATACCGCATTCCTGCTGTCGAAGCGCGAGAACGTCGATGCGTATCTCGCCATGTATCACGACCAGGGTTTGCCCGTGCTCAAAGCGCTGGGTTTCGGCGACTCCGTCAACGTCACGCTAGGTCTGCCCTTCATCCGCACCTCCGTCGATCACGGAACTGCGCTGACGCTTGCCGGTACGGGCACAGCCGACACCGCGAGCATGATCGCGGCGACGGAGATGGCGATGCGGATGGTCGCAGCGTCCATGTAATTAAACGCATCACCGTTCTAAAACAGCTTACGACGACACTGACCCGCTGGCAGGATGCCAGCGGTTCGCGGCCAGCACATGGATGTGCTGTTCGCGAACAAAACTCTTCGCGAAGAACAAGCGCTTTCTTTGATGACTTTCTTTGACGCTTATCAAAGAAAGTTACCCGCTCGCGCAGCGAGTGGAAGCTTTTGATCGTCGATCGACTAGGCCAACAGCAAAGTCACTGGATTCCGGCCTTCGCCGGAATGAC
>JBDUEI010000012.1:0-7657 GCA_040002515.1 Rudaea sp. | reverse complement strand
GCTCGTCGGGCTCATAACCCGAAGGTCGTAGGTTCAAATCCTACCCCCGCTACCAGACGAAGGCCTCTTCGTGAGGCTTTTTTATTCGACACGGAGTGAAATCTTTTTTTCGGTTTCGTTTCGTGAAAGCGCAAGGATTGCGCGCGTTGCCGATGTTTGGATGCGAGACAACGGCGGACTATGGATTGGGCCTTGCGCCCTTTTTTTATTTCCGCGATTTGAAAAAGCGGTGTGTTCGACCAATGCGCGATGACAGACTGACTGAACTATTGACACCGGTTGTGCAAAGCGTCGGGCTGGAATGTCTCGGCGTCGAACTCAGTGCATCGCATGGCAACAGTCTGGTCCGCGTTTACATCGAAGCGACGGATCGCGAAGTGAACGTGGATGATTGCGAAGTGGTCAGCCGCGAAGTATCGGCCACGCTCGACGTGAACGATCCGATCGCCGGCCGCTACACGCTGGAAGTGTCGTCGCCCGGTTTGGACCGGCCTTTGTATACAACCGCGCATTTTGCGCGTTTTACAGGGCAGTCGGCGAAACTGGAAACGAACGTGCCGGTCAACGGACGCCGGCGCTTCAACGGACCGATCGTCGGTGTCGAAGGTAACGACATCGTGATCGAACAGGATGGCGAGCCGGCAAGGATCGCACTGTCGAATATTCATAAAGCGCGGCTCGTCCCGGATTTCGACGAGCCGAACAAGATCAACAAAGGTAGAAAGGTAAAAGGCAAGAAGTAGCCATCTACATTTGTCCCATTTTTTGAAGCTGAGCAAAAGTGACAGCGGGAAATCGAACATGAGTAAAGAATTACTATTGGTCGTCGACGCCGTAGCCAACGAAAAAGGCGTCGATAAAGACGTCATCTTCGACGCGATGGAAGCCGCGCTCGCCTCGGCGGCGAAGAAGCGCTATCCGAACGAAGACGTCACCGCGCGCGTGAGCATCAACCGCGAGAACGGCGATTACGAAACGTTCCGCCGCTGGGAAGTGGTGCCGGACGATATCGTCATGGAATCGCCGGATCGCATGATCCGCATGATGGACGCCGTGGAAACGCGCGAAGACATCCAGGTCGGCGAATTCGTCGAAGAGCCTATCGAGAATCCGGATTTCGGACGCATCGCCGCGCAGGCCGCCAAGCAGGTAATCGTGCAGCGCGTGCGCGAAGCCGAGCGCGCGCAGGTCGTCGAAGCGTACAAAGATCGCGTCGGCGAATTGATCACCGGTGTAGTCAAACGCGTCGAACGCGGTAGCGTGTATCTCGATCTCGGCGGTAACGCCGAAGCCTACATCCCGCGCGACAAGGCGATTCCGCGCGAAGCCGTTCGCGCCGGCGACCGCGTGCGCGGCTATCTGCACGAAGTGCGTCCGGAACCGCGCGGTCCGCAGTTGTTCGTGTCGCGCACCGCGCCTGAATTCATGATGGAGCTGTTCAAGCTCGAAGTGCCTGAAGTCGGACAGAACCTGGTCGAGATCAAGGCCGCCGCGCGCGATGCGGGTGATCGCGCCAAGATCGCCGTGCTCGCGCACGACCACCGTACCGATCCGATCGGCGCCTGCATCGGCATGCGCGGTTCGCGCGTGCAGGCCGTGTCGAACGAATTGAATGGCGAACGTATCGATATCGTTCTGTGGAACGACAACCCCGCGCAATTCGTGATCAATGCGATGGCGCCGGCGGAAGTGCAGTCGATCATCGTCGATGAAGAAAAACATTCGATGGATATCGCCGTCGCCGAAGACAAGCTGTCGCAGGCGATTGGTCGCGGCGGTCAGAACGTGCGCTTGGCCAGCAAGCTCACCGGCTGGCAGCTCAACGTGATGACGCAGGATCAGGTCGCCGCGAAAAGCGAAGCCGAGCAGGAAGCCGCGCGCGCGCTGTTCATGGAAAAACTCGAAGTCGATGCGGAAATTTCCGCGATCCTCGTGCAGGAGGGTTTCACCACGGTCGAGGAAATCGCGTACGTGCCGAGCGGCGAGCTGATGGCGATCGAAGGATTCGACGAGAACATCGTCGAGGAACTTCGTGCTCGCGCTCGCGATGCGTTGCTCACCGACGCGCTCGCCGTCGAAGAAGATATCGACGAGAACAAGCCGTCGGAAGATCTGCTGGCTTTGGAAGGCATGGACGAGAACACCGCCTATCAGCTCGCACAGCACAAGATCGTCTCGAAACAGGATCTGGCCGATCTTGCGACCGACGAACTGGTGGAACTGGCGATCGACGGTATCGATGAAAAGCGCGCCAGCGATTTGATCATGGCCGCGCGTGTAGGGGCGGAAGCCTGAGCGTCGATCGGTCGATCGATTGCCGCTTTCGCCGCTGTTTTAGGAGAACACAAGAATCATGTCGGATGTAACGATTAAACAATTGGCCGGTGTACTCGGCATGAGCGTCGAGAAGCTGCTCACGCAGCTCGATGGCGCGGGCATGAAGTTCTCCAGTCCTGACCAGGTCGTGTCCAGCACGGAAAAGGTCAAGCTGCTGGGCTTCCTGCGCCGCACGCATGGCAAGGGCACGCCGGACGCGGAAAACAATTCGCCGCAGCAGATCACGCTCAAGCGGAAAACCGTCAGCGAATTGACGGTGAATCAAGGCGCCGCGCGCGGCAAGACGGTGAACGTCGAAGTTCGCCAGAAGCGCACGTACGTCAAACGCACGTCCATCGACGGCGTTCAGGACATCGATCCCGAACGCGAAGATGCGCTGCGCAAGCTGCAGGAATCGCAGCTCAAGCGTGAGACGGAAGAAAACGCGCGTCAGGAACAGGAACGCCGCCGTCAGGAAGAACAAGACAAACTGCGCACTGCGGAAGAAGCACGCCGCAGCGCCGAAGAAGCGCGTACGCGTCCGGCAGTCGAGGCCAAGCCTGCGGCCGCCGCAACGCCTGCGACACCCGCCGCCAAGCCGGCGACGAAAGAAGCGCCGGCGCGCGCCAAGCCGCACGACGATCGTCCTGCCCGCGCCCGCACACCGGGTGCGCAGGAAGAGGCGCACGCGACGAAAGCCAAACAGAAACACGGTTCGCATCAGATGCGCGACGATGGCGAAGATGCCGCGCGCTATTTCGGTGCCGAACTGCATTTGTCCGACGAAGGCCACGCGCGCCGTGGCGCCGTGCGCAAGAAACCGCGTCGGATCGTCGAGCCCGCCCGTGCGTCGACCGCGCAACACGCGTTCTCCAAACCGGTTGCGCCGACCGTGCGCGACGTTCCGCTCGGCGACACCATTCTCGTCTCCGAACTGGCGGCGAAGATGGCCGTCAAAGGCGCCGACGTCGTCAAAACATTATTCAAAATGGGTGTGATGGCAACGATCAACCAAGCCATCGATCACGACACCGCGGTGCTCGTCGTCGAAGAACTCGGACACAAAGCCGTCAAGGCCGAAGAGAAGAGTGCCGAGACGGAATTGTCGCGCGTGGAAGTGCAGGGCAATCGTGAGCCGCGTCCGCCGATCGTGACGATTATGGGTCACGTCGATCACGGCAAGACCTCGTTGCTCGATTACATCCGCCGCACCAAGGTAGCGTCGGGCGAAGCGGGCGGCATCACGCAGCACATCGGCGCGTATCACGTGCAGACCGATAAGGGTGTGATTTCGTTCCTCGATACCCCGGGCCACGCCGCGTTTACCGCGATGCGTGCGCGCGGCGCGAAACTGACCGACATCGTCGTTCTCGTCGTCGCCGCCGATGACGGCGTGATGCCGCAAACCGTCGAAGCCGTGCAGCACGCACGCGCCGCGAAGGTGCCGATCATCGTTGCGATGAACAAGATGGACAAACCCGAAGCCAATCCGGATACGGTGAAGCAGGGTCTGGTCCAGCACGAAGTCGTGCCCGAAGAGTGGGGCGGCGATGTGCAATTCGTGCCGGTGTCCGCCAAGACCGGCGAAGGCGTTGACAATCTGCTCGAATCGATTTTGCTGCAAGCCGAAGTGATGGATCTGCAGGCCGTGCGAGACGGTTTGGCGACGGGTGTCGTCGTCGAATCCAGCCTCGACAAAGGTCGCGGTCCGGTTGCGACGGTGCTCGTGCATCAAGGCACATTGAAGAAAGGCGACTTCCTCGTCTGCGGCGTCGAATACGGCCGTGTCCGCGCGATGTTCGACGAAGCCGGTCGTCAGACCGAATCGGCCGGACCGTCGATCCCCGTGCAGGTGCTCGGACTGTCAGGTGTTCCCGATGCCGGCGACGATTTCGTTGTCGTCACCGACGAGCGCCTGGCCAAACAGGTTGCCTCCGAACGTCAGGCCAAGCGTCGCGAAGCGCGTATGGGCAAGACCGCGATGCGCAGTATGGAAGACGTGATCTCGACGATGGGCCAAGGCGAAGGTCGCCGCGTTCTGAACCTCGTCGTCAAAGCCGATGTGCAAGGTTCCGTCGAAGCATTGCGCGATTCGTTGACGAATATCAGCACACCCGATATCCACGTCAACGTCATCGCTTCCGGCGTCGGCGGCATCACCGAATCCGACGCGACGCTCGCCGCCGCATCGAACGCGATACTCATCGGCTTCAACGTCCGTGCGGATGCATCGGCGCGCAAAATCATCACCGACAGCAACGTAGACCTGCGCTACTTCTCGATCATCTACGACGTGATCGATCAGGTTCGCCAGGCCGCGACCGGTCTGCTCGGCACGGAAATCCGCGAAGAGATTATCGGCGTCGCTCAAGTGCGCGATGTGTTCCGTTCGTCGAAATACGGCGCGATCGCAGGCTCCATGGTCATCGAGGGCGTCGTCAAGCGCAACAAACCGATTCGCGTATTGCGCGACAACACCGTCATCTTCCAGGGCGAACTCGATTCGTTGCGCCGCTTCAAAGAAAACGTCGAGGAAGTCCGCAACGGAACCGAATGCGGTATCGGCGTGAAGCAATACAACGACGTCAAACCCGGCGATCAAATCGAGTGCTTCGAACGCATCGAGGTAGCCCGTACGTTGTAATGTTTTAAGCCGTTATGGCTTTAGGCAGATTGCGAAGGCAATAACCCGCGAGCAGGATGCCGCGGTTCGCCGCCAGCACATGGATGTGCTGTCGGCGAACAAAACTCTCGGCGAAGAACAAAGCGTTTTTTGGTGACTTTTTGTCGCTAAACAAAAAGTTACCCGCTCGCGCAGCGAGTGGAAGCTCTTGCTCCCAAACAAGAAATTGCAAAGCAAAGTCACTGGATTCCGGCCTTCGCCGGAATGACGAGCTAAAAGAAAAAGCCGAATTCCGGCCTTCGCCAGAATGACGAGCAAGGAAAAACAAATGGCAAAAAATTCTTTCTCCCGCACCGACCGCATCGCCGCCGAACTCCGCCGCCTGCTCGGCACGATGGTCCACGAAGCCGTCCGCGACAACGCACTCCCCTCGATGAGCGTCTCCGACGTCGAAGTGACCAAGGATTTCGACGTCGCCACCGTCTACGTCACCGCACTCGTATCGGACACCTCTAAAGAAGGCGTCAAAGCCTTGAACGAGCTCGCCAAAGAATTCCGCCATCAGTTATCGCAAACCATGACCATGCGTCGCGTTCCCGAAATCCGTTTCCGCTACGACGATTCCGTCGACCGCGGCGAACGCATCGATGCGCTATTGCGCGGCGACGTCAAATAATCGCCGGAGAAAATCATGTCCGATTTACCGCCGAACTACGGAACTCCGATCACGCTGGATGCCGCCAAAAAAGTCATGGCCGCCGCCGAAGCCGAAGCCACACGTATGAGCTGGCCAATGGTCATCGCCATCGTCGACAGCACCGCGCATCTCGTCATGTTGCACCGGATGGAACAAGCGCAATTCGGCAGTCTGAAAATCGCGCCGCTCAAAGCGGAAACCGCGCTGGATTTCCGCCGCTCGACCAAAGTGTTCGAAGACGCGATCGCCGCCGGCGGTCAGGGCGTCCGGACCGTGACCATGCCGAACGTGCTCGCCCTCGAAGGAGGACTGCCGATCATGGTCGACGGCGTTGTTGTCGGTGCGATTGGAGTTTCAGGCATGCGCTCGGATCAAGATGCGCAAGTCGCCCGCGCCGGTATCGCCGCGCTTGGCTGACAAATCATCGTTGAAACGCGCGTATCGCGATGTTTCGGGAATTCTTCTGTTCGATAAGCCGCAAGGCTTGAGTTCCAATCAGGCGTTGCAGCGTGTGCGTCGATTATTCGGTGCGCGAAAAGCCGGCCATACCGGCAGCCTCGATCCGCTCGCGACCGGCTTGCTTCCAATCTGCTTCGGTGAGGCGACGAAAATCGCCGGGCATTTGCTTGGATCGCGCAAGGCCTACGTAGCCGATTGTCTGCTCGGCGCCACGACCGACACCGACGACGCAGACGGCGAAATTTTGCTTAGCCGGCCCGTAGCGGCAAACCTCGATTTCGAATCCGCACTGCAATCGTTGCGCGGCCGCATCGTACAAACACCGCCGAAATACGCGGCGATCAAAGTCGGCGGCGTCGCGCTGTACAAACGCGCGCGTCGCGGCGAGGACGTCGAGCCGCCGCCGCGCGAAGTCGATGTCGATCGGCTCGATCTCATCGAACATGACGGCGACCGCCTGAGGTTGCACGTCGAATGCGGATCGGGAACGTACGTGCGCAGTCTGGTCCGCGATCTGGGCGAAAAGCTCGGCTGCGGTGGACATCTCACCGCGTTGCGACGGATCTGGGTCGATCCGTTCCGCGATCCGGTCATGTTCACGGGTGAGGAACTCGAAAAGCGTTTCGCCGACGGCGGTACCGGCGCGCTCGACGCGCTCGTCCTTCCTCTCGAACACGGTCTGGGCGCGCTGCCATCCGTGACGGTCTCGGCGGACGACGAACGCCGGCTTCGCCAAGGTAAAACGCTGGTGCAAGGGAAGTTGACCGCGATTTCTCTGGCGCGCGCGCTGGATTCCGCAGGGCGCCTTATCGCTTTGGTCGAAATCGATGGGCAGGGCGAGGTTCGCGTCAAACGGGGATTCAATTGACCTCCAAGTCCGTAAACCGGTTACAATAGCGGGCTTTTCCGAAACAATTACCCGTTCCACCTAACGCGGATTGCGCTTCTCAGCTCACGCTGACACAAGCCGAACCGCGCCGGACGTATCAGAGGATTTACGATGTCACTTTCCGTCGAACAAACCAGCAAAGTCATTTCCGATTATCGCCGTGCGGCCAACGACACCGGTTCGCCGGAAGTCCAGGTCGCGCTGCTCTCCGCGCGTATCGAACATCTGTCCAAGCATTTCGCCGCGCACGATAAGGATCATCATTCGCGCCGTGGTCTGCTGAAGATGGTCAATCAGCGCCGCCGTCTATTGAACTATTTGAAGACGACCGCCAACGATCGTTACAAGACACTGATCGAACGCCTCGGTATTCGCAGATAATTTGTGCGTTCATCCTTGAACGCAGAAGCCAATCAAGAAGCGGCCATCCATGGCCGCACTTTTCAACTAAGAGCGGCGCGTCAGTTGGCGCGTGGCAAAAACCCAGGAGTCGCCACGTGGCGAAAGTAACCAAGTCATTCCAGTACGGTAATCACCAGGTCACGATTGAAACGGGCGAAATTGCCCGCCAGGCCTCCGGTGCGGTGATGGTGTCGATGGACGGCACCGTGGTGCTGGTGACGGTCGTCGCCGCCTCCAAGGCGCGCGAAGGACAGGATTTCTTCCCGCTCAC
>JBDUEI010000011.1:0-43380 GCA_040002515.1 Rudaea sp. | reverse complement strand
ATCGGCATCCGGTTCGAATGGCGTTTCGCGGTCGCCGCGATCGCCAGTGAAATTCACGATACGCTGATCACCGTCGGGTTCTACGCGCTCACGCAGCACGAGTTCGACATCACCGTGCTCGCATCGGTTCTGGCCGTGGTCGGTTACTCGATCAACGACAAAGTCGTCGTGTTCGATCGTGTACGCGAACTGTTCCGTTCGTCGCGCCGCGCCGAGCCTGCTGAAGTGTTGAACAAGGCGATCAACTCGACGCTGTCGCGAACCATCATCACCGCGCTGTTCACCGCCATCACCATGATCGCGCTGTACTTCTTCGGTGGCCCGGTCGTGCACGGCTTTGCGCTGACGATGCTGATCGGCATCGCGGTCGGTACGCTGTCGTCGATATTCTTCGCCAACCCGATCCTGCTCTGGCTCGGCGTATCGAAGAAAGACCTGATGCCGGTCACGCGCGACAACCCCGAACTGGCGCGTCGGCCATAAAAACGTGCGGTCCCAACCGGACCGCACTGGCGCCAGACCGAACGGCCATCCTTCGTTACGACAACGATGCGCAGCCTCGCCGATTGGCTCGAGTACCAGCAACGCATCCACCCGCGCGACATTGAGCTCGGCCTGGACCGCGTGCGCGAGGTGTGGAATCGCATGGGCGCGCCGGCGCCGGCGGCGACGGTCATCACCGTCGGTGGCACCAACGGCAAAGGGTCGACGGTCGCGTTTCTCGAATCGATCCTGATCGCGAGCGGTTGCCGCGTCGGATCGTTCACATCGCCGCATCTGCTTCGTTACAACGAACGCATTCGCGTTTTCGGAAAAGATGCGGACGACGCATCGCTCGTCGCCGCGTTCGAACGCATCGAATCGGCGCGCGCGGAAATACCGCTGACCTATTTCGAATTCGGAACACTTGCCGCATTGTGGATTTTTGCGCAAAGTAGACTCGACGTCGCCGTTCTCGAAGTCGGTCTCGGCGGACGGCTCGACGCGGTCAATATCATCGACGCCGATGCCGCCATCGTCACCACCGTCGATCTGGATCATCAAGATTGGCTCGGCCGCGATGTCGACACGATCGGACGCGAAAAAGCCGGCATCTTCCGCCAAGGCCGGCCGGCGATCATCGGAACATCGGAACCGCCATCGGGTTTGATCGATGAAGCCGAACGGATCGGCGCTGATCTGATTCGGCGCGACGTCGATTTCCGAACGCGCGCGTTGGCCGATTCGTGGGTTTGGGAAACCGATGCGTTATCGCTCGAACTTCCGCTGCCGGCCTTGGCGGCGTCTGCGCAAGTCGGCAACGCGGCCAGCGCGATCGCCGCGTTGCATTGTCTGCGTCAACGTATCGCGTGGAATCCCGACGCTATCTCCAGCGGCGTGCGCGATGCCACGATCGCGGCGCGATTGCAGCGGTTCACGCGGCCGGCGTGCGCCGATCTCATCGTCGATGTCGGCCACAATCCGCAGGCGGCGCGAATGCTCGCGCGCTATTTATCGGATCGTCGCATCGCCGGGAAAACCATCGCCGTGTTCGGTGCGTTGTCCGATAAAGACGTCGGCGGCATCGTCGCGTCGTTGCATGAGCACGTCGCGCGATGGATCGTCGGCGGGCTGGACACGCAAACGCCGCGCGGATTGCGCGTGGAGGATCTGCGCGATCGCATGCACGGCATCGATACTCAAGTCATCGATACCTACTTGGATATCGACAACGCGCTCGATGCCGCGCTCGAACAATCGGGTGAGGGTGATCGCATCATCGCGTTCGGATCGTTTTTCGTCGCCGCCTGCGCACTCACGTGGGCCGCGCGCAACGGATATGGCGCGGCTTCAGGTGCGAGCCGGGTATAATCGGTCTGCTTCCGCCGGAGCTGCCGCATGGATACTGCCTTGAAACAACGCCTTCTCGGCGCTGCCGTCCTGATTGCGCTGGCGATCATCTTCGTTCCGATGTTCCTCAGCAATTCGCCGCAGCAGCAAGAAAACACCACGCGTAGCATGGAAATTCCGCCGCCGGACGAACACAAGTTCGAGACACGCACGATGGAAGTCGCCGGTCCGTCGGCGCCGGTTCCGGTGCCGGCCGCGTCGGACCCGAACAAGATCGTCACCGTCGACACCCACGCGCCGCCGCGCGTTGATGCGCAGCCGGAAGTTTCGTCCACTCTGCCGGCGCCGCTGCCCAAACCCGCGGCCGTGACACCGCCGAAACCGGCGGCCCCGATTGAAACCGCGCCGCCTCCGGCCGCGCCGGTGGCCGTCTCGAATGGTCGATTCGCGATCAATCTCGGCATTTACGCCGATCAGGGGCACGCCAACGCGCTCGTCGCGAACGTCAAGAAAGCCGGGTTTTCTGCGTATTCCGAATCGACTGAATATCAGGGCAAGCCCGCCACGCGCGTGCGCGTTGGACCTTTCGCCGATCGCGCCGCGGCGGAAACGGCGCGGCTGAAGATCAAACAATCCGAGCCGAAAGTGCCGAGCAGCGTCGTCGATTCGGGCGAGCAACCGGCGGCCGACGCGCCGCCTACTGCAGTCGCTGCGAATCGCGCCGGTGGCTGGGCCGTGCAACTCGGCGCGTTCAAATCCGATCTCGAAGCCAACAAATTGCGCGACCGCCTGCGCGCGGCGAACATCGCGAGTTTCGTCGACAAATCCGGAACGGGCGCGAGCACGCTGTGGCGCGTGCGCGCCGGACCCTATGTCGATCGCAACGGCGCCGACACCGCGCGCGGCAACATCAAGCAGAAGCTGAAAGTCGACGGGATGATCGTCACGCAGCCATGAAAAGCCGGGATTCGGGATTCGTCGTCGCTGATTCGACGTCGCGAAGGTTTTTGAACATCGCCGTCCTGACGCTCCAATCCGCAATCCCGATTCCGCGCTCTCGATGAACTGGGCCGATTACTGCATCATCGCCGCGCTCGCGCTATCGGTGCTGATGGGTTTGTGGCGCGGGTTCATCGGCGAAGCGATCGCGCTGCTGTGCTGGATTCTGGCGTTCTGGGTGGCGTGGACGTTCGGCGCGCAGCTCGCCGCGCAGTTCACGGCGATCACATTGCCATCCGCGCGATTGTTGCTGGGCTATGCGATCTGTTTCGTCGGTGTGCTGATCGCCGGTGCGCTGGTCGGATTTCTCATGCGCAAGCTCGTCGCAGGAAGTGGGCTGTCCGGCAGCGACCGCATGCTCGGCATGGTGTTCGGGCTGATTCGCGGCCTGGCCATCGTCACCATCGCGGTGCTGATTCTCAAGTTCACGCCGTTGCCGCAGGATCCGTGGTGGAAACAATCGCAACTGTTGCCGACGTTCGAAAACGCCGCGCGCTGGCTCAGCACGCGATTGCCGCCGGACGTCGCGCACTACCTTGATTTGCGCAACATCGTCCCTCAACTTCCGGATGCGCCGCCGGCATCGACGACACCGCCGCCGCCTGCACCGCCTCCGGCAACGAAACCGGCACCGAGCCCATGAATGCGCGACAATCGAATCTGCTTTCGGAGCAATGCTGACTCATGTGCGGAATCATCGGCATCGTAGGCAAGTCTGAAGTCGCCTCGTCGTTGTACGACGCGCTCACCGTTTTGCAACATCGCGGTCAGGATGCGGCCGGCATCGCGACCGTCGATGGCGAAAGGCTACGCCTGCACAAAGGTGGCGGTCTCGTGCGCGATGTGTTCACGGCCGACAGCATGCTCAAACTGCGCGGCCGCATCGGAATCGGGCATTGCCGTTATCCGACGGCCGGTTCGGAAAGCACCGCCGAGGCGCAACCGTTTTATGTGAACTCGCCGTACGGCATCGCGCTCGGACACAACGGCAATCTGGTCAATACCGATGCACTGCGTCGAGAAATGTACGAAGGCGATCGACGCCATATCAATACGGATTCGGATTCCGAAGTTCTTTTGAATATCCTCGCGCACGAACTGCAAATCCAGGAACGTCATCATTTGACGCCGGATCATCTGTTCAAAGCCGTCGCAGGTGTGCACGCGCGCGCGCGCGGCGGTTACGCGGTGGTCTCGCTGATTCTCGATTACGGCGTGCTCGCGTTCCGCGATCCGTACGGCATCCGTCCGCTGGTGCTCGGCGAGCGCGAGACGGCGACCGGCAAGGAATATGCGGTCACGTCCGAATCCGTCGCGCTCGATATCTTAGGCTTCAAACGCCTGCGCGATGTCGCGCCGGGCGAAGCGGTGTTGCTCACGCCGGACGGTCAACTTTTCACGCGGCATTGCGCCGAAGGTTTCCCGCATGCGCCGTGTATTTTTGAATATGTATACCTGGCCCGTCCGGATTCGATGATCGAAGACGTCTCGGTCTACAAGGCGCGTTTGCGCATGGGCGAGCGGCTCGCCGAAAAGATCCGTCGCATCCGGCCCGATCACGACATCGATTCGGTGATCCCGATTCCGGACACCGCGCGCACCGCCGGCAGTTCGCTCGCCGCGGAACTCGGTTTGCCGATGCGCGAGGGTTTCGTCAAGAATCGCTACATCGGCCGTACGTTCATCATGCCGGGGCAGAGCGAACGCGTGAAATCGGTGCGTCGGAAATTGAATGCGATCGAGCTGGAATTCCGCAAAAAAGTAGTTTTGCTCGTCGACGATTCGATTGTGCGCGGCACCACGTCCAAACAGATCATCCAGATGGCGCGCGATGCCGGCGCGAAAAAAGTATACTTTGCATCAGCCGCGCCGCCGGTGCGTTTTCCGAATATCTACGGCATCGACATGCCCGCGCCGGACGAACTGGTCGCGCACGATCGCACCGAGGAAGAAGTGCAGCAACTGATCGGTGCGGATTGGCTGATTTACCAGGATCTGTCCGACCTCACCGCAGCCGTGTCGGAAGGCAACGAGAAACTCACGCGCTTCGACACTTCGTGCTTTTCCGGCGAATACGTGACGGGTGTGGAGCCCACGTATTTGCGCGAACTCGAACTGGACCGTTCCGACCTGGCCAAAACGCAGCGCCGCACCGCGTCGTAGGCCGTCCTCGGCACGTCGCATGTCCTGATTGGTCACTGAAGTACGTTGTTACAGATGTCTGCGACGCGAGTCACGGCATCGCGCCGCGGCACATCTGGCACAATACGGTCGCTTTGAGCGGGGCGGAGTAGTGAGTGAACGTCAAACGGAATGGCGAACCAGGCCTGTTCGAGTCGGCCCACCATTGTTTGAGCCTGTGCGATCCGTCGCAAAAACTCGATGCCACGGCGCGCGCTGCCGCCGCGTTCCGCTCCGGCGTCCTGATCGTCGATAACGACGTTCCGGTACAACCGATCGGCGCTCCGGGTAGACCGTCGAAGCCGTCGCTCGTCGCTCCGAAACAATTGCCGCGGCGCGGGCTGGGTAGTGCGGAAGGTCGCGTCGCGCTGATCCACGCCGTGGCACATATCGAGTTCAACGCGATCAATCTGGCCTGGGACGCCGTCTATCGATTCCGAGGAATGCCGCACGCGTATTACGCGGACTGGATCGGTGTCGCGGCCGACGAAGCACGCCATTTCAGTCTGCTGCAGGCGCGCCTGGCCGAACTGGGACATAGTTATGGCGATTTCGACGCGCACGATGGCCTATGGGAAATGGCCGTAAAGACGTCCGAATCGTGTCTGGAGCGAATGGCGCTGGTGCCGCGCGTTCTCGAAGCGCGTGGGTTGGACGTGACGCCCGGCATGATCGATCGCCTACGCCATGCCGGCGATGCGGCAACCGTCGATATCCTCGAAACGATTCTGCGCGAAGAAGTCGCGCACGTCGCCGCCGGTTCGCGCTGGTTCGCATGGTGTTGTGAGCGCGAAGGCGTCGATCCCGCGTCGACATTCCATGCGCTGATCGCGAAATACGCCTACGGCGCCGTGCGCGGACCGTTCAACACCGCCGCGCGCATCGCCGCAGGTTTCAGCGAGGCGGAACTGCAACGGCTCGAGGCGGCGGCATGATCCGGCGCTGCCTCTGCGCCGTCGCAATCGTCATCGCATGGCTCGTGATACTCGGGTGGTCGGCGCGTCTCGCGTGGAACACGCCACCGTTTCCGCATGATCGTCTGACGCTCGATGCGAACGCGTTTCACGTCGTGATGGGCGCGGGCGTGGAAGATGGCAACGCACTTCGCGTCGGCTCCGTCGGCGACGACGGCAATGCGCTGCAGACCATCTCACTCGATCACGTCAAAGCGGCGGATTTTCCGATCCTGCGCTATCACTTCGACGGATTTCCGCAAACGCTCGAGGTGTCGCTGGTGTTCCGCCGCGCCGACAAGCCCGCCGATGTTCAGGCGGTGACGATTCCGTGGGCGGGCAACGGCTGGACCTCGCTCGATCTGCGCACGATTCCGACGTGGACCGGCGAGATCGTCGAACTCGGTTTCGCCGAGTACGCGACGCCGCAGCTCGTTCCGCCGAGCATCGCGTTTCATCCGTTTCGTTTCGATAGCGCCGAACTGTGGTCGCCGTCGTGGCGCGGCGGACTTGCTGCATTGTATACATCGTGGTTCGGTTACACGCCGTGGGCGTTGCTGTCGGTGAGCGCGCTCGGCGCGGCCGTCGCCACAGCGGAAACGCCCGCGCTGATGCCCTCGCTGGTCTGCGGCGTATTTCTGTCGTTGTTACTCGCCGCCGTTTTATTGAGATGGCCGCGCCGCACCTGGATCGGCGCGAGTGCGGTCGCGGCGTTAGGGCTTTGGATCACACTGGATATCGGCTGGCTCGCCGATCTGCACGCCAAGCACGACCTCACCGAAAATCTGTATGCCGGCAAATCCTGGCAGGATCGCGAGCGTCTCGTGCCCGATCAGGAAACCGCGCAAGCCGCCGAGCAGATTAAGACGTTTCTCTCCACTCAGCCAAGTCAGCGCATTTTGGTCGCATCCGACGCCAACTACACCATGTTGCGTCTGTCGTATCTGTTGTTGCCGCTGAACGTCGCGCCGATGTCGCCGACGTTGGGCGCCGCGGGCAACGTGACGCTCCCGGAGGATTGCTTGTTCGTGCTGTATGAAAATTCGCATTGGAATTACGACGCCGCCAGCGGCGCACTGATCGCCGACAACCGAACGATTCCGGTGACGCCGCTCTTCGAAACCGGGGACCTGCACCTGTACCGATTGCGGAGCGCGACGCGGTGAGTTTGTTTCTCGCCTGGTTCTTGCCGGTCGTCGCGGGCACCGCGTCGTGGCTCATCGTCAATCCACGGCGAACGGCGGGCTGGCTCAGCGCCGCATTCGGCCACGGCATCGTGTTCGGCATGTTGATCACCGCGGCGGCGACGTCGCTATTCGCACGCAACGATACCCAACACGCGATGCGCAGTGCCGGTTCGGCACTCGCGATTTTCGCGGCGCTCGCATCGATCGTGGCATGGCGCAGAATGCGCGCCGTGCCGATCGATTCCGTCGAACCGATTCGAGCCGTACGCACGAACCGCGTCGTCAGTTTTTTCCTCGCGATTGCATTCGTATCGATCGCGTGGCGACTCTGGATCGCCCTACGCGAAATTCTTTTGCGCCCGACATTTCCATGGGACGCGTGGGATGCGTGGGCGGTCAAATCGAAGGCGTGGTTCATGCTCGGCCACTACGTCCCGTTCGTTGCGATGAAAGACTGGATCGCGACGAGCGGTCCCGACAGTTTCACGGGTGTCGCGTGGAGTTATCCGAGCACGCTTGGCTGGATACAGGTCTGGTTCGCGAGCGCGGCCGGCGGATGGGTGGAGCCGATCGTCAACCTGCCGTGGTTCGCATTGTGGATCGGCCTGCTGTTTGCGCATTACGGACAATGGCGCGCGTTGGGTTTGAGCGTGACGCGCGCGCGCGTGGCCATTTATCTGTTCGCCTCGCTGCCGTTGATTACCGTGCACGTCGCGCTCGCCGGTTATGCGGATTTATGGGTCGCGGCCGTGTTCGGTTTTGCGGTGCTCGCGTGGATGCGCTGGTTGCGCGAGCGCGATCGTGGCCAGCTTTTCGTCTTCGTTTGTTGCGTCCTCCTGTTGCCATTGCTCAAGCTCGAAGGCGCGGTGTGGCTGTTGCTGTTCGCCATCGTCGCGGTGTTCGCGGCGTTGCGGCGGCCGTGGCGAAAGTACGTCGCGCTGGCGTGTGCGGCGCTGTTGTTGATCGGTCTGGCGCTCGGCAAATTGATATTGCCGCTGCTCACGCTGGGCTGGGTTCACGTCGCGCCGCACACCATCGAAGTGCCCGTGCTCGGTCCGTTGGCTATTGCTTGGCACAGCGGCGCGTTCGGCGGAACGTTGCGCACGCTGTTCGAGCAACCGAACTGGAATCTGTTGTGGTGGGTCGCGCCCGTCATCGTCGTGGCGCGTTGGCGCGAACTGCGCGATCAGGAATCGTTACGATTGCTCGCATGCCTTCTCGTCATCTGCATCGCGTTTTTGATGTTTCTGTTTCTATTCACCGATGCGGCGCGTTTCGCGGAAAGTTTTACGGCGATCAATCGCCTGGTCATGCACGTCGTGCCCGCGCTGATCACGATGCTCGCGTTGTTGTTGCGGGATGCGGTACTTCCAGAATTTCCCGGTACAGCGCCAGCGTCCGATCCACGCTCGAATCCAGCGTAAATTCATCGACGAATCGCCGTCGTCCGGCAGTGCCCAGGCGTTCGCGGAATGGCGCGTCGTCGCGCAGCCGGCACATGGCATCGGCGAGTTCGCGCGGATCGCCGGGCCTCACCATCAGGCCGGTTTCGCCGTCGCGGACCACGTGATTGACGCCCGATCCCGGAATCGCACTGGCGAGGATGGCTTTACCGGCACGCATCGCTTCGAGCAATACGATTCCGAACGATTCGGCCCGTTCCGTCGATGGCAGGCAAAAAATATCCGCCGATGCGTACGCCGCATCGAGCCGCGCCTTGCCGTCGGCCGTCATGTCGATCCGGCCGACGAATTCGACACGCGATTCGATGCCGAGTTGTCCGGCCAGTCGACGAAGATCGCTCATGCACTCGCCATCGCCGATCAAGACCAGATGCGCTTCGGGTACTTTCGCGATCGCGCGCAACAGCACGTCGAATCCCTTGAAGTAACTAAGTCGGCCGACCGCGAGAACGCGCAGGGAAGACTCCGGCCAAGTGACGCGGTTGGCTGATTGCGGATCGCCGCTGGCGTCGCGGTCGGCGATTCCTAGGGGAATGACGTTTACTTTGTCGCGCCACGGCCGCAAGACGTCGCTGGAATCGGCGTAGTCCGGCGATGTCGCGACGATCGCCGCCGCGCGCCGCAGCAACGCCAGTTCCCACGGCCGATAAACGCGGTAGGCGAATCGAAGTCCGGCATGTCGGCTGTCGATCGGAATATCCGCGTGCCAGTGCACGACCCACGGTATGCGTTTCGCGGCCGATGAAAGCAACGCCCAGAATGCCGACGTGTTCGGGACATGCACATGCACGAGGTCCGGACGAAATTCCGCCAGAACGTTTTTCAGGTGCAACGGAAATGTCGGACTGATCGGCGCGTACACGAGTTGACCGAAACACGCCACGCGCGTGATCGCGACGTTATCAACTCGTGTCTCGGTCGTCTTTCGCTCGCCCGGTTCCGCGTGCGCGAGCATGGCGACATCGACATTCCTCGCGGCCAGCCCCGCGCAAAGGTCCGCACTCGTGCGTTCGATACCGCCCGGATGCGGCGGATAGAATTTCCCGATGTGCAGGACGCGCATCGCGGCGTCAGCGGCCACCGATAGCGCGCTGAGAATTCGCGTTGTCTGCGAGCGTGTTCTCGGCGGGCGATTTTTCCGGCTTGCCGATATTCAGCAGATCGCGCGCTTCGCGCAATTCCTGTTCGAGGATCGCGAGTTTCTGCGTCAATCGGCGCATCTGGCGTTCCGAGCGCGACCGATCGATATCCATCTTGAGCAGCCGGATCAGAATCATGCCGATACCGATCACGATCGGCAGGATCGGCGGATAGTAGATGCCCGTGACGCTGCCGAGCCAGTCGATCACCGGCGGAAACAGCCCGAGTACCAGAATCGCCACGGCGATCGCGAACCACCACAACGCGAAACTGCCGTGCAGATGATCGCGCCGCACGAGCAGGAGAATGGTGCCGGCCAGCACGATGCCGATGATCGCGGCCGTGATCGGCGGCGTCACGATGATGACCTCACGCCACGGACGCGCTGGCCGATGCGCGGGCGCGCACCCACCTGCGCAAAACACAACACCGTCGTGTGCATCATGTAACGCGCTACCATCAGCCACGAAGAAAACACGCGCGAGCCGCCCGTGCGTCGCGGCGACATGCGCGCCGGCGTTTCCTTGAGCGTGAGTCCTTTCTTGCGCAACAACATCAATACTCCCAAATCCTGATAATCCAGCAGACTCGCTTCGCGCGACGCCAGTGTGCGAATCGCCCGCCAATCATAGACCCGCAACCCGGACGTGAAATCCTGCACGTCGATTCCTGTGATCAATCGAAAATAGCCCGCCGCTAGCCGCTTCGCGTTGCTCAATCGCTCCGAACACGTACCGATGACGACGTTGGCGCTGGAATCCCGATGCACCGCCAGCAATTGCGGCAACTCCAGCGGATGATGCTGGCCATCGGCATCCAGCGTGACCACCGTTCGATAACCGTGACGCTGCGCATAACGCATGCCCGCCTGCGTCGCGCCCCACGCGCCGAGCCGATTGGTCAGCCGCAGCACGCGGGCGCCAGCCGCCTGCGCCGCCTCCGGGGTTCCGTCAGTACTCGCGTCATCGACGACCAGCACGCAGCAGCCCACGCACGATTTCACGTCGCCCACGATATCGCCCACCGTCGCCCGTTCATTCCGTGCGGGAATGATGGCCAGAATCGGCAGGTGAGACAGTTTGCTGCGTTGCACGAGGCGGCGCCATTTCGAGGGCCGTGCATTGTCAAAGCTTGCCGAAAGCCCGTCAATCGCCAATCCGCGCGATCGGCCGATCCTGTCGCCGACGTGTCCGGTTTCCTCGTCGGGCTCCGTTATTAGACTCGAGTGCACAAAAAGCACGGCGTTTCAGTTCCGACGACCACGTCATGGATTCGTCAAGAGAGTCAGCTAACCTGTTGACGCCGCTTGAACGATTGCCTACACTTGGCCCGCTCGGGTGTGAGTTAACGGGTTAGGGGCATCGGCTCTCACCCAAATCGATTGGAGAATTTTATGAAATCGTTCAAGATGAAAGCGCTTGCGGTTGCGGTACTTGGTTTGGCTGGACTCGGTCTGGCTTCTAGCGCGTCGGCTGCGTGCCCGACCGATCCCTTTTCTGCGTGGAGCAGCGATACGGGCGGCGTGAATTCGGGCGCACAGCTCGGCGGCCAGACCGTTGGAATCGCGCCGGGTTTGAACAGCACTGGTTGTGCAATGCAAGCAAAACTGACTACAGCTCCTGGTAGTAACAGCGAGGAAGCCGTTGTATTTGACAACAGTCCTCAAAAAGAACAGACATATCGCTTCCGCTTCTATGTAGATCCGAGCGCAATCGGAACATCACTTAGCAATATCAACACGGTAGAGGCATTCGCTGCCTTGTCGGGATCCACGCATGGTCCGGTTTTGACGCAAAAACTCGTCGCGATCAACTTTGTGGCTGTCACGGGTGCGATTAAGCTCAGAACAT
This sequence comes from Rudaea sp., assembly GCA_040002515.1. Lineage (GTDB taxonomy): Bacteria > Pseudomonadota > Gammaproteobacteria > Xanthomonadales > Rhodanobacteraceae > Rudaea. The sequence goes on along the minus strand of JBDUEI010000011.1, from coordinate 31,777 downwards.
TTGTCGCTTGCACGTCTGGCGATGGATTGCTCGCAGGGCGTTGTAAGAGCACTGCCGGCGACTTGGCATTGCCTGCTTTCACGGCCGGAACGGGAGTGCGAGTTGAAGGGCAGTTGATCATCGGCGCCGCAGGTACCGGTAAGTTGAATCTGTGGGTTGGTACAAATACTGGTACGCCTGATCGTACGATCAACGTAGATAATTCTGCGTGGGGTACTGCATCCGGCGATGGCGTTGTTCAGGCAGTGATGGGTTTGGGTAACTCAACGCCGAATTTTAGGACAGCTGCTGTGAATAAAGCTGTTCTATTTGACGAATTTGATTCTCGTCGACAGACCGCAATTGGTAACTAACTTAGCCTATACATATAAGAGGTGCTTATGAAAAGTATTGCCCTGTTTGCCCTGGCCACTATAGGGTTGTGTGCGTCTTCCATGGTGGTTGCTCAAACTTGCTCCGCTCCGACGACGATTTCTTCGAATTCTAGTTTTTCGGGGAACACTTGCGCAGCGACCGGAAATGAGAGCGGTGTAGCGACTGTGTGTGGAAATGGAAATTTTACTGACAAGGCTGCGGTATTCACTTGGGTGAAGGGCGACGTTAATAGTGCTCATACGGGGGCTATCGTGCTAACCCCGACGGGTACAACGCCGAGCTATGACATCGGCGCAGCGGTCATTCGCACAACGTGTGCTTCAACTGGTGTATGCGTCGGCTTAACTGATAGCAATCAGGATGGCACCTCCGGTGAGAGCGTGGATTTGACTGCTACCGGATTTGGTCCTGCTGGCACCTATTTCTTGTTCGTAACGTCGTTTGGCGATGGTACGACTGGCGCCACTTGTGGGCCTTTCAATGGCCAAGCGGGTATTCTGCCGGTCAAACTACAAACCTTCAATATCGATTAATTGTTTCATATTCGAAGAAAAGCCCACGCGAGTGGGCTTTTTTTTTGGAGAATATTTTCAGATGAAACGGTTCTTTTTGTTGTATTTGCTCACAATGGTGTCTCCTTTTGCATGTAACGCGAGAAGCCTCGCCATTGACGAGTCGGACATCAACTTTGGAGAGAAATATCAATTTGATTCGATTCAAAAGGAAGTGAAGATTTGGAACACTTCGGATCAGCTTGTGGATCATCTTGTGATAAGAAAATTAGTCGGGCGCGGTGATGCCGAATTAAGCTCGGAAAAGATTCAGGTAGGTCAATATGCAACGCTGCGAATTCGTGTTCCCCTGGAACAAAGCGTTGGTCTTACAAGTTCGCGATTTCTATTGCAGTCGATTGAAAATGGGGCATCTGAGCGTTATGCCATAAGAGTTCACGGATACGTAAACTCAGTACTTGAAGATAGCAATCCTTCGGTCGACTTTGGAGTTGTAAAGATAGGTGCAGCAACGCCAGATATTAAAGTTGGTCTCATTGGTGTTGAAAGAAAGGACATCAAGGCGCGTCGAATTATTGAGGCACCGGATTTTGTTAGCGCTCAGATTATCGATAACGGTCGAGTAGTCAGCTTAAAACCTGTCGATTCCACGCTGCTCGGACTTGTGTCTGGGAACGTAAAACTTGCATTGGATTCCGACGAGCAGAGAGAAACCTGGATTCACGTTTCAATGGATTTTCACGGAGACATAGTTCCGGATCAAAATCCCATCGAATTTAATCTTCAACGCCCGAACCAAAGGCAGGCGATTCGGTTGGAGTTTACTAGCAACCACGGAGATCACTTTGAGTTGGGACCTGTTCGACTTAAAGACGTGAAAGTCGATGTTCTCCCAGAGAAATGCATTTCACATCGAGTTATTTCCTGTAAAGCCTACCAGTTGACTCTGAGCAAGGAGCAGCCAATAGGGCAAATATTTGGTCAAATCTTCTTTCCAATTAGTGGAACTAAAAAAGAAATCTCCGTAGGTGTGGCTGGGCTAATGATAGGTGATGCGACGGAAGTACAGCCTTTAAATAAACTCATAGACAAAAATGCGAAAAGTTCAGCGAGTCAATCAATAAGTGCGCCATCCATCGCTCAGTCGATTCAAGACGCAGTCAAAAAGGTTGACGATCTCGTTCCTCCTGGCCGTGGACCACTTCTCAAATGGCAAGTGGGTAATGAGCTCGCGATATATGGTTATGCGATCTATAGATCATCTGCCTCCAACGGTAATTATGAGCGGATCAATCCGACAATTCTTGTCGCGAAAAATGAGGGAGATAACGTAACTTCAGCGTACCAATACCGCGATGTTTCGGCAGTACCAGGCAAAGAATATTGGTACTACATCACCATCTTCTACAACAGCGGCAAGAAAGTGCAGCTCACCGGCCCTCAGAAAGTCGTGGCCAAGTGACAATACTGCTCTGATCAAACCAGTCGCCGAGCACAATGCGCTCGGCGTGCTTGCCATCCAGATCGAAAGGATGCGTCGCGGGCCGGTGCGTGTGTCCGTGAATCAGCAGCTGCACATCGTGAGCGCGCATGGCCGCTTCCACCGCCGACTGGTTGACGTCCATGATCTCCGGGCGTTTCGCCGACACATGTTTTTGACTCTGAGCGCGTAATCTTTCTGCGATCGCGCGACGGACCCGCAGCGGTAGCGCGAGGGCGATGCGCTGAAACGTCCGGTTGTGCATCAACTTACGATATTTTTGGTAGCTGACATCGTCCGTGCACAACGTGTCGCCGTGCATGAGTAACGCGGGCGTGCCGTGCAGATCGATGAGCGTCGGATCTTTCAGGATCGTCATTCCGGCGCGGCGGGCGTAGGTTTCGCCGAGCACGAAGTCGCGGTTGCCGCGCATGAAATAGATCGGCACGCCGCTATCGCTCAGCGCGCGAAAACTCGTCGCGACCCGATCGGCCAGCGGCGATCGATCATCGTCGCCGATCCAGCTTTCGAACAGGTCGCCGAGGATGTACAGCGCGTCGGCACCGAGCGCTTCCTCGGCGAGGAAGCGCTCGAACGTCGCGATCATTTCCGGGCGGCTGTCGTCGAGGTGAAGATCGGAAATGAACAGCGTCGACATCGCCCCTGTGCCGTTGTCGTTATGGAACGACGCTGGCTTTCTCGATGATGATTGGCGTCTTCGGAACGTCGCTCTGGAACGGGCCTTGCGGGCCGGTTTCGATCGCGGCGATCTTGTCGACCGTGTCCATTCCGCTCACGACTTTGCCGAATGCCGTGTAACCCCACGAAACGGGACTGGCGCCGCCGTTCGGATCGGCGACGTAATCGAGCCTCTTGTTATCGACGAGATTGATGAAGAATTCCGCCGATGCCGAATGTGGATCGCCGGTTCGCGCCATCGCGATGGTGCCGCGCATGTTCGATACGCCGTTGTTGGCTTCGTTGTGAATCGGCGCGCGTGTGCGCTTGTGCTGCAGATCCTTGGTCCAGCCGCCGCCTTGCGCCATGAATTTCGGAATCACGCGATGAAAGACCGTGCCGTCGTAAAAACCGTCTTTCACGTACTGCAGGAAATTGTCGACGGTCTTGGGCGCTTTGTTGGCGTAGAGTTCGACGGTGACGTCGCCCTGGCTCGTGTGCAGCAAGACCTTCGGATTGGCGGCCGCCACGCTCGCATCGGCGGCTTTCGCCGGCTGCTGAGCCGTCGCGACGGCGAGCGGTAGGATCAGACCGAATACGCACAGCAATTGCTTGAACATGGATCGAACTCCAGGAAGAAAGCCGGACGCAAATAATACGCGGATTGCGCCGGAAACGCGCGACACAACCGCATCAGGCAGCGGCGAGACGTTCGTTTTCGCGAACCTGAAGCTTGATGTCGTAGTGGCGAAGATATTCGCGCTCCTGATCCAGATCGGCGCGCGTGAGCGGATGGGCATCCAGCCAGCGCCGCGGCAGGCTTAGCTGCAACGCGCGATCTTCGGCGACCAGATGCATCGGCGGCGGCGGCTCGGCCGCGCGGCTGCGCTGCAACAGAACGGCGACGCGGAGCAGGGCGGTCACACGCGCAGTCGAGCGGCGCAATCGTTCCGGCAATGAGCGCAGCACGGACTCATCCGGCTTGCGACGATGGCCGCGCAGGATGGCCGATAAAACCTGTTGTTCGTGACGCGCGAAACCCGCGAGATCCGAATTTTCGACGATGTACGCGCCGTGCAGATGGTGCTGACTGTGCGCGATGGCCAGCCCGATTTCGTGGATGCGCGCCGCCCACGACAACCAGTCGCGTTCGGCATTGCCGAGTTGCCAGGTTTTGGCCGCCTGATCGAACAGCGCCAGCGCGGTTTTCTCGACACGTTGCGCATGCGCGCGGTCGACGGCGTAGCGCAATGCGAGCGCATCGATGCTCGCCGCACGCGGATCGCGATGTTCCGCGCGGCCGATCATGTCGTACAGCAAACCTTCGCGCATCGCCGTTTCGCAGACGCGCATCACGGTGAGATCGAGCGCGGCGAAACTCGCTTCGAGAATCGCCGCACCACCGGCGATCACGCTGGCGCGCTCTTCGGGCAATCCCGGCAAATTGATTTTGTCCACATGCCCGAAATCGATCAGCGCATCGCGCAATTTTTCCATCGACGCGCGCGTGATGCCCGATTCGCTCCACCCCAGTTCCTGCAACACGCCGCCGATGGCGCGGATCGTTCCGGACGAACCGATCGTCTCGCCCCAGCCGATCGCACGATAATCCGCGGCGAACTGCTGTAATTCCACGGAGATTTCGGTCTGCGCCTGTTTCCAGCGCTTGGCGCTGAGTTTGCCGTCCTCGAAAAACCGCAACGTGCTCGCGACGCAGCCCATCTGCAGGCTTTCTTTTTCCAGCGCTTCAATGTGCTGGCCGATGATGAATTCGGTACTGCCGCCGCCGATATCGATCACCAGACGCCGCTCCGGCGAATCCGGCACGCCGTGCGCCACGCCCAGATAAATCAGACGCGCTTCCTCACGGCCCGAGACCACTTCGATCGGATGTCCGAGTTCCTGTTCCGCGGCGCCCAGGAAAGTCGCCGGCGCACTCAGCCGACGCACCGTGTTGGTCGCCACCGCGCGAACGCGTTCCGGCGGCAACGTCCGCAGTCGCTGGCCGAATCGCGCCAGGCTGGCCAATGCTTTGTCACGGCGCGAATCATCCAGCGAACCATCCGCGCGCAATCCAGCGGCCAGACGCACGCTGTCGCGCAACCGATCGATCACGCGCGGCTCACCGTGCTCGTAACGCGCGACGACGAGATGAAAGCTGTTCGATCCGAGATCGACAGCCGCCATCAATTCGCCTTCGCTGATGTCGGAATCGGCGCCGTCTGCCACGGGAGAAGCCTTACGTGCGGATGTTTATTGTGGCACGACTGCGGCCGCGTTCGTACTCGGCAGATGCGCGTTCGAGGCTCCGTCGCAGATCGCGTGTCACCTGCGCACCCGTTCCTGCGTGTGTATCGGAATCGGGCAGATGGCGATCGTCGCTGCGCCCTTCGCCGCGAGGATTTCCGTCATGAAAACCGCCGTTTCCGCCGCGCTGGCGGCGCTTTGCTTTCTTAGCGCCGTCAACGTATCAGCCGACCAACGAAGTCTCGGCGATCTGACGCCAGGTAGCGCGAATTCCTTCCTCTATCAACAGGAATCGTCGTTGAACGTGGCGTATCTGAACGGCCACACGTATTTCGTGACCGCCGGATGCAAACTGTGGAAGTCAGACGGATCGGCTGCGACCACCGTTCTGGCCGCCGACTTTAGCAGTGGCGACACGAGTTGCATGGTCACTTCGTTTGGAAGTCTTGCGCGCGTCAATAGCAAGATCATCCTGATTCGATCGACGTCGCCAAAACTCGTCGTCACCGACGGCACACAAGCGGACACGGTACCGTTGAACGTGCCGAATTTAAATAACCTCGATTCCCTGAGGCCGTGGGATGGCAATCCCGGTTATGTTGTGCTGACTACGGACGATCACTCTTCGGCCCAAGAAGTGTGGGCGACCGACGGCACTCTTGCCAACACCATCCGACTCGCGCAGCTCGGTGGTGAGTTAAATGTCGCGCTTGCCTTCATGACGCACCAGCGGCTTGCCATCGGCAGCAGCAACGGTCTGTGGCTAGCCGAGGATCCTGCGACCCCGGCCACGCAGCTCGGATCCGGATTCAACAATGTAGGTTCACAATTCAACAGTACAGGGAGGGGTCTGGTCAGCAGCGGTGACTCGCTTTACTTCACCGCGAGCGATGCGGCACATGGACAAGAAATATGGTTTAGCGATTTGACGTCCGTCGGAACGCATGTCATCAAAGACATCACGCCCGGCCCGTCTGATTCGAATATTTCGCTCGACAAAGTGGATGGTGCAGGGCGGGCGTACTTCACGATCGGCGACGTGCTATGGCGCACCGACGGTACCAGCGCCAACACCTTTCCCTTGACCGTCCCCGGACAGGTGATCACCAATTTCCCCGTGCAGGTCGTTGGCGATGCCGTCATTTTCGATGGACTGGAAAACGACGGTCATCATCTTTGGAAATCCGACGGAACACTCGCCGGCACTGCGGAATATACCTCGAAATTCGGCAGCAGTTTCATATTGGGCACAGCCGTCAATTTTGGAGACGTACTCGATTTCGCCGTACAAGGATCGGCGACGCTCTACGCCGTGTCGGACGTGGTGCAACCTTATCCGATCGGCCTCATAGCGATCAGTACTCGCGGTGCGCCCATTCGCGCCGGGCGTTCGCGCGTGATTCCCGGTGAGGGGAGGTCGACAATCGTGAGGAACGACCACGACTTCGTCGATTCCGTGATCAATGGCGTTCCGGGTTCCTCGAACTCCAACTTCGCCGTCGGCGGTTCGATGCTCTACTTCGCCGCCTCGCAAACCACCACCGGTCTGGAGCCATACGCCGTGGATTTAGTTGGCTCAAACGCTGCCGTATGCTCGTCGCCGAACCAGCACATTCCCGACAACACCACACGCGGTCTCATCGACGCAATAGCAGTTCCACAGCACGCGACGATCGGTAATCTCACCGTCGATCTGCGACTGTCGCACCCCTACATCGGCGACATCTCCGCGACGCTTACGCATGTCTCGACCGGCCACTCCGTCACTCTGATCCAGCAAGCGTCACGATGCGAAAGTGACGACCTCGATGTCGTCTTCGATGATGCAGCCACCATACCGTTCGACGAGACGACGTGTTCATCCGATCCGGACGGCCAGGCGTTTCCGGCCGGGACTTATCTAAAACCTGGCACTGCATTGTCCGCGTTCATCGGCGACGACGTTTCCGGACTGTGGGAACTCAATGTCGTCGACAACGCCGCCGGCGATACGGGCGGTATCACGCAATGGTGCCTCGATATCACCGGCGTTACCGATCGCATCTTTTCAAACGGATTCGAGGTGCCGCCGCCGAATTGAATGACTGAGCTACTTTGCCTTTGATGCGCGCTGCAGCGCATCGATTTGCCGCTGTCGTCGCGAGACTTATCAATGGTCGTCCCGTGGACCGGAAGTGTAATTGTCCCGACGATGAACTGTCCGACCGTCTCGGCCGTTCCTATTCGGCTACGCGAAATCCGACGGATCCGATGAGCGAGTCGTTTAGCGAACGACCGAGGCCAGAGTGATGCCGGCCTTACTTAATCGAAGTCACTGCTTTGGCACGCGCAAGCAATTCCGCAGCGCTGCGAGTATGAAATTGCGATAGCGATTTTGCGGCGACCGCGGCGAGCGACTTTGCTGCATCGGTGTCGTGCTGACCCATCAACGCTTCAGCCAGCGCCACCTGCACCTCCGCGGTATGCTGATCCTGCGGTTTGTATACTTTTTCCCGAATCTGCATTGCTTCGCGCAACACGCGTTCGGCGATGTCGTCGTGCCCAAGCGCGTGTTCGCATATTCCCAACGGGACAAGTAAATCCGCGATCTCGTGATTTCCTTCCGGGTATGTCTTGCGCGCGAGTATGAGGCCGGGATTCAACTCTAGACACGCATTGGCGTAATCGCCTTTCGAGATCAATGTTTCTCCCACGCCCTGGATCGCCCACACTGCGTGCGACGAGTCGTCGCGGTTCGCCGCGTGGAGATCCGCAAGAGCCTGCCGATGCGATGCGAGCGACTCGGCAAAACGTCCCTCCAGCCGTTGCACTCGGCCCAGCGAATTGAGCGCCGCTGCCACCTGCTCGGAAGTTTCCGGATAATGCGCGCGGTCGATAGCGAGTGCTTTACGCGCCGCCTCTTCGGCCCCCGCAAAATGTTCGCTGCTGCGCAAAACCGCAGCGAGATTGCGCCAGCCGCGCGCGGTGTCCGGATGCTCGGGACCTTCGCTCGCATTCCAGATCGAGATCGCCTCGCGCAGGTGTTTCTCCGCCAGATCGAAATCGCCGTGCGCATGTTCGGGAATCGCCAGATTGTTCAACGAGACCGCCATACCGGGATCGTTCGGACCGAGGATATGCCTGCGCGATTCCAGAACGCGCGTGAATGTTTCGATCGTCTCGTCATATTTGCCTTCGTCGTTCAAAATCGCGGCGAGATTGTTTTCCGTCTCCAACGTTTGCGGGTGGTCGGCACCTTCGATCTTGCGATGGATGTCGAGTGATTGACGTACCAGTTTTTCAGCCAATTCGAGGTCGCCACGATTCTGCACGGCCAGGCCGTAGTCATTGAGTAATGACGCGACCGACGTATTCATTTCGCCGAACAGATTTCTGGCGATGATCAACGCCTCCTTGTACGCCGCTTCCGACTCCTCGTATCGATTCAAATCGTCGAGTACCAGTCCGAGATCGTGCAGGTCATGCGACACCTGGGCCGAATTGCTGCTGTATTCCTTCCGATCAGCCGCAAGCGCGACGCGCACGGCAGATTCCGCTTTGTCGAATTCGCCCGATGCGCGAAATGTTTCGACCATTTCCCGGCGCACGTCGCCGGCGAGCGTATCGTCGCGCATCGCGGACGCTCGCTCGAGCGCGGCATTCTGATGTTCGACGGCTTGTACATAGTCGCCGCGCTTGCGCTCGACGACCGACAAATCGACGAGAGCACGCAAATACAATGAAGTATTTTCATCGAGGTGCGCGCTCAGATCGACAGCACGACGCAACAGCGGTTCGGCGCGCGAAACGACGCCCAGATCGTAGTAAAGTTTTCCGATCAGACCGGTCAGTTCCGCTTGCAGCGCCGGTTGTGAAGCCAATTCCCGATCCACGCGCGCGGCACCTTGATCGAGCAGGGTGCGCGCGGTCACCACGTCGCCCTTGCTCTCGTCCGGATTGAGCACGTCGAATACGCTGACTAGAAAATTTTTCACGGTTTCGGCGCGTTGTGCTTGCAGATTCGCACGATGCGCCTGCCACAGACTGATCGTCGTGGCCGCCAGAAGCGCGATCGCCACGATGAACGATGCGGCGATGGCGACACGGTTGCGCCGAATGAATTTGCGCGCGCGATAGCCGCGATGATCGCCGCGCGCGGCGATCGGACGCCCAGCGAGATAGCGACGGATGTCGTTCGACAACGCCTCGACCGAACCGTAGCGGCGCTCGGGTTCTTTCGCAATCATGGTCAACACGATGCGATCGACATCGCCGCGAAGCTCACGTCGCAAGCGCGGATCGAGTCGTGCTATCGCGCTCGGTGCGGTGGCGTCGATCTGCACGATCGCGCGTTCGATCGGAACGCCACGATGCAGCGAGTAGGGTTTCGTACCAGTCAGCAATTCGTAGAGAACAACGCCGAGCGAATAGACGTCCGTCGCCGTCGTCACCGGTTCACCGCGAATCTGTTCCGGCGCTGCGTAATCCGGCGTGAAGACTCGCGTCGCCGTGTGCGATGCATCGGCCTCACCGGTGGTCAGCAACAGTTTCGCGATGCCGAAGTCGAGCAGTTTTGGCGCACCGTCGCCGCTCACAAGAATGTTCGACGGTTTAAGGTCGCGATGCACGATCAGACTGCGATGTGCGTACTGCACGGCATCGCACACATCCAAAAATAATCGCAGCGTGGCTTTGACATCGAGCGCACGATCGCGCACGAATTCATTGATCGGCACGCCTTCGACGTATTCCATCGCAAAGTAGGGAATCCCGTGTTCGCCGATGCCGCCATCGAGCAGTCGCGCGATGTTGGAATGCTCCAATCGCGCCAGAATCTGCCGTTCCTGGTTGAAGCGCTGGACCATGCCCGGTGTCGGATGCGGCAACAGTTTCAGCGCGACGCGTTGCTCGAAAACCCCATCCGCGCGTTCGGCCAGATGCACTTCGCCCATTCCGCCTTGGCCGATCAGACGCAACAGGCGATACGGCCCGAACGCGCGCGTGCCTTCCGCATAGACGTCGGGTGTTGTCGTGTCGTCGAGCATGTCGAGAACGCCGGCGGCGATCGGTGTTTCGAGAAATTCCTGCGCGTGCGCGGCCTCATCGGCGTCGAGCAATTTCGATACGGCCCGCTCGATGTCGGGCTCACCGACGCATTCGTTTTTAAGCCATGCGGCGCGTTGATCCGCCGCGATGTCCATCGCCGTCTCGAACAATGTGGATACACGTTTCCAGATCTCGGGTTGCATCGTTCAGGCCTGCGCGGCACCGACGGCATCGAACAGGTAAGCGCGTGCGCGGCGCCAGTCGCGGATCACCGTGCGCGGTGCGACGTCGCGCAATTCAGCGACCTGTTCGACGGAAAGCCCGGCGAAAAATCGCATCTCCACGAGTTCGGCCAGACGCGGTTCGAGATCTTGCAGATGCGTGAGCGCCGAATCCAGTCGCGTCAGGATTTCCGGATCGAGCGCATCATTACCGGCGATTTCCGTGATGGTCACTATATGCAACGCTTCGCCGCCGCGCTTGCCGGCCGTGCGCCGGCGCGCGTGGTCGATCACGATCTGGCGCATCGCTTTGGCCGCGATCGCGAAGAAATGGCCGCGGTCGCGCAGGATCAATGCGTCGGGCTGAACGAGTTTGAGATAGACCTCGTGGACGAGACCCGTCGTGTCGAGCGTGGGTTGCGGGCTGGCGGCGAGCTGCCGCCTGGCGAGGCGTTTTATCTCGTTGTAGACGGCCGCGAAAAGCGCTTTGAGCGCCGCACGATCGCCTTCCCCAGCTGCATGCACCAGCGCGGTGATATCCGATGCCACATGGCCTCCCACTGCAGCCTGGGACAGTCTAACTCACCCGGCCGCGGCGAAGTCAGCGGCGTTACGCCAGCGACGAGAGCAACGAAAGTTGCGCCGAATGCGGTTCGGCTTCTCCCGGGGTTTCGCGGACGTAATGTCCGTCGGAGTGCAGAATCCACGCCTGCGTGTTGTCCTCGAGATAGTTCTGAAGCGCTTCATTGAAGACACGTTTGGCGAGTACTTCGTCCAGAATCGGGAAACACACCTCGATGCGCCGGAGCAGATTGCGCTCCATCCAGTCCGCGCTCGAGCAGAAAATTTCGGGCGTGCCGCCGTTGGCGAACCAGTAGACGCGGCTGTGTTCGAGAAAACGACCGACGACCGAGCGCACGCGGATATTTTCAGAAACACCCGGCACGCCGGGACGCAGCGTGCATGCGCTGCGCACGATGAGATCGACCTTCACGCCCGCGCATGATGCTTTGTATAAAATTTCCACCACACTCGGTTCGTTCAGCGCATTGATCTTGGCGATGATGTGCGCGGGTTTCCCGGCTTCCGCGTGCGCGATCTCGCGCTCGATCATCAGCATCACGCCGCGATACAGACTGAACGGCGATTGCAGCAGCCGCTTCAACTGAATCACCGGACCGAGTCCGGAAATTTGCTGGAACAATTTGTGCGCGTCGTGGCCGATGTCGACATCAGCGGTCATCAATCCGAAATCGGTGTACAAGCGCGACGTGATCTGATGGTAATTGCCCGTCGACAAATGCACGTAGCGGCGCAAACCGCCTTGCTCGCGGCGAACGATCAGCAACATCTTCGCGTGCGTTTTGTAACCGACCACGCCATACACCACCTGTACGCCGGCCTCCTGCAGCCGATTGGCGAGCGTGATGTTGGCCTCTTCGTCGAAACGCGCGCGCAGTTCGACCACGACCGTCACGTCCTTACCCGCACGCGCCGCGTCGATCAGTAGATTCACCAGTGGCGAATCCGGACCGGTGCGATACAGCGTCTGTTTGATCGCCAGCACACCCGGATCGGTACTGGCCTGCTTGATCAGTTCGACCACGGCGGAAAACGATTCGAACGGATGATGCAGAAGGATGTCGCGTTCGGCGATCGCGTCGAACATGCTCCGTTCGGCAACGACGGCGGGAATCACGCGCGGCGTGAATTTCGGGAATTTCAGATCCGGCCGATCGACCTGATCGTAGACGGCGCCGACGCGATGCAGATTCACCGGGCCGGCGCAGCGATACACCTCGCTCTCACCGAGTTCGAAATTTCGCATCAGGAAATCCGCGACGACCTTCGGGCAGCTTTCCGCCATCTCCAGTCGCACCGACTTGGCGTAACCGCGACCGCGCAATTCGTCGCGCAGCGCCAATGCCAGGTTTTCGACTTCTTCTTCGTCGACGAACAGTTCGCTGTTGCGCGTGACGCGAAACTGATACGCGCCTTTTACCTTCATACCCTGAAACAATTCGTCGACGAACTGCTGCAGGATGCTCGACAAGAAAACGAATTCGTACGGCTGCTCGCTCACTTCCTGCGGCAACCGCACGATGCGCGGCAGCGAGCGGGGAGCGCGTACCAGCGCCATGCCGCCTTCGCGGCCGAACGCATCCTTGCCACGCAGGGCGACGATGAGATTCAGGCTCTTGTTGAGAATGCGCGGAAACGGATGCGCGGGATCGAGACCCAACGGCGACAGCACCGGCAGCACTTCGTTCTGGAAATAGCCTTGCAGCCAGCGCTTCTGCTTGATCGACCATTTATCGCTGGCCACGAAATGAATGCCTTCGCGTTCGAGTTCGGGCAACAACACGTCGTTCCACAACGCGTATTGCGATGCGACCAGTTCGAGCGCACGCACGCGCAGCCGCGCGAGCAGGTCGGCGGGCGCGATGCCGTCGGCGCCGGCCAGCGCGTCGCCGAACGCGACGTGATGGCGCAGGATCGCGACCTGCACCTCGAAGAATTCGTCGAGATTCGAAATGCAGATGCACATGAACCGCAACCGCTCCAGCAGCGGAATGGTCTTGTCCTGTGCTTGCGCCAGCACGCGAAAATTGAATTCGAGTTGAGCCAGTTCCCGATTGAGATACAACTCGGGCGCTTTGAAATTTACCGCAGTGTCCATTTCTCTATTTGTCCAGAAGTGGATTTTGGCTCATCGTTTCGACGCAGCCATAATATCGAATTGACGTTCAGCACGCTTCCATCATGCTTTGCGGAGCGAGCAGACGCTCGGCCGGAAACACGCCGCTGAACGTACTGCCGACGCCGACTTCGCTTTCGATTTCCAGCCGTGCATCGTGAACTTGCAGCACATGCTTCACGATCGATAGACCCAGGCCCGTTCCGCCGGTTTCGCGCGAACGGCTGGTCGAGACGCGATAAAACCGTTCGCTGATGCGCGGCAGATGTTCGGCAGGAATGCCCACACCGCTATCGGTCACCGCGAAACGCGCGCCATCCGGCGACGAGCGCCACGAAATTTCGATGCGTCCGCCAGATGGTGTGTAGCGAACCGCGTTCGATATCAGATTGGAGAATGCGCTGTGCAGATAATCGGACGAGCCGGAGATATCCAGTTCGGATTCCCGCTGCAGAACGATGTGATGTCGACCTTGCGACAACGCGTCGGCCTCGCGCTTGAGTGTGGTCAGCAGCGCGCGCATCTGCACGCGATCCGGCGCCGGTTGTTGCCGCGCATCGAGCCGCGACAGCGTGAGCAGATCCTCGACGATCTGCGTCATCCGCCGCGACTGGCCGCGCAGATCGTCCATGATCGCTTCGAGCTGCGGCGCGGTTTCGGTGTCGAGCATTTCGAGGTACCCGTGCAGCACGGTCAGCGGCGTACGCAATTCGTGCGAGACGTTCGCGACGAAATCGCGGCGGACTTGTTCGAGACGCGCCAGCGGCGACACGTCGCGCACGACCAACAACATGTGCTCGCGCGAGTAGGGAATGAGACGGAACGATAGTTTGATGCTTTCGTCGACGGTCGACGGCACCTCGCGCAACGGTTCGAGCGACTCGGCATTAGCGATCCATGCTTGCGCCGGCGCCGGGAGAAAAGCGTCGATGTGCGCGTGTCGATCGCGCGGCGACGAAAGACCGAGCAGTTGTCCGGCCGCTTCGTTGAACCACAACACGCTGCGGCCGCGCGTGATGACGACCACGCCGTCGGGCAACGCCGCGGCGGCTTCGCGGAATGCGCGCAGCAACGCGATGAGCCTGCGCTTGCGTGAGCGCTCCGCACCCAGTTGCGAATAGACGTATGTCGAGATGTCGGACCACACGCCGCGGTCTTCCGGCGGCGGTCGGCGCCGCCGCGAGCGCAGCCAGGATTGAACCTGATAAAGACTCACCAGCGACCAGACGCAATAGCCCAGCGAAGCGGCGAGCAAAGTATACAATTGCGCATGCCACGGCATGCCGATCAGAAACGCCGTCGCGAGCAGGATGACGAAGCGTCCGAGCGACACTTGCCAGGCATGGCTTTGCAGGAATTCGAAGCGCATCAGTTCACTTTACGCTGAAGCCGGCGCAGGCCGATTGCGAATGATAGATCGCAATGCGGCCCGGCGCGCATGACGATCACGCGCTGGGTGTTATCGAGAAGCGGTAACCGGCGCCGCGAACGGTTTGTACGAGGCCGTCGCACTGGAACGGTTCGAGCGTTTTGCGCAGGCGGCGAATGTGCACGTCGACCGTGCGCTCTTCGACGTAGACGCTGCCGCCCCACACATAATCGAGGAGCTGGCTTCGCGTGTATACGCGTTCGGCATGCGTCATGAAAAAATGCAGCAGACGATATTCGGTCGGGCCGATCGGAACCGTCGCCTCGCCCGCGTACACGCGATGCGCGGCGCTGTCGATTTTCAGTCCGCCGACTTCGATCACGCCTTCGCTGTCGGCGCCCTGTGTGCGGCGCATGACGGCGTTGATGCGCGCGATCAGTTCGCGTGGCGAAAAAGGTTTCACGACGTAATCGTCGACACCGGCTTCGAAGCCGCCGACGCGATCGGTTTCTTCGCCGCGCGCCGTCAGCATGATGATCGGCACGCTGCGCGTGAGATCTTCCTTGCGCAGCCGGCGGGCCAGTTCCAGTCCGCTGGTGCCGGGCAACATCCAGTCGAGCAGGATGAGATCCGGCACGCGCTCGGCGATCATGCCTTGCGCCGCGCGCGCATCGGCGGCGTGCACGGGATCCATGCCGGCCTTGCGCAGCGCGAACGCGACCATGTCGCGTATAGCGGGCTCATCTTCGACGATCAGGATGCACTTCTGCATGGCGCCCGGTGGGTTATGACAATTGTGTTATTGCAACGCGAATTTGTTACGTGCCGATGACAGTGCGTTGCAAGTGGTGGCGGCGCAAGCGGAAACGTCGAGCCCGAATTTGCCTTGATCGGCCGGTTTGATCTTGCGCCGGCGCAGTTCGAGCACGATCGGCGTGAACTCCGCGATGCGCGCTTCGACGCGCGAGCGCTGGTAATAATCGAGGTCGCTGCGCTTGAGAATGTCCTTCAGCTGATTCAGCGCGTCTTCCGCACGGCCGTTCAGATAGGCGGCGGCGGCGTGCGCTTCGCCGGCGCGGACCGGATCGCCCGCCAGCTCGCAGGCGCGCGCGTACAAGGTCTGCAAATCCGGATCCTCGTCGTTCTTACTCAATTGCGGACGCAGGATTTCTTGAGCGCGTCGGGCACTTTTCTTGTCGGCGCTCTGCAGCAGCGCTTGGGCCTGCGACATCGCGAGCGGTCGGTTGTCGGGAAAATCGTTCTCAAGCGTGGCGTAACGTTTCAGGCTCGTCTCGCGCTCACCGGTCATCAGTTCGGTTTCGCCGGCGGCCAATTGCAGAACCAGATTGTTCGGCTGTTGTTCGATCAATTTGTCGGACACGGACTCGGCTTTTTTTGCATCGCCGGCTGCCAGTAACGCGAGCGCGTAACCGTAGCGGTTCGGCGTGCTGGCGAACCCCGCATCGTTGCGCAGATTGTCCGCGTAATACGTCGCGGTTTGCGAGGGCTGTGCGGACGCCAACACGCGCACACGCTCGCGCATCAGTTGGTAATATTCGTCGGCGTTGGCGCCCCACAGTTCCTGATGGCTGGATCCGTCGACGAGTTTTTTCGGGCGCGCGGTCGGCGAATAATTGAACGTCGGCATCAATATCGACGTATCGAACGGCGTACCGGCCGGCGATTGCGCAAAGGTCGTGGTTGGCGCATCGGCGAATGTCGTCGTCGCCTTGGGACAATTCGCGCCCACTTCGCACGGCGTGCCGACGTCGATAGTCGGTTTGACGCCTTTCTTCATCGCTTCGGCACGTTCGCGCGCTTCACTGATGCGCTGGTTGGTGACCGGATGATCCATGAGCAGCGCGGGTACGTCGTTCTCGTCGAAGCCGGGACGCAGCGCGTGCTGCATGCGTTCGAAGAAATCGGCCATCGCGTCCGGATCGAATCCGGCTTTGGCGAGCGTGTTGATGCCGATTCGATCGGCTTCGGATTCGTCGGCGCGCGTGAAATTGATCTGCATCTGTTCGGCGATGCCTTCGGCCGTGGCGATCGCGCCGATACCCGAATTGCTCGTGCTGTACGGACTCTGATGTGCCGATGCGACGATGGCGCCGAGCATTGCAAGCACCATCAGCGGCGCGTATTTCTGTTCGGCTTCCACCGCGCGCACCAGATGTTGTTGCGTGATGTGCGAGATTTCGTGCGCGAGCACGGCGGCCAGTTCGCTTTCGTTCGCCGTCGTCGTGATCAATCCGGCGTTGATGCCGACGAATCCGCCCGGCAGCGCGAAGGCATTGATCGAGGTGTCGCGCACGATGAAAAACGTGAACGGCTGATCCTGCTTTTGACTGTAGGCGACGAGCCGGTAACCGATCATATTGATGTAGTCGGTGAGCAGCGCATCGTCCACGACCTGATTCTGGTTGCGCAGCTCGTGCAACATGTAGAAACCGTACTGACGCTGTTCTTCCGGCGAGGCGACGGTGCCGGCGGAACTGCCCATGTTCGGCAATTGCGGATCGTTCGCGCGCGCGGGAAAACCGGCCAGCAGCGTGCAGGCCAGCAAGGGCAGGGTGACGTAAAAAAAGCGACGCATGGGCGATCTTCGCGGACAGATTGAGCGGATCAACGTCTGACAACATAACGCAGACGCAAGTTCGCGGCCACCGGCAGCGGTTCGGCGCTCAGTCGGCGTTAACCTGGGCGCCCGCGGTGAGGCTAGAATCGACGTTACACCTTGAATTCGAGCGAGCTTCCCTCATTCTGAAGGCTTCCAGCCAAGGCGGGTCAATCTCATGCCGAAAGTCGAAATCTACAGCAGCGCCAATTGCGCCTATTGCCTGGCCGCAAAGAACTTCCTCAAACAGAAGGGTCTGGACTACAGCGAAATCCGTATCGATACGGATCCCGCCCAGCGCGATCAGATGGTCGCTCGCACACAGCGCCGTACGGTGCCGCAGATATTCATCGATGGAAATCATGTCGGCGGTTATGACGATCTGACCGCGGCCGATCGGGATGGACGACTGGCCAAGATGATCGGGAACGCGGCGTGAGCGAGGATCGCGTCAGCGAATTCGCTGAGTTCCGCCGGCGCATGAACGAGCGCATCCTGGGCGAAGATAATCAGGTCGTTCGCCGTTTCTTCGCGCTCGATACGCAAACCTACAAAGACGGTGCACTGTCCGGCAAAACGAAAGAAATGCTGGGGCTGGTCGCTTCGATGGTTTTGCGCTGCGACGATTGCATCAGCTATCACGTCGCCGAATGCCGCAACACCGGCGTGACGCGCGAAGAATTTTTCGAAATTTTCAGCGTGGGATTGGTGGTCGGCGGATCGATCGTGATCCCGCACCTGCGGCGCGCGGTGGATTTTCTCGATCAGCTCGAATCCGGCGAGGTCGCGACGAGCGCCTGACGTCGGGTTAGCGCGAAATCCGCAAGAGATGAATGGCCGCGCCGGTGTTGTCCTGTCCGTCCATCCGCGCGAGCGCGACCGAATCGAATGCGGCGACGAGTGTTCCGTTGGCCTGATGCAGGGCGCAAGATGAGAGCGGCCATTCCGGTTGCGCCGATTCGCGCGTGCAAACGAGGGATGCGTCGCCGTTCGCCGTCGTCAATTCGAAATGTTGCGCATCGACGGCGCGGAATTGCGTGAGATGCAAACGCAGCGGCGGAGTTTCTTCGGCATCCGCCACGACAATCCAGTCGCCTTGCCAGGCGTGGCCGTCGTTGCTGTCGGAGAGTGGCAATCGCACGAGATCCATCTCCTGAATCTGCAGCGTGGAATCTTCCGCGGTACCGCGGTCGCGGCTTAGCCAAGCCAGCGCATGCGCGCCGGACTGGAATTGCAGATCGAGTGTAAGCACGGCGTCGCCACGCGCGGACGAGGTGGAGGGATTGAACGGATCGCTGCCGCCGACGATATGCACGAGCGGCACGTGCGCGATATGTCCATTGAACGGCGCGGCGCCGAAATACCACAGCGGTTGGCCGATGCTGTCGTAGCTCATCAGCGCAACGGAAAGCTGGCCTTCCTGCAGTTCGATGCTGAGTACGGAACGATTGGTCGAGACGTCCGCGTTATTGGCGGTGAACCAGAATCCGGATTCGGGAACGACCGCGACGGCATCCGACGCACTGCGATCGACCAGGCTGAAGGCGCGCAGTTTCGGCGCAGAACCGGCACCATCGGCGGCATAAAAGCTGACGTGGTACACGCCTGGATCGAGTGCTGTTTTGTCGATGGCGAGTGCAGGATTTAGTTCGATCGAAAACGGCATGGGTTTCCGATCGCACAAGGTGAGATCGGAACGCGCGTCGATGCGTAGATCATTACCGTCGAGCGCGACATTCTTGAGCGAAGGCGGGCATTGCGTCGGCCACTGGCCGTCCACGGTCAACGTCCACGCGTTGGCGGTAGACACCGCGTGTTCCTGGATCGCGTACGCACCGGTGCTTTCCGCCGCGTAGGCGAGAACAGATGCGACGAGCGCCAGCGGAACGAAGGCCCACCAGCGACGCGTGCGTAAAACGTAATTCCCCGCGTTCATCGAAACGTTTTTTGTTCCTTGTTCGAGTCGGAAGTATACAGGATAATGCGCGGCCCATTGCGGTTTGCCGGGCGCTGCCCGATGGTGTCGCGACGCCGTCCGCAACGCGTCCGGTTCACAATTTTCTAACGATAAACGGGTCCAATTTCCTATGAGCAAGACAATTGCCGTGATTCGCGGCGACGGCATCGGCCCCGAAATCATGCGCGCGACGCTGCGCGTGCTCGACGCGCTGAAGATCGATCTGAAATACGACTTCGTCGAAGCCGGCATGGCCGCACTCGAACAATCCGGTGAACTGCTTCCGGCGGCGACGCTCGAGAGCATCGCGCGTCATCGCGTCGCACTGAAAAGTCCGTTGACGACGCCGGTCGGCGGCGGATTTTCGTCGCTGAATGTCGAGCTGCGCCGTCGCTTCGATCTTTACGCGAACGTGCGTCCGGCCTTGACGATTCCCGGCACCAAGGCGCGTTACGAAGGCATCGATATCGTCACCGTGCGCGAAAACACCGAAGGCGCGTACGGATCGGAAGGACAGACGCTATCGGCCGATGGCGATACCGCGACGTCGCAGATACGCGTCACGCGACGCGGATCGGAACGCATCGTGCGTTACGCGTTCGATCTGGCGCAGCGAACCGGTCGCAAGAAAGTGACCGTCGTGCACAAGGCCAACATCATGAAGACCACGTCGGGCTTGTTCCTGAACGTGGCGCGCGAAGTCGCGAAGAATTATCCGAACATCGCGTGCAACGAGATGATCGTCGACAACACGTGCATGCAGCTCGTGATGAATCCGCAGCAGTTCGATGTGATCGTCACGACCAATCTGTTCGGCGACATCATTTCAGATTTGTGCGCGGGTCTGGTGGGCGGGCTCGGTCTCGCGCCCGGCGCGAACATCGGTACGGAAGCGGCGATTTTCGAAGCGGTGCACGGCTCGGCGCCGGATATCGCGGGCAAGGGCATCGCCAATCCGTGCGCGCTGTTGCTGGCGGCATGCCAGATGCTCGATCACATCGCCATGCCCGATGCGGCGACGCGTGTGCGTGCGGCGATTCGCGAAACGCTTGCAGCGAAAGATCGCGTCACGCCCGATCTCGGCGGCACCGGTTCGACCGACACGTTTGCCGATGCGTTGATCGAACGCCTGCAAAAATCCTGAGCGGCGCATCGCTACACTGTGGCGATGTTGCGTCGATCGTTCGTCAGACTTTTTGCGGCAGGCTTAGCGTCGATGCTCGGCGCGTGTTCGACGGTTGGTTATTACGCACATCTGGCGCACGGCGAATATGCGCTGATGGCGTCACGCCGGCCGATCGACAAAGTCATCGCCGATTCGGCAACCGATGCGAAGCTGAAAGCGAAACTGGAACTCGCGCAGCGGGCGCGCGAGTTCGCGTCGGATCGCCTCGGATTGCCGCGTAATCGCAGTTATACGCGGTATGCCGATCTGCATCGTCCGTATTCGACATGGAACGTTTTCGCCGCTAAAGAATTTTCTGTCGACGCGCTTCAGCACTGTTTTCCTTTCGTCGGTTGTATCGGCTATCGCGGTTATTACGATCGCGCCAGCGCCGAGCAGGAAGCTTCGCGGCTACAGCGCGAAGGTTATGAAACCTACGTCGGCGGTTCGACGGCGTATTCCACACTTGGCTGGTTCGCCGATCCGATCCTGAACACGATGATCCGCTGGGGCGACGATGAACTCATCGGCACGATCTTCCACGAACTCACGCATCAGAAAATTTATATCAAGGACGATTCGGCGTTCAACGAATCGCTCGCCATGTTCGTGCAGCGCGAAGGCGTGCGGCAGTGGCGCGATGTGCATGGATTGCCGCCCGCCGAAGTGACCGAAGGGGAGCGCGACGAAGCATTCACCGCACTCGTTCTGCGCACGCGAGATCGGCTCAAGGTTATTTACGCGTCATCACTGCCCGACGCGGACATGCGACGTCGTAAACAGGAAGAAATCGAACAATTGCGATCCGAGTACCGCGCATTACGCGATGGACCTTGGCATGGCGATACCGGTTACGGCGCGTGGATGAATGCCGACATCAACAACGCGAAGCTTTTGCCGTTCGGCATCTACAACACGTGGGTCGATGCATTTGCCGCATTGTATAAAAAGGAAAATGGCGACTGGTCGAAATTCTTCGAGGCAGCCGCCGTGATCGGGAAACTCAAACCTGACGCGCGCAGCGCGGCGTTACGCCATCTGCAGGATGACGCAATCGCTCAAGACGCGGGTTTGCGGAACAGATAAAGAAAACGATCGGTTTTGCCGACGGCGGGGCCTTTGTAGGTGATTTCGTCGCGTTTGTCGTCGGGTCGGCGAAAGATGTCACTGCTTTTCACGAACGTGAATCCGTGCGTTTCGAAATCTTTTTTCGCGAACGCCTCGTCGATCCGATGCAATGATCCCGCGTCGTCTTTTCCTGTGCCCGGTTTGGCGGAGTGGTCTTCCACGATGATCACTCCGCCCGGTTTCAGCGCCTTGTGGAATTGATTCAGAACGCTCGACACGTCGATCTTGGTCCAGCCTTCTTTGTCGTCGACCCAATACAGATCGTGATATGCCTTGATGAGGAAAATCGCATCGAGCGAGTTGTCCTTCAATCCCATATGCGCCGTATCGACGGTGCGATGCTCGACATTCGCAAGATGATGGTTTTCGATTCGATCTTTCCATTTGTTGCCGGAAAAATCGTCGTAGCCTTTGTTGTTGAGCAGATCGACATGCCCCTTGTCACCGACGACGAAGCTGATCAACTCGCTGTAGTAACCATTCGCTGCCAGAAAATCGGCCACGTGCATGCCGGGCTTGATGCCTGAAAAGCGAAGCACATCGGCGGGTTTATCGTTCGCGTCGCGTTTTAGGTCATTGTCGGATCGACCGGCGTGGGCGACGGCGTCATCGTAGACATCGGCCGCCGACGAAGATGCGGCGAACAGCAATCCTGTGGTGAAAAGCAAAGCGTTCAGACGCATGACGATCTCCTTGTGAAGATTCTCAATCCTAGCCCAACTTCAGAATTTTCACCGTGCCGGAAGTAGCAAGTGCAACTTCCGGCAACGGTGAGAAACCGCGGGTTCGTATATCAGTGCGGCCACAGCCAGGCGAAGGTAGCGGCAACGATCAGCGCATAGAGCACGCCGTCGATCACGTGTTTGAAGCTCGTAACCCACGGATGCGACCACCAGATCGCATTCGGAAAGGGTCCGGCGGCGTGTCCGAGCAACGCGGCGATCCCGATCACGCAAAATACTTGCGAGAACGGCGCGCCGACGGGGAGCGAATGCACGGTGATCAACGCGCATAGCAGCGAAACGCCCAAGCAGAACACGAACCATTGCAGCAACGATTTGCCGATGCTCATCGTGCCGCCGGCCTTGATCGCGGCGTTGACTAACGGTCCCGTCGCGAACTTCTGCTGGATGTCCGGGTCTTTCATGTGTTCCGGCGTGCAATACGGCGCCATGTACATACCGGGTCCGGTCATGCCTTTGCGCAAGGCGGCGAGCACCTCGTCTTCGTTGCCGAAACCGCGATAGTCCGGGCGATGCCAGAACGACAGAACCATATTCAGGATGCTACTTGCGATAAATACGAATACCGCGGACAACAGAATCGGTAACCAAAGTTGCATCAGCAAAACCATAAAGCCTCCCAGAATTTATGAAGTGGATGCGAGCGCGCCGAGTTTACTCCGCGGCGTACGACCCTGAAAACGCAATGCACCATTACAGCAATTTACGCGGCTGCGCTTGAAGGGTCTGGAACGCGGGAGTAGCGTGAGTCTTCGATTTCCCAAGGGCGAAACGATGCAACGCATAAATTTCGCGTGCGCCATTTTCTTGACGGCCGCATGTGCGCCGCTTTTTGCGCAGACCGTGTTGCCGAGCATCGATGTGACCGCGCCACGATGGGAAGCTCACCATGGCGGGTACGTCATTTCGTCCAACTTCACTCTAGACCCAAAATTGTCCGCCGTGGTTTTCCCCGCGGAGCCGCTCAAGCAAGGCGACATCGTTTTCGTCAAAACCCAAAACCTCAAGGACGACGAGTATTTCGTGTTGCAGGAATGCTCATCGGCCGACTGCACCATGGGGCACATCCTGCGTGTGTGGAAGCGTTCGGGTGCCATCGGTGTCACCGCACACGATCTCAATCGCGTATCGATTCCGCACGAAGGCAAATTCTTCATGTGGATGCAGCGTTTCCCGATGAGCAGCAATGCGTATGGCTCGTTCACCGGCTACGACGCATTCAGTCCGCCGCTCGTACTCAATCCGGCCGGGGCGGCCGAGCAATTTCAGGCATCCGACGTCAAGGCCGCGCAAGAACGCGGACCCGAAAAGGTGACGGATGTCGAACACGACGGCATGGATTTCCTGATCCGCTATGAAAGCGGCACGACAGTTTTCGTGCAGCGAATGCATGCCGAGAATTGATTGTTCTGGATTGTCCTGTACTTGTCTGTTTGTCGTCCGACTCTGTCCACCATCCTTCGATAATGTGATGTCGCTTCCTCGAATTGGGGAAACCAAGACGCGCGTATCGGGAGGGTTGTGCAGTGAAAAAATTCTTAGGTGTTTGCGTCGTTCTGTGCATGTCATCGGCACAGGCACAGAATCTCGTGCAGAACCCGAACTTTGATCAGGACGCGACAGGTTGGGATCTGTCGATGTTCACAACCTGGAGCAATCGAGTCGATCACGGCGATTCGCCTTTGTCTGGAGCTTTGCAGATATCGACGCGAGATGCGGATAGCGCGAGGCAATGCATTGAATTGCGTGGATCGACCGCTTACGCCGTTTCGATGTGGGTGGAGAAAGACCCGCAACCCGATATTGCCCCTTGCGCTACTCCGAACAACCATATTCAGATCGAGTTGCGATCCGCCGCGCAATGCGGCGGATCGACCACGCTCTATTTTGGGTCGATTGAGCGCCTACCCGAACCCGAGGGATGGCAGCATTTCATGGGAGAGATCACTACACAAGACACAACACGATCCGCGTTGGTGACCCTTTCGGGTTCGTGTGATGCTAAAGGCACCGGGATATCGATCCACTATTTCGACGACATCTTCATCGCACCCGATTCCATCTTCGCGACCGATTTCGAGCAGCACGCAACTGAAGGTGGCCCCAGCCAACCGCCGGGCGGATGAATCAATCCTCCTCCACGTGCGGCCGATAGGCCTCCGACAACTGCTTCTGAACCTGCGGCGGCGCCGGATCATAGTGACTGAACTCGATCGCGTAGCGACCTTTGCCTCCGGTCATCGCTTTGAGTTCGGTCTGGTAGTCGGTGACTTCGGCGAGCGGAACTTGCGCCTTGATGACGAGTTCGCCGCCGCGCAGTGAATCCGTGCCGTTGATGCGCGCGCGTTTGCCGGCGAGGCCGCCGGTCACGTCGCCCATATGCGCTTCGGGCACGAAAACTTCGAGGTTGACGATCGGTTCCAGAAGTTGTGGTCTGGCTTTGCCGATCGCATCGAGAAACGCTTTCTTGCCGGCGGTGACGAACGCGACTTCCTTGGAATCCACGGGATGGTACTTGCCGTCGTAAACGACGACCCGCACATCCTGTAATTGATAGCCCGCGATGGCGCCGTGTTCCAACACCTGCCGCACGCCTTTTTCGACGGCGGGAATGAACTGGTTGGGAATCGTGCCGCCTTTCACTTCGTCGACGAACTCGAATCCCGCACCGCGTTGCAACGGTTCCACGCGCAGGAAGACTTCGCCGAACTGTCCGGCACCGCCGGTCTGTTTCTTATGCCGATGATGGCCTTCGGCTGTGCTCGCGACGGTTTCGCGATACGCGATTTTCGGCGGCCGCGTTTTCACTTCGACGCCGTATCGTTCCTTCATGCGCTCGAGCATCAGCTTCAAATGCAGATCGGACAATCCGCGCACCACCGATTCGTTCAACTCCTTGTTGTGCTCGTACCGAAAGCACGGATCTTCCTCGGCCAACTTGTGCAACGACTGCGCGAGTTTCTGTTCCTGACCTTTATGCGCGGGTTCGACTGCCAGCCCGAACATCGGACGTGGAAATTCCAACGGCTTGAGATGGATATGATCTTCGTCGTGCGAATCGTGCAGGATCGCGTCGAAGTGGATTTCCTCGACTTTGGCGACCGCCGCGATATCGCCCGGAATCGCGTGATCGATCTCGACGTGATCCTTGCCCTTCAGTTTGAACAGATGGCCGACCTTGAACGGCTTTTTGCCGTCGTCGATCAACAGCTGCGTGTCCTTGCGCACCGTGCCCTGATAGACACGAAATACGCTGAGCTTGCCGACGAACGGATCGTTGACGATCTTGAACACATCGGCGATCACATGCTGGCTCGGATCGGGCTTGGCCTCGATCGGCGCCGCATTCGCGCCGCTGCCTTTGACGAACTGCGGCGGATTTCCTTCCATCGGGTTCGGCAACATTTTTTCCACAAAGTGCAAAAATTCCCTCACGCCGGCGCCCGTTCGCGCGGACACGAAAAAGATCGGCACCAAGTGACCTTCGCGCAGACACTGCTCGAACGCGTCGTGCAACTCCTGACCGGATAATCCTTCCTCGCCCTTGTCGAGAAAATGATCCATCACCGTCTCGTTGATCTCCACGACCTGATCGATGATGCGTTGATGCGTTTCCTTCACTGTCGAAAAATCCGCGACGCCATCCGGCTTGAAAAAACAGTCGACCACCGTCTTGCCACCTTGCGCGGGCAGATTCACGGGCAAACATTCTGGTCCGAACGCTTCACGCAATTCGTCCAGCACTTTGCGCGGATTTCCGCCGTCCATCTTGTTGACGATGATCACGCGCGCCAGTCCGCGCGATTTCGCGTGATGCATCATGCGTCGCGTGCCGAATTCCACACCGTTGTGCGCGTTGACCACGATCGCGCAGGTTTCGACGGCGGCCAGCGCCGTCAGCGTCGGTCCACGGAAATCCGCAGCCCCCGGCGTATCGATCACATTGACGTGATAGCCGTCTCGATCGATCGAGGCGATGACCGAATTGAGCGAGTGTTTTCGCTCTTTTTCCATCGGATCGAAATCCGAAACCGTGGTCCCGCGCTCGACCGAACCCTGGACCTGGATCACGCCGCCCGCGTGCAGCAAGGCTTCGAATAGCGTGGTTTTCCCCGAGGCCGAGTGCCCGACGAGCGCGATGTTTCGGATGTCTTCGGTGGTGTAGGGCATGGTGTCCTCCCGGCCTGCGCCGCGTGGGAATGGGACCACCAAGCCTTCTCCTTTCGATCGCGCCGGTCAAGGCGCGGTGCAGGAAGAACGAATCGTTGGACTCGATTTAGCGAGAATCGGTCGCCGAATCCATGCGACCCGGCGCTGTGCCGCGACGAATACCGACGACCCTCAACCGCGAGCGATGCGCGGCCGAGGGTGTCGCGTGACGATCAATGACCGTGATCGTCTTCTTTATGCTCGGGCGGCTTGGGCTGTTCCTTAGGATTCGCGTGCGGCTGCGCTCGAGGCGTTTGTTGCGGCTTTGGCGGCATGCGTTCGACTTGCGGCTTCGGCTGCGCCGCCGTTTGCGCACGCTGCGGAGCCGGCTTTACGACGCGTTCGGTCGTTGTCGTCGTGCGCTTGACGGTTTCCGTATGCGTCGTCGCGACCGGCGCGTGCTGATTGCCGTTCCGTACCGCCGCTCGCTGCGCGTTCTGCTCCGGTCTCGGCGCAGTGTGCTGCGTCACAGCACGTTGCGGCGGCGGTGCATTATTTGCGGGCGCCGCGTGGCCGTGATTGTCCGGTCCATGATTCGTTGGCCCATGATTATCCGGCCCATGTCCGCCGCGATTCGGGATCGGCGGCGCGTGCGCAAACGAAGGCCGCGGCGGCGGGCGCGGCTGGAAATGCCGCTCGACCCACACGTTGCGTTGTGAATAAAACGGGCGATTGTGATAGTGCCTGTCCCAGTACGTACCGATCGAAAACGAGACGATCGGCACACCGATTCGCGGACCGTAGTCGATCAGATACACCGGCTGACGGTCGTACTCTTCCTCGACGTACGAACCCGGAACCCAGCCGCGCTCGTTTCCGACGATCACGTCGCACCAACTGAATCCTTCGATGCAACCTTGCACGTCGACCGGCGTTCCGGCCTGCAGGTCGAGGATCGGCGGATACTCGCTATCCGGGCCGGACTGCAGGCTGATGTCGCCGACGATATAAGCTTCATTCGCCAATGCGACGACCGGCGCGCCGAGCGCCAGTGCGATGACTGTCCCTAAAATGCGTTTCATTGCTGTCCCTCCATGTGACGTACATGCAGCGACGATGCGCGTAGTTACCTGAAAGGCGAGTAACCGGACGCGATTACCACGCGCGCTGATATTGTTGCGGTGCCGCGATGTCACTGCCGAGCTCCTTCGCGGCGCGGCGCGGGAAGTACGGATCACGCAGGAATTCGCGAGCCATGATTATCAGATCGGCTTCGCCGCGCTCCAATATTTCCTGCGCCTGCCTGGCATTCGTGATCATGCCGACGGCGCCGGTGGCGATGTGCGCATCGCGGCGAATGCGCTCGGCGAACGCGACCTGATAACCCGGCGTCGAGCCCGGAATCTTCGCATGCGGCACGTTGCCGCCGGACGATGTATCGATCAGATCGACGCCATCGCTCTTGAGCATACGGGCCAATTGCACGCATTCATCGATATCCCATCCGCCTTCGGTCCAGTCCGTCGCCGATACGCGCACGAACAACGGATGCGGCGCCGGCCATTCGCGCCGAACCGTCGCGATGATTCCACGCAATAGCCGCGCGCGGTTTTCCAGCGAGCCGCCGTATTCGTCCGTGCGGTGGTTGCTGAGCGGCGACAGGAATTCATGAACCAGATATCCGTGCGCGGCGTGGACTTCGATCACCTTGAATCCCGCCTCGCGGGCGCGCCGCGCCGATGCGGCAAAATCCACAATGACTTTTTGTATACCTTTCGCATCGAGCGCTGCGGGTTGCGGATAATCCTTGTCGAACGGAACGGCACTCGGCGCCACCGGTGTCCACGCGCCGTTGTCGGCGGCCAGCGCCTTGCCGCCGCGCCACGGCACTTCGGTGCTGCCCTTGCGACCGGCATGTGCGAGCTGGATACCGGGCGCCGCGCCCTGATCGGCGATGAAATGCGCGATGCGTTGCCACGCCTGTTGCTGAGCGTCGTTCCACAGCCCTGTATCGCCGGGTGAAATACGGCCTTCGGGCGACACGGCCGTCGCTTCGGTGAAAACCAGCCCCGCGCCGCCGACCGCGCGGCTGCCCAGATGGACGAGATGCCAATCGTTCGGCACGCCATCTTCCGCGCAGTACTCGCACATCGGCGATACGACGACGCGGTTGCGCAACTCGACATTACCGAAACGAACGCGATCGAACAGATGCATGAGCGGATTCCTTGGCCGAAATGTTCCAACTGGGGGCGCTGCGTAACGTCGCAAGCGATCGCGCATGAACTTTTGTTTACGACGGCACTGAGAATGGCGATGCGACGACCGTAAAAAAACAGCAGCCTCTACAACATGCGCCGCAACTCCGGCATCAAGGGCAACTTCCGCACTCTCACCGTCGTCGCCGCGTACACGGCGTTGGCTAGAGCTGGCGCGGCACTGGCCAATCCAATCTCGCCGGCACCGCTCGGATTTTCGGTCGATTCCACAATGTGCACTTCTATATTTTGCGGCGATTGCGCCATGTGCAGCGGCGCGTAATCCGGAAAGTTGTGCTGTTGCACCTGACCATCCTTCACCGTGATGGCGAGATTCAGCGCCGTCGAAATCGCATCGATCGTGCCGCCCATCATCTGAGCATCCAGGCCCAGTGGATTCACGACACGCCCGACATCCACGGCGCAGATCGCGCGATGGATCACCAGGTTCGTGCCGGACACCGACACTTCGAACGCATGCGCCGCATAGCCGCCGAAGGTGAAATGGCACGCGATCCCGATGCCATGACCGTCGTTGCGTTTTTCCGTCCAGCCGATCTTGTCGGCGGCGATCTTGAGCACGTTGGCCATGCGGCCGGTGTCGAAACCCGGATCGTCCGATCCCTCGTATTTCAGCTTGCGCGGCTCGCCGAGCAGATCGAGACGGAGCTGCACGGCGTCCTGTTTCATGGCCACGGCGATTTCGTCGATGAAGGATTGAACCGCGAACGCGTGAAACGTGTGGATTGGTCCGCGCCACCATCCGCGCGGCATGCCGGACGTGACCGGGAAAAACGTCTTTTCGAGATTCGCGACCAGTCCGGCGGGAAAATCGTCCGGTTCCAGACAGCCAATATAAATCGGCGAATCTTTCATGCCGGCATCACGATAATTGCGCGGCGTGGCGGCGCAGCGATGCGTCCAGCTCGTGATCTTTTTCTTCTTGTCGAACGTCGCACTCATGGCGTGCACGCCGAACGGGCGATAGAAATCGTGCTGCAGATCGTCGTCGCGCGTCCACAGCAGCTTCACCGGTTTTTTCACGGCTTTGGCAATCAGCACGGCTTCGGCGACGAAATCGTTTTTCAGCCGCCGGCCGAAACTTCCACCGACGCGCGTCA
Organism: Rudaea sp.; assembly: GCA_040002515.1. Classification (GTDB taxonomy): domain Bacteria; phylum Pseudomonadota; class Gammaproteobacteria; order Xanthomonadales; family Rhodanobacteraceae; genus Rudaea. Next base: position 2,034 of record JBDUEI010000011.1, on the reverse strand, counting down.
GACGAATTTCGATGTCCTTACGCGGGATTCCGGTGAGATTGCTGACCATCGTCGACGCGCCGCTCGGTTGTTGCAGCGACGCGATCAGCAACGCCTTGTCCTTGTCGATCGATATCAGCGCGCCCGGCGTTTCCATCGGTACATGCGCGAGAAACGGCATGTCGTAGCGCGCATCAAGTTTTGTTGCCGCCTGTTTGCGCGCTTTCGCCATATCGCCGTCGAGTCGAACGCTGACGCCATCGATATTCTTGTCGAGCAAGCCATGCGCGGTGGTCGCGAGTGCGCCGGTCGATTCGTTCGCCCACGGTCCGGACGTCCATTCCACTTTGAGTTTTTCGCGGCCCTTGATCGCCGCCCACGTCGTCTCGGCAACGACCGCCACGCCCGCCGTCAGCACACCATCGATCGGCGTGCCTGGCTTCGGGCCTGGAATCACGATCACGTCTTTTACGCCGGCGACTTTGCGCGCTTCGCTGTCGTCGACTTTCTCCACCGCGCCATCCAGATGCGGACAACGCAACATCACCGCGTACAACAAATCGGCGATGTAGACATCGCTGCCGAACTGCGCACGACCGGTCACGATATCGCGCGCGTCCACAGTTTTGGTCGGCTTGCCGATGATCGTGAACTGATCCGGATTTTTCAGCGGCACGTCTTTCGGCGGATCGATCGCGGCCGCCGCGGCGATCAGATCGCCATAACTGGACCGTCGGCCGTCGCCGGCGACCACGGTGCCGGCTTGCGTGTGCAGCGAATCGACCGACACGTTCCACGCATTCGCCGCCGCCTGCAGGAGCATCGCGCGCGCGGTGGCGCCGGCTTCGCGCAATTCTTTCCATGAGGTCGGAATATTGTCGCTGCCGCCCGCACCCTGCGCGCCGTATTTGTTCGATGGACCTTTGTCCGTCTCGACATAGCCGTAATTCAACTGCTCGACATGCACCCGATTCCAGTCGACATCGAGTTCTTCGGCAATCAGCATCGGCAGCGATGTTTTGACGCCTTGCCCCAACTCCGTGCTTCGCGCACCGATGAATACGTCACCGTCTTTTTCGATGCGGATGTAAGGCCCGAGCGTCGGCGCCGTTTCGCGCGCACCCAGATACGGCAACGTGTTTTGCGCGCGCGCGAATCCGGCGAGCAACGCACCCGATGCCGTCGCGCTGACGATCAAAAAGCGACGGCGTTTCATTTCTTGCCCTCGCGCGCAACGTCCGCCGCGCGCTTGATCGCCTTGCGAATGCGCGGATACGTTCCGCAGCGACACAGGTTGGCGATCTTGTCGATGTCTTCGTCGCTCGGATGCGGCGTGCGATTGAGCAGATCCGCCGCCGCCATGATTTGTCCGGCCTGGCAATAGCCGCATTGCGCGACGTCTTCGTCGATCCACGCCTGTTGCAACGGATGCAATTCCGCGCCGGACAATCCTTCGATCGTAATGACGTTGTTGGCGGTAAGCGTTTTCACCGGCGTCAGGCACGCGCGCTGCGCTTTGCCATCGATAAGCACCGTGCACGCGCCACAAAATCCGACGCCGCAGCCGAACTTGGTTCCGGTCAGGCGCAATACATCGCGCAGATACCACAGCAACGGCATATCCGGATCGCCCTCATAAAAATAGGAGCGCCCGTTGATCCGCAACGGCAACGTCTTCTCCTGCGCACTCGACGCCACCGCCGGCAACGGCGTGGGCTTCGCGTGGCGGATCTGATCGTCTGGCGTCGCGCGTCGAACCGGATCGTCTTGCATGGCGTTCTCGCAGGGGAGGCTTATTTTGCCTGAAACGAGGATTCGTCACGCGAACGCCGACGCGGCCACCGTTTTTCCCATAATCCGAGCGCTACGAGAATCCTGCTCTAAGCAGTTTGCGACGTCGCTAACCCGCTGGCATCCTGCCAGCGGGTTAGCGTCATCGCAATTTGCGTCAAATGCGCATCGCCTTCTGTCTTGACCAAAACCAATAAACCGGAATCCCAGCGAGCGTAATCAAAAGCCCCATGCCGGCATCTTTCGGACTCTGCCAAATCGTCG
>JBDUEI010000010.1:0-11290 GCA_040002515.1 Rudaea sp. | reverse complement strand
CCGTTGAATGCATCGTGGGAACCGGATTTGTGGGGACGCGTGCGCCGCACCGTCGAGCAACAGGCCGGCAACGCACAGGCGAGCGCGGCGACGTTCGAATCGACGCGGCTGAGTCTGCACGCCGAACTGGCGACGGATTATTTCCAGCTGCGCATCGTCGACGAACAGAAACGTTTGCTCGACGAAACCGTCGAAGGTTATCGGCGTTCGCTTCAGCTGACGCAGAATCAATACAACGTTGGCGTCGCGGCGCGCTCGGATGTCGTGCAGGCCGAAACGCAACTGAAGAGCGCGCAAGTGCAGGCGATCGATCTCGGCATTTCGCGCACACAGCTCGAACACGCCATCGCCGTGCTGGTCGGAAAGGCCCCGGCCGAGTTCGCGCTCGATGCGCAAAAACTCGATGTGAAACCGCCGGCGATTCCACTCGGCGTGCCATCGCAGTTATTGCAACGCCGTCCCGATGTCGCGATCGCCGAGCGGCAGGCGATGTCGGCCAACGCGCAGATCGGCGTGGCGGAGGCGGCGTATTTTCCGACGCTCAGTTTGTCGGCGAGCGCCGGATTCCAGAGTTCGGCGTTCTCGAAGTTGCTGACCGCGCCGAGCCGCTTCTGGTCGATCGGCCCGGCGCTTGCCGAAACACTTTTCGACGGCGGATTGCGTCACGCGCAGACCGCGCAGGCGCGCGCGGCGTACGATGCGGCAGTCGCGAATTATCGCGAAGTGTCGCTGGCCGCTTTCCAGAACGTCGAAGATAATCTGTCGGCATTGCGCATTCTGGAAAACGAAGCGGCAGCGCAAGCCGAAGCCGTGCAATCGGCCGAAACCGCCTTGAAGATCACGCTCAATCAATATCGCGCTGGAACGGTGAGTTATCTGAACGTTGTGACGTCGCAAGCGACCGCGTATTCGAACGAACGCAACGCGATCAGTATCCTCGGGAATCGTTTGACCGACAGCGTCGCGCTCATCAAAGCCATCGGCGGCGGTTGGGACGAAACGCAATTGCCCGCGCCGCACGCCATCGACGCTGATTCGAAAGCGCCGAAGGCGAACGCTTCGCGAGAGTGATCGATTCGGCACTGCGCTTGTTTTCGCTTCGGCGCGCCGCCAACTCGGATTGACGCGGACTCTATAATGTCCGCTCATCCCACTCTGAACAATCAAGCGTTGCGCGGGCTCGATCCGCGCATCGCACTTATGCGCCGTGTCCGACGTATCGAAACGCACATCGCCGTTGAAACCCGAACTCGCAGTACTGCGCCGTGAGCTCGAACGCACCACGCTGAGCGATCGGCGTGCGCTGACGCGCGCGTTGCAGACGCTCAACGATCGCGATGGCGTCGATGAAAACGCACTGGGCAATTTACGCAATCGTGTCGAACGCGCACGCCAGAAATTCGATTCACGCTTAGCGCTGATTCCCGAAATTCGCGTCGATGAATCGCTGCCGATCGCGGCCAAGGCCGATGACATCGTTGCGATGATTCGCGCCCATCAGGTCATCGTGCTCGCCGGCGAAACCGGTTCGGGTAAAAGTACACAATTGCCGAAATTGTGCCTGGCCGCCGGCCGCGGTGTCGCCGGTCTGATCGGCTGCACGCAGCCGCGCCGCGTGGCGGCGCGCACCGTGGCGCGCCGAGTCGCCGCCGAACTCGGCACCGAGCTGGGCGGACTGGTCGGCTATCAGGTCCGCTTCACGGAAAACGTCGGCGAGCGCACGCTGATCAAATTCATGACCGATGGCATTCTGCTGGCGGAAACGCAATCGGATACCTGGCTCAATCAATACGACACGATCATCCTCGATGAAGCGCACGAGCGCAGTCTCAACATCGATTTCCTGCTGGGCTATCTGAAACGCCTGCTTGTGCGGCGCAAGGATCTAAAGCTGATCGTGACATCGGCGACAATCGATACGGCCACGTTCGCCAAACATTTCAACGATGCGCCGGTGATCGAAGTCGAAGGCCGAAGTTTTCCGGTCGACGTGCGCTGGCGTCCGCCGCCGGATCGCGATGACGCGACGCCGACGGAACGCGTGGTGGCTGCCATCGACGACGTAACCATCGAGGATTCGCGCGGCGACATCTTGATTTTTCTGCCCGGCGAACGCGAAATCCGCGATGCGCATCTCGCGTTGTCGCGCCGGAAATATCGCGCGACGGAAGTGTTGCCTTTGTATGCGCGCCTGTCCGCCGCCGAACAGGATCGCGTGTTCAAACCGGGACCGCAGCGCCGCATCGTGCTGGCGACGAATGTCGCCGAAACTTCGCTGACGGTGCCGCGTATCCGTTACGTCGTCGATACGGGATCCGCGCGCGTGAAACGCTACATGTCGCGCAGCCAGCTCGAACGGTTGCACGTCGAACCGATATCGCAAGCCGCTGCCGATCAGCGCAAAGGTCGTTGCGGTCGCGTCGGTCCGGGCATTTGTATACGTTTATATTCCGAGGAGGATTTCGCGTCGCGGCCGCGCTATTCCGATCCGGAAATCCTGCGTTCGTCGCTGGCGGGCGTGATTTTGCGCATGCTGAGTCTGAAACTCGGCGACGTCGAAAAATTTCCGTTTGTCGAAGCACCGAGCTCGCGCGCGATCGGCGATGGTTATCGTCGCCTGACGGAATTGAACGCGATCGATCACGAAAAACATCTGACCGCGATCGGTCGCGACATGGCGAAACTGCCGATCGATGTCGCGCTCGCACGCATGCTCGTGGAGGCGCAGCGGCTGCATACGTTGCGCGAATCGCTGGTGCTCGTCGCGTTTCTCAGTATCCAGGATCCGCGCGAACGTCCGGCCGACGCGCGACAGGCGGCCGATCAGGCGCACGCGGAATTCGCCGATCCGAAATCCGATTTCGTCTCCGTGCTGAATCTCTGGCACGCGCATGTGCTTGCGCACGAGGATCTCACGCAATCGAAACTGCGCGATTGGTGCAAGGTCCGTTTTCTTTCGTATCTGCGCATGCGCGAATGGCGCGAATTGCATCGTCAGCTTCTGGTGATCACGCAGGAAATGAAATGGGATCAGGACGCGGTCCCGGCCGAATTCGAAGCGATCCATCGCAGCTTGTTGTCCGGCTGGCCGACACAGGTCGGCCAGAAGGACGAGCGAAGTGTTTACCGCGGCACGCGTGAACGGAAGTTCCAGCTATTTCCCGGATCGTCGGTCGCGAAATCGCCGCCGGCGTGGGTGTTGGCGGGGCAGATCATCGATCTGCAAAAAGTATACGGAATGCTGTGCGCGCGAATCGAACCGGAATGGATCGAGCAGCAAGCGGCGCATCTGATAAAAAGGACGTGGCGCGATCCGCACTGGTCGCGCAAACGCGGTGCGGTGATCGCGTTCGAGCAAGTGACGTTGTTCGGGCTCACGCTGATCGAGAAACGCACCGTGCAGTTCGGCGCGCAGGACGTCGCGCTCGCGCACGATGTGTTCATCCGCGAAGCGCTGGTGCGCGGCGATATCGACGCGCGCGCCGATGTGGTGCGTGCGAATGCGCGCGTACTCGCACAGGCGCACGAGCTGGAAGCCAAGCAACGCCGCGCCGGATTGGTGAAGGACGAAACGGAACTCGGGATGTTCTTTGCGGCAAAAATGCCGACCGACATCAGCACGGCGGCGGCGTTCGATGCGTGGTATCGGCGCGCGTCGTCGACGGAACAGGCGGCTCTGCATTGGTCGCTCGATGTCGTCCTTGCCAACGAACCGGGCATTCGCAATAGCGACTTTCCAGCCGCGCTCGATTTCGGCGGACACCGGTTGAAACTCGAATACCGGTTCATTCCCGGCGATCCGGCCGACGGCGTGACATTGCACGTTCCACTCGCCTTCGTGAACGCCGTTTCGTCGGAACGTTGCGAATGGCTGGTGCCGGGTTTGCTGCCGGACAAAGTGGCCGAGATGATTCGCGGATTGCCCAAGTCGCTGCGCCGAAATTTCGTGCCCGCACCGGATTTTGCGCGCGCGTTCGCGACGGCCGAATCGCCGCGCGAAGAACACATGGGCATCGCACTGGCCGCCTATTTGCGGCGCGTAACGGGCGTGGAGATTTCAGCGCGCGAGTTCGACGGAATCGAACTGCCGCTGCATCTGCTGACGCGTTTTCGCGTGTATGACGAAAGCGGTAAAACGCTCGCCGAAGGTCGCGATCTGGCGAGCATCCGCGCGCAATGGTCGGACAGTGCGCGCGCGGCTTTCTCGCGCCGCGCCGACACCGAACTGACACGCGAGGAAATCGACGAATTCGATTTCGACGAGATTCCGAAAACGCTGCTCAGCCAAGGCGGTCTGACGGCGTTTCCGGCCCTCGTCGATCTGGGCGAGAGCGTCGCGCTGCGCGTGTTCGAACGCGCCGACGAGGCGCAAGCATCGCATCGCGCCGGTGTGATCGCGTTGCTGCGGCGCGCGTTGCGCGAACCGATCAAGCAGGCGCGGCGACAATTGCCGATCGCGCGCAATCTCGCGCTGAAGTACGCCGGCGTGGCGAGCGTGGATTCGCTGCGCGAAGACATCGTCGAGGCCGCATTCGCGCAATTGATCGGCGACCGCGAATGGAATATCCGCAGGCGCGACGAATTTCTGCACGAAGTCGCCGAACTCGGCCGCGCGCTGTTTGCAGAAGCGGTGCGATGGTTGACGATCGTGGAAGAAACATTGGTCGCGTTTGCCGAACTGACACCGTGGCTCGATCCGCCGCTGATGGGTTACGCGCGCGCGAACTACGAAGATCTGCGCGAGCAATTGTCGACACTGGTTTATCCGGGTTTCGTGCGCGATGTCTCGCGCGATCGCCTCGCACAATTTCCGCGCTATCTCAAAGCGATGCGGCTACGCGCCGAACGTTTGCGTCAGGATGCCACGCGCGACCAGGCGCGCATGCTCACGGTGCGCGGATACTGGCGCGATTATCTGAAACTGAAAGCCGAGCGCGGTGGCGAAGATGTGGCGCTGGCGGATTTGCGCTGGCTGATCGAGGAATTGCGCGTCTCGCTGTTTGCGCAGGAACTGAAAACGGCCGAAACCGTTTCGCCGAAACGCTTGAGCAAACTCATCGAGACACTTCACGCGTCTCGATGAGCGCTATCTGATCCGAATTATTTCGTGCGTTCGACGCGAACGCTGCAACCGCACGGCTTGACGTACATCAGCCACGCGCCGACGAGCATCGGTTTGATGCGCACTTCGGGGTGATCCATCGTGTTGAACGCGCTCGACCCGGATTCGGCCTGCGTCCATTCCTGGCCGTTTTCGAGCTTGAACACGTTGTGTCCGTACCAGCCGCTGAACTTGCCGTCGATGCGGCTTTCTACCGGTTCGCGCGCGGCTTCTTTCGGATAGAAGACCGGTGCGCCGGACGGGGTGACGTAGGTCGTCGTCGCCTCGGCATGGGCGCGCAGCCAGTCGTCGAGGTTTTTCAACTCGTCCGGACTGAGTTTGTCGAGGCCGGCGGCATGAAATTCACTCTGCGACATGCGTTCTTCGAGCGACGAAAACCCGGCGGCGGACGCCGCACCGGCAGCCACGAGTGCGCAACTTGCCACGAGCAGATAAAATCGATTCTTGAGCATAAATTCCCGGTCTGGACGACGCGTTTGGATGGTGATGAGCGGTAGCACCGGGCGGACGCCCGTAACCCGCGTTTAACACATGCTTCACGCTAAGGACGTATCATAACCCATTGAAGGCGCATGATAACAAGAACTCCGTGCGGCCTTTTGGGGTTGGGTCACGTCTACTGTCCGGAGTTTGAAATGCGGCATTTTGCCAGCGCTGCGCGTGTTTATTTGTTGCACATGTGTGTTCTTGCCGCTTCCGCCTTCAGTGCGGCCGCTGGCGCCGACGAGTTGACCGTCGATCTTCTTGCTCCCTCCACGCCCTGCGTTGGAAATAAGTGTCCCAGCGATATCAGCCTGCCGGAACTCGGCTCGTCGATTCCGGGAAGCAACGGGAAATACGATTCTGGTCTGACATCGTTCACCGTGGCAACCGCCGCGTTGCCAGTCGTGTGCAATGAAGTGCGTGGAACCACTGCGCCTTATCAGTATGGACCGACGGCCGGAGCGGATCAGTTCGCGCCGACTTACATCAATGCCGGGCCGGGCGCGCGACTCGATTTCGATGTGGCCGACGTGAACGCGAACCGCGTGGATGGCTCGTTCGGGTTCAGCGGCATCTTTGCGGTTACCCGCGCGAACACGACGCAATCGCAAGTCGCTTGTTACGCCATCAATCATCTCGGCGATGCCACACCGCAATACGCCAACTCCAGTGCATCCGGCGATCGCGTTTTCAATGATCCGTTCGATGGCGGTCATCGCAGCGGCGAGCCGTGGGTTTCGATCAATACCGTCAGCGCTCCGAGCGGTGCGGCGCATGTGCTCGCATATGTATTGCAGATTCATAACGCATCGGCCGCGACCAACTGGCATCTGTCGTTCGGCTACGACCATCTGTTTTTCAGCAAGGCCGTCAATGGCAATTTCCCGGGGCAGTGGTATGTCCTCAATTCGACCAACAATGCGCAGCCGGGTGCGATAGGCAGTTTGACCGGTGCGGTGAACGGCACCGTCGAATCGCCGTATACGGTGGCGGCGACGGATATTCAGGCGGCAACGAATTCCGTCTATCTGTACGTATCGTTCAATAGCAGCTCGACCGCGGTGTCGGCGTGGGCGGGACTTGCTTCCACGTTCTATCCCGCTAGCGCTTCGATCTTCGCGCCGACGGGAACGTACGCGCAGCGCCTCGACGACAAATCGTCAGTCGCCGGCAACGCGAATGTGCCGGCGCAGAATATCGGCAACATCGTCTGCGCCAATGATCCGGCCGCATCGGCGTGCACGATTTTCGATCAGGACGGTAACATCGCTACGTTCAAATACGCCAACACGGTCAGCACTGGCACGGTCACGATCGATCCGGTTGCTTATGTCGTCGATACAGCGGCGAACACGACATTGCCGAGCACGACGGCGAGCCTGTCCGTATCGAACGTGAGCTGCGACGATCCACAAGGTATTTTCGCAAGCCCAGTCGGTACCTCGAATTTCGCGACCTCGAGCGGCGCCAGCGGTGCGCGCAAATTGCAGTTCAACTTCAAACCGAGCGGCGTCCTGTTTGTTCCCGGCACGGCCACCTGCACCGGCACGTTCAGTGCGGGCGGATTGTCGTCGACGCAATCGTTTACCGTCACCATGCAGCAGTTGACGACGACGCACTTCGACGTCACCGCCGATCCGACCGCCATCGCCGGCGTTCCCGCCAGCTTCACGGTCACTGCGAAAGACGGCGCGGGAAATACCGTCACCAGCTATAACGGAATTGTGCAGTTCGGCAGCAGCGACATCACGGCCGTGCTGCCCGGCAGCTCGACGCTCATCAACGGCGTCGGCACGTTCAACGGCACGCTGAAAAAGAGCGGTCCGCAAACCTTCACCGCGACGGATGGAACGATCACGGGCACCTCGAATTCCGTGGCTGTCACGGCGGCTGCCGCAACGCATTTCCAGGTGATCATGCTCGGCAACGCGACTGTGTCTTCGCCGACGGGCGCGAATGTCACGGCACTGGACGCCTTCGGCAACGAAGCCACGACATATGTCGGCCTCGTGCATTTCTCCAGCACGGATGGTTCTGCGACGCTGCCGGTCGATGGCGTACTCAACCACGTCAGCCACGGATCGGCGACGATTACGTTCAACGCTGTCGGAACGTGGACCGTCTCGGTCACCGATACGGTCACCGGTTCGATCACGGGAACGTCTGATTCCGTCCTCGTAGAAAACTAAGCGGTACGAGTTCCAAGAAAAACCTCGCGAGTGCGCAGAGTCCTGCGCACTCGCTTTCGCATTTGTCCGGCACGCCGCCGCGTGCGAAAGTAACCCCGTGAAATCGAGCGAATCCAGCACGCCGCCTTTCGCCGAGTGGGTGCGGCGGCAACGCGACGCCGTCGACGCGCCGCCCTGGTGGAACGGATTTCTCGATACATTGACGGTCGTTTCCGTCGCGCCGCCCGTGCAGGCCGATCAGCTGGAAACGCTGAACGTGCTCGGCGATCTGCGTGCGGATCACGAGACGATCGCCGCGTGCGTCGTGTTCTCCCTGCAAACGGCCGATGCGGCGCGGAGCGCAGTGGCCGATCCTCCGTATCTTCGCGATCTTCTCGATGGGCAACGCGCGGCGGAAAAAGTCTGGTCGCTGTATGCGTCGCGCGGTGCGCACGGCAGCGCCGAAGGTTTGCGTCGTTTGCTGCTCGCCATCATCCGCGATTTGCGCGTGGTCTTCATCCTGCTCGCGCGTCAGGTCGCCCTGCTGCGCGGTGCGGAGAAGACATCGCCGGAGCGTCAGCGTGAACTGGCGCAACTCACGGCCGATATCCACGCGCCGCTCGCCAATCGCCTCGGCATCTGGCAGTTGAAGTGGGAACTCGAAGACCTGTCGTTTCGTTTCCTGCATCCGGACATCTATCGCCGCATCGCCACGCTGCTCGACGAACGGCGCGATCAGCGCGAACGCTATATCGACGATGCGACCGACGAACTGCGCCGCGCGCTGGCCGATGCGGAGATCGAAGGCGATGTCGCCGGCCGGCCGAAACACATCTATTCGATCTGGAAAAAAATGCAGCGCAAGGGCGACGAGTTCACGTCGCTTTACGACATTCGCGCGCTGCGCGTGATGGTCAAAGACGTGCCGGCCTGTTACGCGGCATTGGGTGTCGTTCACACACTGTGGCCGCCGGTGCCGAGCGAGTTCGACGACTACATCGCGCGCCCGAAAGGCAATCAGTATCAGTCGCTGCACACGGCGGTAATCGGGCCGGAAGGCAAGACGTTGGAAGTGCAGATCCGCTCCTTCGACATGCACGCGCATGCCGAGCGCGGTGTCGCCGCGCACTGGCGCTACAAGGAAGGCGGCGGCGGCGATCAGGAATTCGAGCGCAAGGTTGCATGGATGCGCCAGTTGCTCGAAACCAAGGACGACAACGACGACGAAGCCGCACTGCTGGCCGGATTCAAGACCGATATTCTCGAAGACCGCGTTTATCTGTTGACGCCGCAAGGCCAGGTCATGGATCTGCCGCGCGGCGCCACCGTGCTCGACTTCGCCTACGCCGTCCACACCGATGTCGGGCATCGCACACGCGGCGCCAAAGTCAACGGCCGTATCGTGCAACTGAATGTCCAGCCGGCCAGCGGCGATCGCGTGGAAATTTTGACGGGCAAGGTAAAGGAACCGCGTCGCGACTGGCTTTCGTCGCATCACGGATTTCTCAACACGCATCGCGCCCAGCAGAAGGTGCGCGCGTGGTTCAAGCGCGTGGATCACGACGCCAATCTCGCCGCCGGTCGCGCCATCCTGGAAAAAGAATTGCGACGGATGGCGTTGCACAACGTCGATCTGGATACGTTGCCGCCGAAGTTCGGGCAGAAGAATCTCGATGAATTCTTAGTTGCGCTGGCACTCGGCGAGGTCACGTCCGGCAACGTCGCGCGCGCCTTGCACGAGACCGGCGAACCGGCGCCGGCGCCCGCCGTCGTCGCGCCGCGCGCACCGAAGCGCGACAAGGACGCCATCGTCATCGAAGGCGTCGGCAATCTGCTGACGACGCTGGCGCGATGTTGCCAGCCGCTGCCCGGCGATGCGATCGTCGGTTACATCACGCGCGGGAAAGGTGTATCGATTCATCGCTCCGATTGCGCGGCGTTCGCGCGCCTGCGCCTGCGCGACGCGGCGCGCGCGATCGACGTGGAATGGGGCGGCGCACGCGCGCAAGCGTACGAGGTAGACGTGCTCGTCAAAGGTTACGATCGCAAATGGTTGCACAAGGATGTCACCAACGTCATCGCCGCCGCCAATGTGCACATGCTCGCGGCCAACGCGCGGGTCGATTCGGCCAGTGGCATGGCGACCATGAATTTCGCGCTGCGCGTGACCGATTACGAGCAGCTTTCGATGTTGCTCGGGCGTCTTGCAGGCGTTCCAAACGTGATCGAGGCGCGGCGTTTGGCGTGACGTTGGTTTCGACGTGGCACACTTTCGCCGAAAACGGCGTTACTTGATGCAAGCTCAAAGCGAGAAAACAACGATGCCGTCATATAACCTGAAACCCTTGTACCTCGCGCTAGCCGGCGCGCTGGCGTTATCGGCCGTCGATGCCGCCGTTGCCACCACGCGCGTCGTGACGAGCTGTGCCGACGACAGCAGTGCCGGCACGTTACGCGCGCAGATCGGAATCTCCGGCGCCGGCGATACGATCGATCTCAGTGGATTGCCGCAGGCCGACGCGGCATGCACGGCCAGCACGATCACGCTCACGCAAGGCCAGATCGCCGTCTCGCACGATTTGACCATCGCAGGTCCAGGTCCGGACAAGCTGAAGATTAGCTCAACGGGAAACAAGAACCTGTTCCAGGCCGACGCGCAATCCAACTATCTGGCATTCCGCGATATCACCATCGCCGACGGACACAACTCGTACACCCATGATGGCGGCTGCATTTACGCGAAGCACGAAGTGAGGCTCGACCACGCCGTAGTGACCAATTGCTATCAGGAAGCGCCAAGTGGCAGCGGCAAGTACCGCCCGTCTTTTTCAGGCGGAGCCATTTCCGCAGCGACCGTGCGCATGAGCCGCGCCAGTGCGATAACCGACAGCAGGATTTTCATCACGGGTGGCATTCAGGCCTCGGCCTTCGGCGGAGGTATCGATGTGGACAACTTCTACTGCAGCGACAGCACCGTCTCGGGCAACTTCGCCTTCGGCGTCGGCGGCGGCGTCGTTACTACCGACGCTACACTCACGCGTTGCACAATCGATTCGAATGCCTCCAAAGGATACGCTGGCGGAATCCTGGCCGCGAATACCGTGACCGTCGACGAGAGCACGATCTCGGGAAACGGGGGCGCGCGCGGTGGCGGCATTTTCGCCAAAGGTGCCATCACGATCCGCAACAGCACGGTCGCGTTCAATTATGCCGGCGCGAATTACGGCGGCGGCATCGAATCGCTCGTCAATCTTTCCGCGACGAGCACGATCATCGCCAAAAATATGAATCAAGGCGGCAATAACCTCGATGTGGTTCTGCCTGCAGGCAAGAATATCTCCGGCCCATCGAACCTCATCATGTACACCACCGCCACGGCGGCGACCGGCGTTATCGTGTCGACTGCCGATCCGATGTTGGCTCCGCTGGGTATGCACGGCGGCCCGACTCGAACGCACGCGCTGCTGACCGGCAGTCCGGCCATCGACGCCGGAAAAAATCCGCAAGCCTTCGCGAC
>JBDUEI010000009.1:0-28590 GCA_040002515.1 Rudaea sp. | reverse complement strand
TATCGTCCACAAGACGCGGATCAATTGATGTATTACCGCGAAGACCAGAAAGGCCAGGTCTTGCAGGAAGGCATCACCGAACCCGGCGCGGTGTCGGCGTGGATGGCCGCATCGACCAGCTATTCGATCAGCGACGTTCCGATGTTGCCGTTCTACATCTACTACTCGATGTTCGGTTTCCAACGCATCGGCGATCTGGCATGGGCGGCGGGCGACATGCGCGCGCGCGGATTTCTGGTCGGCGGAACCGCCGGACGCACGACGCTCAACGGCGAAGGCCTACAGCACGAAGACGGCCACTCGCACCTCCTCGCCGGCGCGATTCCGAATTGTCGTGCGTACGATCCGACATTCTCTTACGAAGTCGCCGTCATCATGCAGGACGGCGTGCGCCGCATGATGCAGGAGCAGGAAGACTGCTATTACTACGTCACCGTGATGAACGAGAACTACGCGCATCCGGATATGCCGAAAGGTGCGGAAGCCGACATCATCAAAGGCATGTATCTATTCCGCGATGGCGACGACCCGATGCCGGCCGGCTCGCCGACCGCCGCGTCGGAACCGGACAAGAAGGGCAAAGGCGAAGTCCCCGAAACGGACGGACCACCGCCGCGCGAAACGAAAGCATCGGCGCGCGAAACCGTGAAGAACGGCGCCGAAAAATCGGCACCGGCCAAGCCTGCAAAAAACAGCAAGATCCCGCGCGTGCAATTGCTCGGATCGGGCACGATTCTGCGCGAGGCGATCGCCGCCGCCGAATTGCTCGAGAAGGAATTCGGCGTCGTATGCGATATCTGGAGTTGTCCGAGTTTCAGCGAACTGCGCAAAGACGGATTCGACGCGGAACGCTGGAATCGCCTGCATCCAGAAGAATCTCCGCGCGTCCCGCACGTCACGGCCTGTCTTGCGGATCGATCAGGTCCGGTCATCGCCGCAACGGATTACGTGCGCGAATTTGCCGATCAAATCCGTGCGTTCATGCCGGATGGGAAAAAGTATACCGTCCTCGGTACCGATGGTTTCGGCCGTAGTGATACGCGCGAGCATCTTCGTTGCTTCTTCGAAGTGGATCGCTATTACATCGCACACGCCGCCATCGCGGCGCTCGCGGCGGACGGCAAGATGAGTGCTAAGGACGTCACGCGCGCGATCAAGACGTGGAAGATCGATGCGGAGAAACCGAATCCGCTGGCGGTTTAAATCGCGCTGTTTTGGAATCGGGACGCGTCAACCATAGTTGACGCTGTGTAAACCATAGGATACTTTGCACATGGATGTAGTGCGGACGGCGTCGTTCGAGCGACGCTTGCCGTTTTGTCCGAAACATTAAAAATCCGAATCGGAATTTTTTTGGCTATCAAACTCTATCCTTTTGACGCCGCCGGTTACATTCGGACGGCCGAAGACGTGGGGATCTATCTAAAAGTCGCACTGGAAGAAAACGATCCCGAATTCTTTCAGGAAGCGCTCGGTACCGTGGCGCGTTCGCGCGGCATGAAAGCAATCGCGCAGGGCAGCAACAGCACGCGCGCCGGCCTGTACAAAGCGCTCCAGACGAACGGCAACCCGGAATTCGCAACCATCCATCGCGTCATCAACGCGCTCGGCTATCGATTTGGGCTACATCGTTTGAAGGCGAACAAAGCGGTCAAGAAAGCAGCGGGGCGTGCCGTAAAGAAAGCGACAAAAAAAACCACGGGCAAAAAGCCGCTCGCACGAAAAACAGCGAAAAGAAAACGCGCGTAAGTTCAGCGCGGTCGCGATCGCTTCAGCGCTGGGTCGATCCGATCCAGATCCGCCTGCACCTGCTCGGGACTGCGTTCGTAGACGATCTCGCGCCCGAGCGCTTTTCCGGAAAACGCCGTGCGATTCGATGTCGGCGACAGATCGCACTTCACGCTGTGTACGCCTTCTCCGAGCACGACCTGGATGCGATGCGCGCTTTTGTTGAGCACGACGACATCCATCGTTTTGTCGTTCTCGGTGATGCGGACTTTGATTTTCTCGATATCCATGGCGCGCATCCGGTCGAATTCGTCGCGTCGAAGTCTAGCGCGTCCGGTCGGCCGGTGTGGAGTTGTCTCTATTCGGGCTCGATTGCCGAACGCAGACGGGCGACAATCGCGCCATGACGAAAAAGACGTTCGACTTTGCCGTGATCGGCGCCGGATGTTTCGGTGCGTGGACGGCGCACGCATTGCTCGATGCCGGTTTTCGCGTCGCGCTGATCGATGCGTTTGGCGCCGCGCACAGTCGCGCGAGCTCGGGCGGTGAGTCGCGCGTGATCCGCATGGGCTACGGCGCCGATGCGTTGTACACGCGATGGGCGATGCAGTCGCTGGCGGCGTGGAAAACATTGAGTGCGCGGCGTCAGCAACCCGTTTTTCACGAGACGGGCATGCTGTGGCTCACCGGTGACGACGACCGTTATCTGACGGAAACGCAGAAAACACTGCACGACCTCGGCGTGGTTCATGAGCGGCTAGCGATCGATGAATTGCAAAGGCGATTTCCGCAGATATCGACGGACGGCATAGCATGGGCAATGTCGGAACCGGGCAGCGGCGTTTTGATGGCGCGACGGTCAATTCAAACGCTGGTGCGCGACGACATCGATCGCGGTTTGGATTTCCGCGTTGCGCAGATCCCGGCGCCGCCATCGAAAACCGGCGACGCGATGACGTTGAGCGATGGCGATGCGATATCGGCAGGTGCTTACGTGTTCGCGTGCGGAGCTTGGCTTCCGAAACTCTTTCCTGGGTTGCTCGGTTCGCGCATTTTTCCGACGCGGCAGGAGATTTTTTTCTTCGCGCCGCCGCCGGGCGATCGCGCGTTTGCGCCGCCTTCGATGCCCGCGTGGCTGCATCAACCGGATTTGGTGTACGGAATTCCCGATCTCGAAAATCGCGGTTTCAAGATCAGCGTCGATCGGCACGGTCCGGCATTCGATCCGGATACGGGTTCGCGTTTGCCGAGTCAGGAATCGTTGGCGACGGTTCGCGCTTATCTCGCCATTCGTTTTCCGAAACTGGTGGATGCGGTGTTGACGGAAAGCCGCGTCTGCCAATACGAGAACACGTCGAATGGCGATTTCATCCTCGACCGTCATCCGGAAATGGACGATGTTTTCATCGCCGGCGGTGGTTCGGGGCACGGGTTCAAACACGGTCCGGCAGTCGGCAGTTACGTGCGCGATCTACTAACGCGCTCGGGTTTCGTGGACGAACCTCGCTTTGCGCTAATCGGAAAAAACACGACGCCGTCGCGCAGCGTCTATTAAAGCCTTACAGAAAGCCCGGTTTGCCGAGCTGTTCCTTGAATTGTGCGACGCGCGCGAATTTGGTCGTGTCGTAGCCGAACCCGCGAAACTTTTCGAGCAGCGGGGTATACGTTGCATCGTCCATCATCGGATTTCGCGCGAGAATCCATCCGAGTTTCCGACTGCGTTGGCCGATCAGAGCCCAGGAATAGTCCGGCGCGATATCGAGAATCAAATAGTCCGCGCGAAACAGCCCCAGAAATCGAACTCGCCAAAAGGCGTTGTTCGAATCCTTTTGCACCAGACCGATCGACCCGATCGTTTTCTCGGGGCCGTCGAACGATTTGCGGTACACGTACGTGGTGTCCACATTGCCGTCGCTGTCGAGTTTGTATACGTCGCGGCTGGCGACTTTGCCTTTCTCGGCAAAGTACGGGACGTTCGCGATCACCGACCACGCGCCCATGTAGCGCGGCAGATCGACTTTCGCCGTCGTCGACAATTCCATGTCTCTGGCTCCTCCATCACAGGCATATAGCGCGGTGCCGACGACCAGCCAGAGGGTGAGGGAAAAAAATATCCGGCGTGTCGTCATGAGCGTTCCTCGCTTGGAACGACAATATGCGCGAGGCAACGTGCATGACACGTCAAGAAATGCGGCGCGCGATTTCAATGGACGACGCCATCGCGTTTCGCAACGGTGGCTTGCATCGCCAGAAGGAGTTCCTGCAATTCCGCGTCGTCCGGATTTTTCGCCAGCGCATCGTTGACGAGTGCGAGATAGCGTTCGGCGTGTCGTGTCCAGTGCAGCTCATACGGGTAACCATCGCGTTGCATCTTCCGTCTCCAGTTCGTTTCCCCTGTGGGATACATCCTAGGCGGGTGCGGCGGCCGACTCGTCCGCGCATTTAGCATCTGCCATGTGCGCTATTTGGCATTTCCGCGTCTCACATGTGGAGACGGTGTGAATTCAGCGCGTGCAATGACGACATCGACGTGAAACATCGGAAGCCCGTGCGCTGCCGATGTTTCCTGAAATCAGCGCAGTGAACCGAGCAGCGCGTTCAAATGCGCCTCGACATTCTTGCGGGCTGGCGTTCCTTGCCACACGATGACGAATCCGCCTTCCGCGGCGGGCGCGGCATAGGCGACACGTTCTTTACTCTGTCGATCCTTGTCTTGCCAGGTCTTGATGAAGTTCGCATTGACGGCTGTCTGCTGAGGCAAGTAGGCGCCGACGTACAACGTCCCACTTTGGATCATGACGCCGTTCACCGGCACGCTTTCCGAACGACGCAGCAATAAGAGCGTCATCGGAACGCCGGGCTTCAGTTCGCCGTCGTATGCGGAGGAAAAATACAAACCGTCCGGCGGTTTGGAACTCGTGAAGGCAGCGACGGGTGAACTCGTGCGCTGCGTGAATCGTTTTTCCTTGAGCAACGCGTTGAAACTGCCCATCACGTTGCGTTTGAGGCGAAACATATAAAACGGAATTCCGATTGTCGCGGCGAGCGCGATCAACAGCACCAGATTGTTTCCTGCATGTCCCATGACGATCCCCGTCCGACGTCGTAGTTGTTGGTGGACGTCCGTTATATCGGAGAAATCGCAGGCGAAATCGTCTTGTCCTGAAGTTGTCCTGGTGTTGTCCTATTCAAGCAAATGGGCGATCCCTAAACTCGCTCGACGGTTTTGAAAGCCCCGCGCTTGAGTCACATGCCATGTCGCAATTTGAACGATGGTCGCGCATCCCGTTTTGGCCGCTGTTGGCCAAGTGCGTTGTCGTGGTCTGGCCGATTTATGTCGCGGCGTTCGCGATCCTGTATCCCGCTCGCGAACGGGAGGCGGGAGAGTACGCGCGTGCGACAGTTTGCGCACCGGGAGTAAACGATTCTTCGAATTGCCGAGCGGTCGTCGACGCAGAATTCGTCGGATCCGATTGCCAAAACAACGCTTTTCCCGATCCGGACGATTTCTGCGAGATGCAATTGCATATCGCCGGTTTGACGCGTTACATCGCGCTCGATCGGGAACGCGCGCAGTCGCTCATGCGCGGTGCGCATCTTCGCGTCGAAGTATTTCAAACGGCGCCGACGCGTGCGGAGATTCATGGCGAGTTCGTCGAAATGCGGGGCTCGCCACAACAGGCGGTTCGATGGCTGAAGCTGACGTTCGCAGTGTGGACCGTGTTGGCCACGATTGCGGCGATGTATTTGTATGGAAGAACACGCAAAGGCGCACGTTGACCTGATAGTCGACGCGCGCTCTTTCGTTTCGATCAGTCGGTCTTTTTCGCCTGCTCGCTGCCGAGCCCGCCGCGCAACATGCTCCACTGACC
The DNA here is from genome assembly GCA_040002515.1 of Rudaea sp. Lineage (GTDB taxonomy): Bacteria > Pseudomonadota > Gammaproteobacteria > Xanthomonadales > Rhodanobacteraceae > Rudaea. Next base: position 22,990 of record JBDUEI010000009.1, on the reverse strand, counting down.
TGAAAGGACGCCGTCCGGCGCGACGGAATACATGACCACGCCGCAGCTCGGCGGGCCGAATGTCCCCGCGACCATGCTGCCGGCCTGAAAGCCGAAGCCGCGCTGATCCGGGCCGGTGCGCCAACTGAAAGACAACTTGCCGTCCGCGCCGTCTGTGCTGACGATCAGCGCGCCTTTGTATTTGGTCTGGTCGGTGTTGGTGCCGGAAACCACGTAATCGCCGGCCAGCGTCGCCGTGCCTTGTGCCGGCGTTGCGGTTTCGGTGCCGAGCTGCGTGCTGTTCGACATCGCCCAGCGCCCGTCGAGCGTGCCGCTCGTTTGCGCTTTGTACGCGACGACGCCACAGGCCGGATCGCCATAACCGACGACGAGTTTTCCGTCATGCAGAACGCCGACGCCGTGGGTGGTGCCGCCGGAATCCCAGGTCAGCGCGTACGTCTCGCCTTTTTGTTCGATGTGCAAGGCGCCTTCATACGGCCGTCCATCGGGGTTAGTGCCGTGGATGTGGTAGCTGCCCGCAAGTCCCGGGCCGGCTGCATGGGCATTGACGCATAAAGACGCCACGACGAGCGCGGCGAAGGTCGAACGACGAATGAAACGCATGACGGTCTCCTCACGAATCGAGAGCGGATTGTCGGTCAGGGGGCAATAACTTTATAGGACAGCAATCGGACAGTATCCGTACATCGGCGCATCCGATCAATCAGGGTTCAAGCGCCAGATCGCGAAGGTCAACGTCATGGCAAACGAGACCCAGGCAAGATACGGAATGAGCATGTAACCGGCGGCGCGACTGCGTTGAAAAAACAGGATCGTCGTCGTCAATACGAGCAGCCAAAGTATCGCGACATCGATGAGCGCGAGATCGATCCGATGCAGTCCGAAAAACAATGGTGTCCAGGCCGCATTGGCGATGAGCTGGATGCCCCACACGACGAGGCCCGCGCCGATTCCGGCGACGAGATATACGCGCCACGCGGCGAACGCCATCAGAAAATACAGAATCGTCCAGGCCGGCGGGAACACCCAGGTCGGTGGATTGAACCACGGCTTGTTCAGTGCCTTGAACCAGCCGTCGGGCGATGACATCGCGCCGGTGACGGCCGCCGCGAACACGATGAGCAGGAACACGGCCAGACTTTTCCAGTTACGCATAGATGCCGAGCCTAGAGACGTTGAAACGAAGAGTGTGCGTAATCCCTCGCCCGACCGCAATAAACGGATAGTTGCGATGCAGTCGTGCGTCTATCTTCTCGCTTCACGTCGAGGAGAAATAGCATGGGATTCCGCATAACCGGTTTAGCCGAGGGACAGTTCGCGTCCTTGTTCCAGATGACGGACGACGAACTGGCCCGACACGGCGCCGTTCGTCGCGTCGCCGACCGAAGTCCCGGATTTCCGTGCCGTATCAGCCTCACCGACGCGGCGATCGGTGACGACGTGTGGCTGATCAACTTCGAGCATCTGCCGGAAGCATCGCCCTATCGTTCGCGCCACGCGATTTACGTTCGACGCGGCGAAACGCGATGCGACGTCATCGACGATGTGCCATCGATGCTGCGTTCCCGATTGCTGTCGATCCGGGCGTTCGACGAAAAAGGCATGATGGTCGCAGCCGACGTGGTCGACGGCCGCGAACTCGAACGGTGCATCGAAACGATGTTCGAACACGCCGACGCGCGCTATCTTCACGTACATTTCGCAAAGCCGGGTTGTTATGCGGCGCGCGTGGATCGTCATTGAACGCACTGCATTCGACAGCATGTAAGGATTACGAATCTTGCTTCGTCTAATCCGCACGAACCTCAACAGGAATGGCCATGCTTCGGCAAATGATAGCGGCAGTATGTTTACTTTTCGGTACGATCGTCTCAGCTCCGGCGGCGGAAACCGCGGCACCGCCGACGACGGAAACACTCACACTCGCCGGCGGTTGCTTCTGGTGTCTGGAAGCGGTCTTCGATGAGTTAAAAGGCGTCACCAAAGTCGATTCCGGTTACGCCGGCGGACACGTTGCGAATCCGAATTACGAACAAGTGTCGGAAGGCAATACGGGTCATGCCGAGTCGGTGCAGATCACGTTCGATCCGAACGTCATCAGTCGCGATACGGTGCTCAAAGTGTTCTTCACGATCCACGATCCGACCACGCTGAACCGTCAGGGCAACGATGTCGGCAGCCAGTATCGGTCGATCGCGTTTTATCGCAGCGCCGAGCAAAAAGCGTCGATCGATAAAGCGATCGCCGACGCGGCGGCGAGCGGCGAGGGGCACGGCAAAATCGTGACCGAAGTTCTTCCGTTTACGCAGTTCTATACGGCGGAAAATTATCACCAGGAATATTTCAAGTTGCATGGCACCGAGCCGTATTGTCAGATGATCATCGCGCCGAAAGTGGCGAAGTTCCGCAAGACGTTCCACGATCAGCTGAAGTAATCGCAACTCAACATCGCGCGTCGCGCTGGTAAGCTTCGTCATCGCAACGATGACGGAGTGACGGTGTCGATTTTTCGCATTTATCTGCGCGTGCTGGGATTGCTGGCGCCCGAAAAGGGTCTGGCGATCCTGCTCACGCTCGCGAATCTGGCGCTCGCCGGCGTGTTTTTTCTGGAGCCGTGGCTGTTCGGCCACGTCGTCGATTCGCTCGCCGCGAAAGGCCATTCGCAGGCGTGGCGTTATATCGGGTGGTGGGCGGCGGTCGGATTCGGCGGCATTTTTGCGAACGTGTGGGTATCGCTGAACGCCGATCGGCTGGCGCATCGGCGCAGGCTCGCGGCGATCTCGCAATATTTTGCGCACGCCGTGGCGCTGCCTCTTTCGTTTCACGGACAACATCACACCGGACGCCTGCTGCGCGTGATGCATGGCGGCACCAACAATCTATTCGGGCTGTGGCTCGGATTTTTTCGTGAACATCTGGCCACATTGTTGTCGATCGTCGTGATGGTTCCGCTGGCGATGGCGATGAACTGGAAGCTGGCGCTGCTGATGATCGGGTTGATGACCAGCTTCGCGACGTTCAATTCCATCGCGATGCGGCGCACGATGAAAGCGCAGGGCGAAATCGAGGAATTGCATTCGGAGATTTCCGAACGCGCCGGCGACGTCTTCGGCAACGTGCTCGTGGTGCAGAGTTTCACACGGCTGGCCAGTGAAGTCGCCGCGATCAACGAGATGATGCGACAAGTGCTGCGCGCGCAATATCCGGTGCTGCGCGGATGGGCGTGGTTGACGGTGGCCAATCGCGCCGCGAGCACGTTGACCATCGTCTGCATCTTCGCGCTCGGCGCACAATTGAATGCGAAGGGTGAAATCAGCGTCGGCGGCATCGTCAGCTTCGTCGGCTTCGCGATGTTGCTGATCGGGCGACTCGAACAATTCGCGACATTCATTTCCAATCTGTTTTTCCAGACGCATTCGTTGTCCGATTTCTTCGAAATCCTGGATACGAAAGAAGTTCTCCACGAATCGCCGGGCACGCCCGATCTGCCACCGATCCGCGGCGAGGTCGAATTTCAAAATGTTTCGTTCGGCTACGACGTGTCGCATCCCGCGCTGCGCGATCTGAGTTTCAAAGTGCCGGCCGGCAGCACGGTCGCGCTGGTCGGGCCGACCGGCGCGGGAAAAACCACGGCGCTGTCGTTGCTGTATCGCACCTACGATCCGAGCGCAGGTCGCATCACGGTCGACGGCATCGACATCCACGGCGTCAGCCTCAATTCGCTTCGGCGCAATATCGCCGTGGTGTTCCAGGATCCGGGATTGTTGTATCGATCCATCGCCGACAATCTGCGCGTCGGCGATCCCGACGCCACTCAGGACGAACTCGAAGCCGCCGCGCGCGCCGCCGAAGCGCACGATTTCATCGTCGTCAAACCGGACGGCTATACCACACTCGTCGCAGAACGCGGACGTTCGTTATCGGGCGGCGAACGCCAACGCCTCGCCATCGCGCGCGCGATGTTGAAAGACGCCCCGATCCTGATTCTGGACGAGGCCACCAGCGCGCTCGACAACGGCACCGAAGCGCGCATCCAGCGCGCATTGAATGCCGTGATGCAAGGCCGCACCACCTTCGTCATCGCGCATCGCCTGACCACCGTGCGCAACGCCGAACTCATCCTCGTGATGAAGAACGGGCAGATCGTCGAACGCGGGCGTTACGATGAGCTCGTGCGCAAGGGCGGGTTGTTCACGGAACTGGCGAGCCAGGGTAGTTTCGTCGCCGATGCGTTCGATGGCGGCGTGGAGGAAGAAGACGCCGCGGTCGCGGACTGATCTGCCTCGATCAAGGGATTCGGACGTACGATGCCGATGATCGAAAGCAGTCGATAGCCACATTGAGGGGAGTCTTTCATGCACGTCAGCCGTTCGATCGTTTTCATCGTCTCGCTCATGCTTTTTGCCGTATCGCCGCTTTCGTTCGCGCAGGCCGGCGCTTGTGATTCCGCAGCTCACCGCGCCTTCGATTTCTGGCTCGGCGATTGGCAAGTCCAGAAACCGGACAAGACCATCGCAGGACACAACACGATTACCCGCGAGTACGGCGGATGCGTCGTGCACGAGCACTACACCACCGAGCACAACTATTCCGGCGAAAGCCTCAACATCTACGACGCCGCGCGCGGCGTCTGGCATCAGTCGTGGGTCGATTCCGGCGGCATGTTGCTCGTTCTGGAAGGTGGCCTGCGCGACGGCAAGATGGTGATGCAAGGCAAATCGGTCGGCAAAGACGGAAAGACGACCAAACAGCGCATCACATGGACCCCAAATCAGGACGGCACGGTTCGGCAATTCTGGGAATCGACCGACGCGCAGGGAAAATGGACGACAGCGTTCGATGGGTTGTATTCGCATCCGTAGCGAGGAACGGCGTCTGTCCTGCTAAAATTCGGCAACTCGCCCGCGATGAATCCGAATGATCCCTGCCAACGAAGCGCTCGAACGTCTGCGTGAAGGAAACCTGCGATTCGTCTCCGAGGCGCGCGACGGCGTGGCAGGCGAATCGCGACGGCGCGAAGTCGCCGCCGGGCAGGAACCCTTTGCGATCATCCTGGGCTGCTCGGATTCGCGGGTGCCGGCCGAGATCGTTTTCGATCAAGGCCTGGGCGATTTGTTCGTCATTCGCGTGGCCGGCAATATCGTGGCGCCGTCGCAAATCGGCAGTGTCGAATTCGCCGCGGCGCGGTGCGGTACCAAACTGGTCGTCGTGCTGGGACATTCCAATTGCGGCGCGATTCTCGCCACGATCGAGGAACTCGGGCGTCGCTCGGAAGAACAATCGCGCAATCTGCGTTCGATCGTCGATCGCGTGCGGCCTTCCGTGGAGCCCCTCATGGCGACGGAACTGCGCCACGATCACGATGCGCTGGTGCAGGCGGCGGTGCGAGCGAACATTCGCGTGTCGAGCAATCAGCTGCGCCACGGCTCGGAAATGCTCGAACAGATGATCCAGAACGATGGCGTGCGTGTCGTCGGGGCGGAATATTCGCTGGAAACGGGCGTCGTCGAGTTCTTCGACACGCTTTGACCGGTCGCTACCTAGTAATTCTTACAGTATCGGCCATGCGATCCGATCCCTATAGTACGCGAACCACGCCATTCACCCCCTGAATTTCGTGGTCTCGCACGCGCGCGTGGTATCTCGCTACCCGCGCGCTTTTTTTTGCCTCAAAAAAGCTCCGGCTGCGCCGACGTTTCGTGCAAGTCGCGAAAATTGCCGAGTCCGACGCCGACCAGTCGATAAAGCGTAACGGCCGGCAGCGTGACGCGCTCGCGCAATCCGATGGCGATAGCGGTGAATTCATCCGCCGAATGCGGCGGCAGCGGCGGCGTGTGACTGCGTGTCAGGATCTGGAAATCCGACGTCTTGAGCTTGAGCACGACGGTACGGCCGATACGATCGGTTTTCCGCGTCGCGGCCCAGGTTTTTTCGGCCAGCGCGCGGATCATCGGTTCGATTTCTTCCAGAGTGACATCGCGCTCGAACGTGTCTTCGGACGAAATCGACTGCACGGGCTGATCGGGATCGACGGCGCGCTCGTCGATGCCGATGGCCAGTTCGGAAAGTCGGCGTCCGTAGCGTCCGAAACGTCGTTCCAGTTCGATGACATCGTGCGCACGCAGATCCGCGCAGGTGCGGATCGCCATGGCTTCGAGCTTGGCATCCATCACCTTGCCCACGCCCGGGATTTTCGAGACTGGCAACGGCGCGAGAAATGCCTCCACTTCATGCGGCCGGATCACGAACAACCCGTTCGGCTTGCGCCAGTCCGACGCGATCTTGGCCAAGAATTTATTCGGCGCGACGCCAGCCGATGCAGTCAAGGACGTCTCGTCGAAAATCTGTTCTCGGATCGCTTTGGCGACAGCGGTACCTGACGAAAAATCCGTCTTCGGATGCGTGACATCCAGATACGCCTCATCCAGCGACAACGGTTCGACCAGATCGGTATGCCGCGAAAAAATCTCGCGCACATGTTTGGAGACGGCGCGGTAGCGCGTGAAATCCGGCGGAATGAAAATCGCGTCCGGACACAAACGTTCCGCACGCACGGCCGGCATCGCCGAACGCACGCCGTATTTGCGCGCTTCGTACGACGCGGCGCAAACCACCGAACGCGCACCGCGCCATGCCACGACCACCGGTTTGCCGCGCAACGTCGGATCGTCGCGCTCTTCCACCGACGCGTAGAACGCGTCCATGTCGATGTGGACGATTTTTCGAGGCAGCGCGACAGGCACGCCGCTATCCTAAGCGATCGTGCGCGCCGCTAGGATTGCAGCAGCGCTTTCAATTTCGCCGCCTGTTCGGGAAACCACGGACCGTTCGCCTCGAGCGCATCGGCGACGACTTTCTCCGCATCCGCGCGACGATTCAGCGCCAGCAGCGCCTTCACGCGCAGTGAGGCTACGCTCAGACGATTCGCGCCGAATGTCTTTTCCGCCGCACGTTCCAGATACGGCAACGCATCGGCGGGTCGATTGCGCTTGAGCAAGCTCGCGCCGTAGCGATAAGAGTAGACGTAATCGTCCGGATACGCGGCCATCAATTTCGGCATCAGCGCATCGAGTTCGTCGATGCGTCCGGCGCGATCGAGAAACACGCGCAGGTTGTCGGCGAGGTTTCGATCTTTGCCGACGTCGCCAGCCAGACGTCGTTTCGCATCCTCGATGCCACGAACGAGTACCGCCGTTTCCGCACTACTGTCACCGATGGCTTTGTCGAGATCGGCCGTGACCAAAACTGCCGTGCGTTGATCCGCACATTGCGCGGGCTGCACGAACACTTGTTTGTCGAGCAATGTCGTCATCGCCGGTCGTTGTTTCGTCAGCAATGTTTTGCGCTCAGCCTCGGGCAACTTTTCGCTGCAATCGAGCAGCGATTCGAGAACGTAATAGCGATCACAACCGATAGCCGATGCGAGCACTTTCTCACCCGACGCCACGCAAGCAGCGTGATCCTCAGCGTTGGCCGCTATCTCCATCACTAAACGTTCGCGCCACAACGACACGCGCGCATCCTTTTCCGCGGACGCGCGCCGGGCGGCCGTCAGACTCGCATACCAGTCGAGCCCTTGCTGAAACTGCCCGCGCGCCTGATAGCCGGCGAGCACGTCGGCCACGGCCGTCATCGACCCGGCGTCGACGTTCTTTTTCAACGCGTCGATCGCATCGCCACCGCTCAGGATTTTTTGCATCTGCGCATAGAATTTATCGCGCGGCTGTTCGGCCACGACACGTCCGAGCTCGCTCCCGTCCGGCTTCAGCACGACGAACATCGGCAATGCCTTGACGTCGAGCTTCTTCATCCAGCGCGCGCCATCCGGCGAATCGGCATCGACTTCGACGACGACCATGCGCTTCTCCATCGCATCCCACTCCGCGCCCGTCAGAACGTGCGTCGCCATGAAATAACAGGAGTAACACCACTGCGCCTGAAAATCAGCGAACACGGGCAGATGTTCGGCTTGCGCTTGTTTGAGCGCATCGTCGATCGATTGCGGATGGCTTCGCGCGATGGCGTTCATCGACAGCAAACCGAACATCGCAAAGATCATTCTGGCTTTCATGGGCTCGCTCGATTGGACGTCCAAACGGCGATTGTAGGCCAATTCCTACGCGACGCCGCAACTTTCCACCATCGCGCGGCTGTGCGTGTGCGAACACAATCGTCAAATCAACTACGGAGGAAATACGATGAACACATCACACGGAATTCCGGGCTATCGCACCTTGCGTCTCCATGAGTGGCTGGCGGTGCTCGCGCTGCTGTTCGTGTGCGCCGGCGTGCGTGCGGAATCGGTATACAAATGTACTTCCGCCGATGGATCGATTGCTTACCAGGCCTCTCCCTGCGCCGATACGCAGCGCTCGCACGTCGTCGATATCGCGCCCTCGCCGGCATTCGCGCCCTCGCCGCACTATGCGATCAATACGCTCAAACCGACACGAATGGCGTTGAATAAACGCGAACCGCATGCGGAGCGCAGCCATGCCGACATGGCCTACGAATGCCGCGGCAGCGGTGGCGAAGTGTTCTATCGGCTCGGCCATTGCCCGCATTCCGTCGCCGACGAATCGGACAAACAGCACGGCAAATCCGGCGCGAGTACCAAGTCCGTCAGCGTGTCAGGACATCCGGTATCGCGTTCACTGGCGTGCTCGGAAATGCGCCGCGCCGGTTCCATCGGCCGCAAAGGCCACGCGTTCGACGAGGCGATATCGTCGTACGATCGCAACGTCGGCAACGATCCCTGCAAATGACGCGCGGATTGGTTATCGTGACGACATGAATCCTGGACGATCTTTATGCGAATGACATCAGTCGTATTGATGAGTGCCGCGTTGCTAGTTGGCGCATGCTCGAAAACGCCGCCGGCGCCGGCCGTCGATCCCGCCGCCGCGCGCCAAGCCGACACGGACGCCAAAGCGAACAAGCAATTGGCGTTGTACGAACAGATGCGCGCGAGCGGCAGCACGGATGTCGCGGCCAGTCTCGGCAACGAAATCCTCGCGTCGTATCCGAACACGTCGGCCGCCGCGCAAGTGCAGAAGACCATTGGCGAGGTTCGCGAGAAAGCCACGCGTCAAGCCGAATCGCAACGGCTGTCGCGGCTGTGGGCCTACAACAACGTGCCGGAAGCCGGCGGCACGCAATTCAGTGCGGCTATTTCTAGCAAAGAGGCATTGCCGGGCAACGCGCGCATTCGGCTCGTGTTACGTCAGCATCCGAAGTGGGGACAGAGTGTTTATCTTCTGCTCGACAACGCCACGTTCGATTGCAGCAAAGGCTGCGCAACGCTTCCCGTCGCGTTCGATGGCGCGACCGCGCAACGCATGAAGGCCACGATCCCGCCGACAGGCGAACCGGCGCTTTTCATCGACGACGACAAAGGCTTCATCGCGAAGCTCGAAAAGTCGCAGAAAGTAGCGATCGACGTGACGATCAAGAACATCGGCGCCAAAACCGAAGTGTTCGAAGTGGGCGGCTACGACGCGTCGAAAATGCCGAACAAGCCGAAGAAATAATCGGATTGCGCGCTCAGATGAGCCGTAAATCGCTGATCGTCGTGGCCGGAAAAATCTGCGCGATCTGCATCGAACTCAAGCCCCACATGCCACGGAAAACGCTGGCCAGCGAGCCGCGATAATTGTTGAGCACCGGATAGTCGCGATTCTGCAGCAAGGTATCGTGCTTCACGACGATTTGTTCGCCCGCGATACGCCCACCGGCGATCGATCCGCCCAACACCCAGTGCACGGAACCGTGGCCATGATCGGTGCCCTGATTGCCGTTCTCGCGAAAAGTCCGTCCGAATTCCGACATCACGACGACCACGGTATTTTTCCATTCGTCGCCGAGCGCGCGCGCGAACGTCTGCAGACCCTCGCCGAGATTGGCCAGATTGTTCGCGAGCTGTCCTTGCGCGCCGCCTTCGTTGACGTGCGTATCCCAACCGCCGATATCGACGAAACCGATGCGGTAGCGATCGCGCATCAATTCCGCGAGACGATCCGTCTGGGCCGCGAATCCGCGCGCGTTGACCGCGCCGCGATTGGCCTTGACCATCTCCGCGCCGAATTCCTGCGCTACTTCCGCGCGCAACTGCAATCCTGAACTGACGGCCGGCTGCAGGCTCGATCCTTTGTACATATCCACCAGAATCGCCGATTGCCTTTCGTCGAAGCCGGCTTTGCCGACACTGCGCAGCGAGATGTTCGGGACATCGCCGCCGCCGCGCAATGTCAGCGGCAGCGCGTCGGTGAACGCGATCGGTTTGGATTTGCCTTGCAACGTCGTCGCCAACCGCGCGAGAAATCCCGAGCCGAAGCCGCGCTGTTGCGGCGGCAATCCGATCTCGATGTTGTCCTGCGTTTCGAAATGGCTGCGCGAAAGATCTTCCGTTCCCGCGAACGGGATGAATGCCACCTGTTTATTTGTATACATCGCGCCGATCGAATCGCGCAGTGCCGGTGTCAACGCCCACGTTGAATCCAGCGAAAGCGCTCCGGCCGGATTGGATGGATCGGGTTTCGCAATCGCAATCTTCGGCCGCGATTCGTAATAGAAATCGCTCGAATACGGAATCAACATGTTCGCGCAATCGTATCCGCCGCGCAGAAACACGAACAGGAATCGCGGCGAGGAAAGCGGCGCAGCAAAAAGTTTTCCCGCGATGCCCAAAGCAGGCAATGCGGCAACGGAAGCTAGAAATCGACGACGATGCATGGCGATCAACGGTAGTTGAATTCGGGAGAGGCGAGCAGAAACGTGTTCCATTCGACAGGCGTTTTCGCGTGTTCCAAGGCCGCCAGCGAGGTCGGCGACAAATACGGATACAGCGTGCGCACGAACAAACCCGCCGCAAGTTCCGGCGGTTTCTGTTTGGTATCGGCATCGACCTTGTCGGCGCGGCCGGCCGCGATGGCGCGGGCGATATCGAAGCGCCTGCTCAATTGACCCGAGCTTGCCCAGCCGCCTTCCACGAGCGGATAGCCGTCCGGACTCTGATGCCCGAACGGAAGTTCGCCTTGCGAGTTGAGCCAGTTGACGGCGACATCGGTATCGACATTTTCGGTTCCGTCGTACGCGAAGCGCAGCGCCGAAACGACATAATGCATCGGGTCTTTGAATTTCTTTCCGAGCGAGGCTTCGAAATCCTTCGACTCGAACATCGTGCGCAACACCTGCGCGATATCGCCATCGCTGCGCTGGAACGTGCGCGCCATCGCATCCACCAAAGGCTGCGGCGGTTTATCCGCGACGAAATATTCGGCGATGCGCTGCGACACGAAACGCGCGCATTGCGGTTGGCGCGTCAGCAGATCGACCGCCTGTTTCGTTTCGTCGAAACCACTGCCGTGGATGGTCTTGCCGAGCAGATTCTTGTCGCCGACGTCGTGCCGCGCGGGAAAGAACGTGGCGGCACTGTCGCCGACCGGTTGCGGCGCGAATCTACCGCCGCGTCCGCTTCGCGGAACGAGCTCGACGCTGATCCCGGTGAGAATCCGGGCCAGTTCCTGTACATCTTTCTGCGAATATCCAGCGTCGACACCGAGCGTGTGCAACTCCATCAATTCGCGCGCGTAATTTTCGTTGATGTGTCCGTTCGCGTTGCGCGCGTTGTCGAGATAAATCAGCATCGCAGGATGCGTGAGCGTGGCCATTACGAGATCGCGAAATTTGCCTAACGCGTGCGGCCGGATCGCGTGCTCGGAGTAATCCGCCACCAGCCAAGGTTCGGCGCCCTTGCGCGCAAACACGTTGAAGTGATTGAGCCAGAACCAGCTCATCTGCTCGCGCAACTGATCCGGCGCGTAGACCGCGCGCAACAACTGACGATTGATTTCCTGACGTACCAGGTCGGCACCTTCGCGCGCATATTCCTTGCGCTGCTCCTGCACGGCTTCGGTTTTTCCCTCGGCTTTTTTCTCTTGACGGCGCGCACCGAACGCGGCGAGCGTCTTGGGCAGATCGAGGTGCGCGACCGACATCGCATCGATCTTCTGTTGGATCGGTGCGGGCAGACGGTCGTCGCTGCTGCGCAGTTGCTCGTCGAGAAATTTCTTGCGCCCGAGATGTCGGAATCGATCGATCGTTGCGCTATCGGCGCCGTAGGTGAGTCGATTCAACCACAGCAAATCGTCGTGACTGATCGCACTCGATGGCGCGACAGCGACCGGCGCGACCGGAGATTCCGCCAACACCGCCATCGACGTCGCCGCGCAAGCCAGCGCGGCCGCGGCGATCCGCGTGAATGAGATGATCGAAATTCGCATGAACCGTTTAACGCGTGTGAAGGCCAAGCGATGACATCCGCACGCGGCTTCAGCGGAACTTTACAACGCCTTACATGAAGATTTCCGAGCCGTTTCGTTAACCATGGGCGGCGAATCCCGATTGTTTTATCGGAGGATCGCCTCCAGAATTACCGTATGTTCACGCGCCGCCTATCTCGCATCGACCGCGTACTCGAAGAAGCCGACCGCGCGCTGTCAACAGCGTTCGGCGCCGCGCCCGAGGCCGAACGTCCGTCGCCTGCCATCGGCATCGAGGAAGCGCATCTCGACGATGCAGCACGTCGCCACGCGGCGGGGCTCATGCGTATCAATCACACTGGCGAAGTGTGCGCGCAGGCGTTGTATTCCGGACAAGCTGCCGTCGCGCGGGATGGCGCGACGCGCGCACAATTGCTCGCCGCCGCGCAGGAAGAAACCGATCATCTAGCCTGGTGCGCGGATCGACTGGACGCGCTGGATAGCCGTCCGAGCCTGCTCAATCCGGTGTGGTACGCGGGCAGCTTCACGATCGGCGCGATCGCTGCGATGGTGAGCGACAAAGTCAGCCTCGGATTCGTCGTCGAAACGGAACGTCAAGTCGAAGCGCATCTCGGCGAGCATCTGCAGAAACTGCCGGACGACGACGAGCGCAGCCGCGCGGTCGTCACGCAAATGCAGATGGACGAAGCCAGGCACGGAGAGTTGGCGCGGCGGGCCGGCGGCGTGGAATTGCCGCGGCCGGTGCCGACGTTGATGAAGATGGCTTCGGCGGTTATGAAGGCGATGGCTTACCGCATTTGATTTGTGCTGACTCGCTCGCGTAGCGAGTGAAAGCTCCGGCTATGTCTTAGCTCGTCATTCCGGTGAAGGCCGGAATCCAGTGACTTTTGCTCTTCACTTAAGCGATTGAAAGCAAAAGCTTCCACTCGCTACGCGAGCGGGTAACTTTCTTTGATGAGCGTCAAAGATACTCACGAAAGAAAACGCTTTGCTCTTCGCGAAGGGTTTTGTTCGCCGACGGCACATCCGTGTGCCGGCGGCGAACCGCGGCGTCCTGCTCGCGGGTTACCGCTGTCGTAATCTGGTTTTTTTCCTAAGCAATCACCAAATGATCACGCGCTGATCCGGCGCACGCCACATTTTGTCACCCTCTTTTACATCGAACGCGGTGAAGAATGCGGGTTGGTTGACGACGGTTCCCATCGCGCGGAATTTCGGGATGGAATGCGGATCGCTTTTGAGTTGCGCGACGATGGCGTTGTCGCGTGCCTTGGCGCGCCACACTTGCGCGTAGCCCATGTAGAAACGTTGATCGCCGGTGAGGCCGTCGATCACGGGCGCTGGCTTGCCGCCGAGCGAAATCTGATACGCCTTGTACGCGACGGCGAGTCCGGAATTGTCGGCGATGTTTTCGCCGAGCGTCAGTTCGCCGTTGATGTGGTATCCGGCAACGGGTTCGAACGCGGAATATTCGGCGACCAGCGCTTTCGTTTTGGCGGCGAATTTTTCGTGATCTTCCTTCGTCCACCAGTCGCGCAGATTGCCGTCGCCGTCGTACTGCGCACCCTGATCGTCGAAGCCGTGGCTAATTTCGTGACCGATCACGGCGGCGATGCCGCCGTAGCTAACCGCGTCGTCGGCTTTCGGATCGAAGTACGGCGGTTGCAGGATCGCAGCGGGGAAAACAATTTCGTTGAGTTCAGGGTTGTAGTACGCGTCGAGCGTCTGCGGCGTCAGTCCCCATTCGCCGCGATCGATCGGTTTGCCGAGTTTGTTGAGATTGCGCTCATACTCGAAGTGCGCCGCACGGCTGATGTTGCCGACCAGATCGGCTTTGTCGATGGCGAGCGTCGCGTAGTCGCGCCAGGTATCGGGATAGCCGATCTTCGGCGTGAACTTGGCGAGTTTTTCTTGTGCCGCCTGTTTGGTTTGCGGCGTCATCCAATCGATGCCATTGATGCCTTGCTTGAACGCGGCGAGCAGATTCCCGACGAGTTTCTGCGCGCGCGCTTTGCTCTCGGACGGGAAATATTTCGCGGTATACAATTTTCCGAGTTCTTCGCCCACGCCCGCGTTGACCAGCGAAATGCCGCGTTTGAAGCGCGCGCGATTTTCCGGAACGCCGCGCAACACCGTGCCGTTGAAGGCGAAGCTTTCGTCGACGAAGCGCTTGGACAGGTCCGGCGAGAAATCGCTTAGCGTACGCCAGCGGAAATACGCTTTCCACGCCGGCAAGGGCGTTTTCTGCACGAGTTTTGCGAACGCCGTAAGGTACGTCGGCTGGCTGACGATGACTGTATCGACCTTGCCTTTGATGCCCGTCGCATCGATGAATGCATCCCAGTCGAATCCCGGCGCGAGCTGACCGAGTTTCGCGATCTCTTCCTTGTTGTATGCCTTGACCGGATCGCGCAGCGCGACTTTGTCCCACTGGATTTTTGCGATGGCTGTTTCGAGCGCGAAAATCTGGTCCGCGCTGGCCGCCGCGTTCTTGTCGCCGGCCATGCCGAGCATTTTTTCGATGTGCTTTCGGTATTCGGTGCGGATACCTTTGAGCTTCGCGTCGTCGTCCTTCAAGTAATAATCGCGGTCGGGCAGACCGAGTCCGCCTTGCTGCAGATCGGCGACGTACTTCGTCGCATCTTTGTTGTCCTGATGGATGTAGATGCCGATCGGCGCATTCGACGCGAGCCCGTACCCGGTGACGACCGCCACCTCGCGATTCAGATCGGCGATGAGCGCCGGAATGGCCTTCGCGTCTTTCACCGCGTCGATCTTCGCGAATTTCGCATCGAGCGGTTTCGCATCGAGCGTTTCAAGCGTCGCCTCGTCCATGAAGCTCGAATACAGATCGCCGATTTTCTTGGTATCGACATTCGTCACGGTCGACTTGCCCGCCGCGGCATCGTCGATCAACGTATGCAATTCGTCCTGGATCCGATCGAACACCATCGCGCCCGTACCGTACGCCGGTTTGTCCGCCGGAATCTCCACGGTGTCGAGCCACTTGCCGTTGACGTGCTTATAGAAGTCGTCCTGCGCGCGGACAGTGTTGTCGACATATTTGAGATCGATGCCGGAACTCAACGCCGGCGCCGCGGCAGCGGGCGGCGGTGCCGATGTCGGCGCAGGCTGCGCCGCCGCTTGAGTTTTCTCAGGCTGATTCGGAGCGGAACACGCGGCAAGCAACGAGATGCACGCGGCGGCGAGAAGAGTACGTTTCATGGCAGATCCCCGGCGGAGTGAACACATCAGACTATGCGCACGGGCACTTTGCGGCATGGGCCAGAGGTCACTTGCCGCACGCGCGACTTCCGATAAGGCTGCTTTTGGATATTGGCTTTAAAGCAGATTCCGATGCGAAAAACAGACTACGTGACGAACAAAGCGTTTTTTAGTGACTTTTTGTCGCTCAACAAAAAGTCACTCGCTCGCGCAGCGAGTGAAAGCACTTATCTTGATTGATTCTGTGGAGCCAAAGGTTTTACTTAGCGCGATCAAGGTGAATTGCCCCCATCCCAACCTTCCCCCGCGTGCGGGGGAAGGGGCTAGAGGCGTGGCATCTCTGCGATTCGTTCTAGGTCAATCCGGTCACCAGATAATGACTTGCTGTTCCGGCGCGCGATACATCTTGTCGCCTGCCTTCACACCGAACGCTTCATAAAAACCCGGCTGGTTGACGATCGTTCCGTTCGCGCGGAATTGTC
The DNA here is from genome assembly GCA_040002515.1 of Rudaea sp. Classification (GTDB taxonomy): domain Bacteria; phylum Pseudomonadota; class Gammaproteobacteria; order Xanthomonadales; family Rhodanobacteraceae; genus Rudaea. The sequence goes on along the minus strand of JBDUEI010000009.1, from coordinate 7,002 downwards.
CCGGTGAGTGCGGATCGGTCTTCGTCAGCTGGATCGCGAACGGTTCGCGCATCTTGCTGCGCCACACTTGCGCCCAGCCCATGTACAGGCGCTGTTCGCCGGTCAGGCCGTCGATGGTCGGGCCGGGTTTGGATTGCGTGGAAATCTTGTACGCCTTATACGCGATGGCAAGGCCTGAATTGTCAGCGATGTTTTCGCCGAGGGTCAGTTCGCCGTTGACGTGATAGCCGGCCACGGGCTCGAACGCGCCGTATTCGGCAACGAGCGCTTTGGTCTTGGCGGCGAACTTGTCGTGGTCTTCTTTCGTCCACCAGTCGCGCAGGTTGCCGTCGCCGTCGTATTGCGCGCCCTGATCGTCGAAGCCGTGACTGATTTCGTGCCCGATCACGCCGCCGATGCCGCCGTAATTCACCGCGTCGTCAGCCTTCGGATTGAAGAACGGCGGTTGCAGTATCGCGGCGGGGAATTCGATCGAATTCATTTCGGGGTTGTATTCGGCGTTGATGGTTTGCGGCGTCATGCCCCATTCGCCGCGGTCGATCGGCTGGCCGAGTTTGGCGATGTTGCGCTCGTACTCGAACATGTTGCCGCGCTTCACGTTGCCGATCAGATCGTCGTTGGCGACGGTGTATTTCGAGTAATCGCGGAACTTGTCCGGATAGCCGATCTTGACCGCGAATTTGGCGAGTTTGGCTTGTGCGGCCTGTTTGGTTTGCGGCTGCATCCAGTCGAGCGTATCGATATCGGCCTTGTAAGCGGCGAGCAGGTTGTTGACCAGCGCTTCCATCCGCGCTTTGTATTCCGGCGGAAAATATTGCGCGACATACGCTTTGCCTAGCGCTTCGCCGAGCTGGGCGTTGACCAGGCCGATGCCTTTCTTCCAGCGCGGCTGATCCTGCGGCGTGCCGTTGAGCGTGTTGCCGTTGAACGCGAAGTTTTCATCCACGAACGGCTTGCTTAAGTAGCGCGCGTAATCGTTCAGCACGTGCCAGCGGAAATACGCTTTCCACACCGGCAACGGTGTCTTGCCGAAAAGTTTGGCGAGCTGCGTCATGTAAGTCGGTTGGCCGACGATGACGTAATCGACTTTGCCGCTGATTTCCGCGGTGTCGAGATACGTTTTCCAGTCGAAGCCCGGTGCGATGCCGTTGAGTTTCGCGACCTCGATCTTGTTGTACGCTTTCTGCGGATCGCGCTGCTCGACCTTCGTCCACTGCGCTTTGGCGATGTCCGTTTCGAGCGCGACGATGTCCTTCGCGTTCTTCGCCGCGTCCTTGTCGCCGGCCAGCGCGAGCATCTTCTCGACGTGCGTCTGATAGTCGGCGCGCATCTTCTTGAGCTTGGCGTCGTCGTCCTTCAGGTAATAGTCGCGATCCGGCAGGCCGATGCCGCTCTGCTGAAGGTCGACGACATATTTCGTCGAATCCTTGTTGTCCTGATGCACGAACGTCACGAACGGCAACGACGTGCCGGACGGACCGAACGAACCCGATTGCGATGTCCACTTGCCGAGATCGCCGAGCAGATGTGCGATGTCTTTCTTGTCTTTCATCGCGTCGATGGCCGCGAAACTTTCCTCGAGCGGTTTCACGCCGAGTTCTTCGAGCTTGGGCTCATTCATGTAGCTGTTGTAGAGATCGCCGATTTTCTGTTCGTCGGCATCGGCCGCGTTCGGAGATTTCGATACTTTGTCGATGATGCTGCGCAGATGTTCCTGCGTTTCGTCGAATACCTTGGTGAACGATCCGTAGCCCGGTTTGTCGGCAGGAATCTCGAATGTGTCGACCCATTTGCCGTTCACGTGACGATAGAAATCGTCCTGCGCCTTGGCATTGGGATCGCCTTGCAAATCCACGCCCGACACGAGCGGCGCGGGAGCGGCCGGCGCAGCAGCGGGCGCAGCGGTAACGGCCGGCGCGGCGGATTTGGCGGGTTCCTGCGGCGACGAACATGCCGCCAGCAGTGTCGTGCAGAGGAGAGCGAGAGCGTTGCGTTTCATGGGATTCTCCGATCAGAAAAACAGGCGATGAACCCTAGCCGCGTGTCGCGGCGGGCGCAAGGCCCATTCGGGGCATAAGGCAGTGATCGGTGCTCGGGCGCCGATCAGGTCAGATTGCGACCGTGAAACAGCTCTTCGATCTCGCGCTTGAGCAATTGCTCGATGCGCATGCGTTCTTTGAACGACAGATCGTCGGCGTGCGCTTCGAACAGGTAGGTTTCCAGATCGAATTCTTTCACGTGCATCTTCGTGTGGAAAATATTTTCCTGATACACGTTGACGTCGAACATCTCGTATTTCTGGCGGATGTGTTTGGCCAGGTATTCCTGGATCGAATTGATGCGATGATCGATGTAATGTTTCTTGCCTTTCACGTCGCGCGTGAATCCGCGCACGCGGTAATCCATCGTGACGATGTCGGATTCGAAACTGTCGATCAGATAATTCAGCGCCTTCAGCGGTGAAATGACGCCGCAGGTCGCCACGTCGATATCCGCACGGAATGTCGCGATGCCATTATGTGGATGCGTTTCAGGATACGTGTGCACCGTGATATGGCTTTTATCCATATGCGCCACGACGGCGTCGGAAATCACATCGCGGCCGATCTTCTCGACGATCGGATGTTCGGAAATCAGGATCGTCACGCTGGCGCCCTGCGGATCGTAATCCTGGCGCGCGATGTTCAGGATGTTCGCCCCGATGATTTCGGCCACGTCGGTGAGGATTTGCGTGAGGCGATCCGAATCGTACTGTTCGTCGATGTAATCGATGTAGCGGTCGCGCTGCTCCGGCGTCACCGCATAGCAGATGTCGTAGATATTGAAACTCAGCGCCTTGGTCAGGTTGTTGAAACCTTGCAATTTCAGGCGCGGAAGCGGTTTGACCACGGCGATTCACCTCTAACGGAAATGCGCGGCATACACCGGCGGCAGGCGGGGCCGTGAATTATGGTGACTACCGACGCCTATTTCAATCGAGGCGCCATGCGATTTCCTGTAGCCGAGACGTTATCGCAACCTGCTAAGATGAGGCGCAAGGGCATCCGAGGGCGGGCAGGTGCTACACGAGGCGAAACCGGGCATGGCGGATCTACGCTACACGTTGCAGCGAGCGGTCAATCACGTGCAGGCTCCGGCCGCGCTGACGCTCGATCGCCCGGCGCTGGAACGCTTTCTCGCCCACTGCCATCGCCGCCGCTATCCGAGCAAAACCGCGATCATCCGGCCCGGCGATTCGGCCAATATTCTCTACTTCATCATCGAAGGTTCGGTCACCGTTTCCACCGAAGACGAAGACGGCCGCGAATTGATTCTTGCCTATATCAATGCCGGCGAATTCATCGGCGAGATGGGTCTGTTCGTCGAAACGCCGCGCCGCGAAGTGATGGTGCGCACACGAACGTCGTGCGATCTGGCCGAGATCAGCTACGAGCGCATTTTCCACTTGTTCGAAACCGGCCTGCGCGACGAATGCGCCAAGGTCCTGTTCGCGATCGGCACGCAGCTCACCAATCGGCTGTTGCACACCTCGCGCAAAGTCAGCCGGCTGGCATTTATGGATGTCACCAGCCGCGTCGCCAAAACGCTGATCGATCTGACCGAAGAACCCGATGCCATGTCGCATCCGAAAGGCACGCAGATCCGCATTTCGCGTCAGGAAATCAGCCGCATCGTCGGCTGCTCGCGCGAGATGGTCGGGCGCGTGCTCAAGCAGCTCGAAGAACAGGGCATGATCACCGTGGCGGGCAAGACGATCGTGGTCTTAGGCACGCACTAAGCGATCGATCCGAACAACCGCTGCAATTCCGCGCCGGGATCTTCGGCGCGCATGAAAACTTCGCCGACGAGAAACGCGGGAACGGCTGCGTCGCGCAATCGCGCCACGTCTTCACGTGTACGGATGCCTGATTCGGTGACGAGGATGCGATCCGACGGCACGCGTTTAACGAGCGACAGCGTCGTGTCGAGCGATGTCTCGAACGTCCGCAAATCGCGATTGTTGATGCCGATCAATGGCGCGGACGTTCGCAGCGCGCGATCGAGTTCGGCGCCGTCGTGCGCTTCGACGAGAACGTCCATGCCCAGTTCGATGGCCAGATCGCACATCGATTTCAATTGCTCGTCATCGAGCGCGGCGACGATCAGCAGAATGCAATCCGCCCCGAGGCTGCGCGCTTCATAAACCTGATACGGAGCGATCGTGAAATCCTTGCGCAGCGCGGGCAGCGAACACGCTTCACGCGCCTGGCGCAGATATTCGTCGTTGCCCTGAAAGAAATCGGCATCGGTGAGCACTGAAAGACACGCCGCGCCGCCTTTCTCGTAGCTGATCGCGATTTCGGACGGCCAAAACGTATCGCGGATCACGCCTTGCGAGGGGCTGGCGCGTTTCATTTCGGCGATCACGGCAGGTGCATTCACGGAAATCTTCGCGCGCAGGGCGGCGGCGAATCCTCGCGGCGGCGGCATTTCGCCGATGCGAATTTTCAATTCCTCCAGCGGCACGCTCGTGATGCGGGCGTCGACTTCTTCGCGTTTGCGGGCAAGAATCTTTTGCAGAATATCGTCCATGATCATCGTCCTGATAGGCGTCGCGTCGCTGCGACGAATTCGTCCAGTTTCGCACGCGCCGCACCGGATTCAACCGCCGCGCGCGCGCGCTCGATGCCGGCGCCGATCGAATCGGCCAAATCGGCGGTATACAACGCAGCGCCAGTGTTGAGCAAAACGATATCGCGCGCCGCGCCGGGTTTGTTCTCCAGCGCGCCGATCAGCATGTCCTTCGATTCCTGCGCGCTTGACACTTGAAGTTGATCGAGCGGCGCGATCGCCAATCCGAATTCGCCAGGATGAATATCGTATTCGCGAACCTTGCCCGCTCGCAATTCACCGACGAGCGTGGAGTCGCCGAGTGAAATTTCATCCATGCCGTCGCGACCCCACACGACCAGTGCATTCAACGCGCCCATGCGCTGCAACGCGCGCACCTGGATGCCGACCAGATCAGGATGAAATACACCCATCAGGATATTCGGCGCGCCGGCCGGATTGGTGAGCGGCCCGAGAATATTGAACAACGTGCGCACGCCCATTTCACGCCGCACCGGTGCAACCACTTTCATCGCCGGATGATGGTTCGGCGCGAACATGAAACCGATGCCCGTGTCCTGCAGACATCGCGCGACGTGTTGCGGCTGAAGATCGATCACCGCACCGAGCGCTTCGAGCACATCGGCACTGCCGGATTTCGACGACACGCTGCGATTGCCGTGCTTGGCGATTTTCGCACCGGCTGCCGCCGCGACGAAAATCGATGCCGTCGAAATATTGAATGTGCTGGCGCTGTCGCCGCCCGTGCCCACGATATCGATGAAATGCGAATACGGAGGAACGTGCACGCGCGCCGACATCTCGCGCATCACGCCGGCCGCCGCGACGATCTCGCCGACCGTTTCCTTCTTTACGCGCAGACCGGTGAGAAGTGCCGCGACCATTGGCGGCGAGACTTCCCCGCGCATGATCTGACGCATGAGGTCGACCATTTCGTCATGGAAAATTTCACGATGCTCGATCGTGCGCTGCAACGCTTCGCGGGGTGTGATCGCCATCGGACCGTCACGCTGCCAGACGAGGCGATTGCAGGAAATTCCGCAATAAATCGTGGCCGTGCTGCGTCAATATCGATTCGGGATGAAATTGCACGCCTTCGATCGGCAACGTTTTGTGTCGCAATCCCATGATTTCGTCGATCGAGCCGTCGGCGTTTTGAGTCCACGCCGTGACTTCTAGATTTTGCGGCAATGTGGATTTTTCCACAACGAGAGAATGATACCGCGTCGCCTCGAACGGGTTCGGCAAACCGGCGAATACGCCGCGGCCGGTGTGATGGATCATCGAGGTCTTGCCGTGCATGATTTGTCGCGCGCGAATCACGTTGCCGCCGAAAACCTGGCCGATGCTCTGATGGCCCAAACAAACGCCGAGGATCGGAATCGTCCCGCCGAGTTGCGCGATCAGATCAAGCGTGATGCCCGCCTGATTCGGCGTGCCGGGTCCCGGCGAAATCACGATCCTGCCCGGCGCCATGCGGCGGATCGCGTCGATCGATATCGCATCGTTGCGCACGACTTTCACGTCTTCGCCCAACTCGCCCATGTACTGGACCAGGTTGTAGGTGAAGCTGTCGTAGTTGTCGATCATCAGCATCATGGTTATCAATTCGCACAGGACTCGACGTCATTGTCTCGCTGTGCTGGCATGCAGGCAATCGGGACGCATACGGCGTTCGTCGCCGACTAATCTGCACAATGACCTGCGGCGCTGTGCCATTTCGTGTCGGGGCGTCGTTTCAGTCATCGAACCCACTGAAGAACAATTCATCGTTGTTGATTTGACGTTGATATGCACCGCTGTCGGTGATGTGGCCGATAGTTCGTGGAAAACCGGGTCCGCGTTGATCGTTGTCGAAGTTGCGCGGATTGGCCCCATGTCCTATTGCCACGCTGTTGGCCGATAGTGCGTGCACCTGTGTAGGGCCGCCATGCCAGGCCAACGGGGCGAGATGGGGATTGGCGACAGTCGTATTCGTAGGCTGTTGATTCGAACTCATGACGATACTGCCCATGCCGTCGAGCACGGGTAGCTGGTAACTGTTGCAGCTTTGATTCGTAACGAGATCGGGTGAGCCACCCACATTTTCCGCGAGAATCGAGCTTAGCAGATGCGTATAGCATCCGGTGACAGCCAGGCCCGCGGCACTGCCCGGTTCGGCGGAGTTGAATGCCACTGTGCTGTTGTCCATCTCAAAGCTTCCGTAACGCCAGGTGATCGAAGCGCCGCCCGCGGTCGGCGCTGTGTTGCCGGAGATGGTGCTGCTGACGATGCGTGGAGTCTGCGGCAGGAATGTCGGCCCGGATGTAAACAAAAGGCCGCCGCCGATCGCCGAGCCGGCGACGCCAAACGCGGTGTTATGGGCGATCGTGGACGATTGAATGTTCATAA
>JBDUEI010000008.1:0-14481 GCA_040002515.1 Rudaea sp. | reverse complement strand
ATTTCGAATCCGGCGCATTCGACCACTCTGCCACCTCTCCGGATAGGGCGCGTCGAAGGGCGGGAATGATACGGGCCGGGGCGTCAATAAACAACTTGTGCGGTCCTGCGGTGGCATAATTCCGGGCTTGCAATCGACGTGACGTGTCCATGAGCCTTATTTCCGTTCCGGTTTCCTATGGCGAGCTGATCGACAAGATCACGATTCTCGAGATCAAGGTGGCGCAGATTTCAGAGCCGCCGAAGCTCGCCAATGTTCGCGCCGAACTCGATCTGCTTAATACGACGTGGAATTCCGACGATGTCTCGCGCTTGGACATTGCGGACGCGCGCGCGCGGCTCAAATCCGTGAATGAAGATTTGTGGGATATCGAAGATCGCATCCGCGTGAAGGAAAAAGCCCAAGCGTTCGATGCGGAATTCATCGAATTGGCGCGCTCGGTTTACTTCCGAAATGACGAGCGTGCGAAGATCAAGCGTGAAATCAATGTCGCGCTCGGGTCGCAACTCGTCGAAGAAAAATCGTACAAGGATTACGGCGCGGGCAAATCCTGAGCGTTGTTTCGATGGTCGGCGAACGCGTCGAAGCGTTCGACGACATCGTGTACTTCGATCAACGCCATCACGCCTTCGTGTTCGATCTTCGTACCCCAGCGCAATTGGTCGGCAAGTTTGCCGCGAAATTTTCGCGCGGCGGCGTCATAGCGATCCACGCACCAGCGGCGGTCGGAATAGGGTCCGGAACGGTTGGGATTGCTCGCCGCGTGCAGACCGAGCACGGGCGTGCCGACGGCGTTGGCCATGTGCATCGGCCCGGAGTCGGGCGTGAGGACGAGTGTCGCGCGTCGTGCCAAGGCGAGGAATTGTTTGAGCGTATCTTTGCCGATCAGATCGATCGGTCTACTTTTTGCCTTTTCCACAATGATATTTCCGACATCGCGCTCGTAGGGGCTCGGTCCGCCGCACAGCGCGACGCGCCAGCCGCGTGCCGAGGCGTGATCGATCACGGCGGCATACCGCTCCGGCAGCCAATTACGCAATCGATGACTCGAACACGGGCTGACGAGTAGGGTCGGCGCGTCGCCGGGCAGGTGTGTCGTGGCGAATTCGCTGGCCTGCGGAGGAATCGGAATATCCCAGCGCACTGAAGTTTGTCGCAATCCGATAGGTTCGAGAAAACTCGCCATCGCATCGAGCACGTGCTGTCCGGTTCGCGCAGCGATGCGACGGTTGACGAACAGCCCATGCAGATCGCGTGAACGCATCCGGTCATATCCCACGCGCACCGGTGCACGCACCAGCGCACTGAGTACGTTCGAACGCAAGGCGACTTGCAGATGCAGCAGCGCGTCGAATGTCCGGCCTGCTAGATGTCTGCGAACCGCCCCGAAACCTCGCCACCCGGCCGATTTGTCGAACACAACGAATTCGACGCCGGGGATATCGCCGACGACCTTGTGCTCGAGTTTGCCGATGATCCAGGTCAGTTTCGTCGTCGGCCAGGCGTTTTGCAGGGTGCGCACGATCGGTACGACGTGCGTTACGTCGCCGATCGCCGAGGTGCGCAGCAGGCACAGCGAATTCGGTGGTTCGGCAGGGGAGAACGGCGCTGAGGGCATCGGCTTGTTAAACTGGCAATGTGGCGATATATCACGGAAAGCGATGATCGAAGCCAAATGCCAGGACACCGCCCAGGGCGCGATTCTGTTCGACGCGGCCGTGCTTGCACAAGCCGGCGTGGCGGAATTCGATCCGGCCTGGTTCGACGCCGCGTTTTGGCGTGCGCAGCAACGTTCACGCGATGTGCGCGGCGGACGCGGCAACGTCACGTTCGTCGATGCACCCTTCGGCGCGTGCGTGATCCGGCATTATCGTCGCGGCGGCATGGTCGCGAATCTGTTCGGCGACAACTATTTGTGGACCGGCGCGACGCGTTCGCGCGCGTTCGCCGAATTTCGACTCTTGTCGAAATTGTGCGAACTCGGTCTCGATGTTCCGCCGCCCGTCGCGGCGCGTTACGAACGAAACGGATTCAGTTATCGCGCCGACCTCATCACGCGTCGCATCGAGAACGCGCCGACGCTCGCGGATGTGCTCGTCGCCCATCGTTGCACGGATGACATGGCCGAACGCGTCGGGACGACACTGGCCGCGTTTCACCGCGCCGGTGCGTTTCATGCCGATCTGAACGCGCACAACATTCTCGTCGGCGACGACAAGATATGGATCATCGATTTCGATCGCGGCCGGTTACGCGTGCCGACGGAACGCTGGCGTCGTCGAAATCTGCAACGCCTGCATCGATCCCTCGTCAAGATTTCGAATGGCGCCGACGTGACAAATGTCTGGTCGCGATTGCTGCAAAGTTACGAGCGCGCGTTCGCCACCGAAGCGCCGGCATGGCGGAGCGTGCGGACATGAGTTTCAGTTTGCGATTCCTTGGCGTCGGTTCGGCGCAAGCCGTGCAACTCGGCTCATCCGGCGCGGTGCTCGAACGCGATGGCGAACCGCTATTGCTCATCGATTGCGGACCGGAAACGCCGACCACGTACGAAAAAGTATACGGAACGCTGCCGCGCGCGATTTACATCACGCACACGCACATGGATCACGTCGGCGGACTCGAACGGCTGTTCTACAGTGCGTATTTCGATCCGGCCATCAAAGGCACGATCAAGCTCTACGCGCACGCCGCGTTGATTACGCATCTGCAGAATCGCGTCGCGGATTATCCGAATGTGATCGCCGAAGGCGACGCCAACTTCTGGGATGCGTTCGTTCTGGTGCCGTGCTCGCGCGGTTTCTGGCATGCGGGAATGTGGTTCGATGTTTTCCCGACGCGGCATCATGCGCCGATGACATCGTTCGGCATCGCACTGCGTGGAGTCTTCGCGTGGACCGGCGATACGCGCCCGGTGCCGGAAATGCTCGCGCATTTCGCGCCGGCGCCGACCGTGATCGCGCACGATTGCGCGCTGCACGGTAATCCGTCGCACACGGGTCTGGAAGATTTGACGCGTGAATACCCGAGCGATTCGCGATCGCGCTTCATGCTCTATCACTACGGCAGCGACGCCGACGGTGCGGCGCTTGCCGCCAGCGGCCATCGCGTCGCGCAGATGGGCGAAGTCGTCGCGCTGCCGGATTACGTCGCACCGGAATTACCCGAGTGAACGCGCTGTCCATTCCGCATACGCTCGTCGCGGCGCAGCCCGTGGATACGTTCGCGCGGCCGCTGCGCGATCTGCGCATTTCGGTGATCGATCGCTGCAACTTCCGCTGTCCGTACTGCATGCCGGAAGATCAGTACGCGCACGATCATGTGTTCCTTAAGAAAGACGAGCGGTTGCGCTTCGAGGAAATCGAACGCATCGCGCGGATTTTCGTGTCGCTCGGTGTGCGCAAGATTCGACTGACCGGTGGCGAACCGCTATTGCGCCGTGACTTGCCGTCGTTGGTGCGCATGTTGTCACGCGTCGAAGGCATCGAAGACGTCGCGCTGACGACCAATGGCACGTTATTGCCGCGATTCGCGCAGGACCTCCGCGATGCGGGATTGCAGCGGCTGACCGTTTCCGTCGATACGCTCGATCCGGCGACCTTCCGCCAGCTCAGCGGTGGACGTGGCGAGATCGGCGAAGCACTTGCAGGGATCGCCGCGGCGGAGCAGGCCGGATTCGGTCCGATCAAATTGAATTGTGTGGTGATGCGCGGCGTGAACGATGCGCAAGTGGTCGATCTCGTCGAGCGTTTTCGCGGCACCGGGCACATCGTGCGTTTCATCGAATACATGGACGTGGGCACGATGAACGGATGGCGTGATGATCTGGTCGTGCCCAGCACGGAAGTGAAAGCGCGCATCCAAACGCGGTGGGCGATGCATGCGCTGGATCCGAACTATCGCGGTGAAGTCGCGACCCGCTACGCGTTCGACGATGGCGGCGGCGAAGTCGGTTTCATCAGTTCCGTGTCGCAACCCTTCTGCGGCGATTGCTCGCGCGGGCGGTTGTCGGCGGATGGGAAATTGTATACCTGCCTGTTCGCAAAACGCGGCAACGACATTCGCGGCGCGCTGCGCGCCGGCGCGAGCGACGCCGAGTTGATCGAACTGATCGGCGGATATTGGCGTGCGCGAAACGATCGCTACAGCGATCAGCGCGCGGAACTGCGCGCAACCGGCGCGACGGAAAAAATCGAAATGTTTTCAATAGGTGGCTGATGAAACGCGTTCCGGCAATCGCCAAGACGAAACCCGTTCGCGTACGCGCGAAGACAAAGCTCACGCACGTTGGTCAAGATGGCCGTCCGAAGATGGTCGATGTCGCGGAGAAAAAAGTCACAGCGCGCTCGGCGATGGCGATGGCGATCGTGCAATTCCCGCCCGCCATTGCGCGTGATTTGCGCGAGAGCGGAATGCGCGCGAAGAAGGGTCCGATCATCGATACCGCGATTATCGCCGGCACGATGGCGGTCAAGCGCACGTACGACCTGATTCCCTTTTGTCATCCGCTGGCCATCGAGCGCTGCGATTTCTCGATCGATTTCGACAGCCCATCCGAACTGGCGATTCGCTGCGAAGTGGCAGTGACGGGCAAGACCGGGGTGGAGATGGAAGCGTTGACCGGCGCGACGGTCGCCGCGTTGACGGTCTACGACATGTGCAAGGCGTTGTCGCACGAAATCGTCATCGTCGAGGTGCGGCTGCTCGACAAGTCGGGCGGCCGCCGCAACGTGCGCGGCGGGAAAATCGTATTGTGAATTATCGCATTTTATACTTTGCGTCATTGCGCGACGCGGCGGGTCGCGATATCGAAACGGTTTCCAGCGACAGTAGCGACGCGCGAACGCTGTACGCCGAGTGCAAACGACGCCACACATTTGCGATCGAAGCGAAAAGTATCCGGCTCGCCGTCAATGGCGAATTCGCCGACTGGAATCGCGTGCTCGCCGATCAGGACGAAATCGCCTTCCTGCCGCCGGTGTCGGGCGGATGATGTTTCGGCTCGCCGAATCGCCGATCGACGCGGCCGCGTTGTCGGCCGAATTCGCCAACGCCGACGCCGGCGCCTGCGTCACGTTCGAAGGGTGGGTGCGCAGCACGAACGCCGGAAAGCGCGTGCATCGGCTGGACTATCAGGCATACGCGTCATTGGCGGCGAACGAAGGCGAAAAGATTCTCGTCGAGGCGATGTCGACATTCGCGATCGTGCAAGCGCGCTGTGTGCATCGCGTCGGCGCGCTCGCGATCGGCGATATGGCTGTATGGGTCGGCGTCAGCGCCGCGCATCGCGACGCGGCGTTCGCCGCATGCCGTTTCGTCATCGATGAAGTGAAACTGCGCGTGCCGATCTGGAAGAACGAACACTATGCCGATGGCCAATCCGGATGGCTGCATCCGGACAACACGCCGGTCGATAGCGCGAAAACTTAGTTCGCTGCTTCGAATCCGTCGAAGAAAATGTCGTCGACGATGATCGCGAAATTGCCCGGCGAGATATCGAAGAAAATATTGTCGTGACACGCCACTTCGATGCGCGCGGATGACGTCGCGATATTCGGCGATAGCACCGTTGCCGTGCCGGAGTTCGGTACTGCGCTCGCGAGTGTCGCTGCGAATGTCTGGCCGCCATCGGACGAATAGAGAATATCGACGGCGGCGCAGTCGACGGGCGCGACGTTCGTGTTGGCGACATTCCACGACACGAGTTTCGCTTCGTTCGCATGCCATTGCGCATTCGTTGCCGGCGCGGTGACGCGAAACGGTCCGGCCGTCGCCGTGACGTGCACGAGCGCATCGGTGCTCGTCGTCGCGCTGCCGCCGGGATGATTGTCGCGAACAGTGAGTCGGAATTTGAGATCGCGCGTAGTCGTGGGCCAGCTTTCGCCGGAGATGTCGCCGTCGGCCGGGATCGCGTCGTTCGGATTGTGGCTCAGAATGCGCGCCAATTCGGGCAAGAGGCGAGTCGGCGATGTCGTCGGAACGAACGATCGGAAAACCGGGCGCGTGCCGTTGTCGCCTTCGGGCGGAGACTGGGTTCCCAAATCCATTTCTTCCCAGATGTAGGTGACGGGATCGTTATCTGCATCCGTCGCCGCGCCGGCGAGTGCGAATGCGGTTTGCATCGGAATCGTTCGCGCGGAGACGGATGCGACGACCGGCGCGTGATTCGTTGTCGTCAGCACAGTGCCGCACGCGGCGCCGCTGGTGATGAGCGTTTGTTCGATCGGCGTGAGGCTGATGGCGTGGAAAAACGGATCCGAATGCGGTTGCAAGTCGCTCGGTCCGCAAATGCCGGCGTAGGCCATGATCGTCGAACCGCTGCCGGGTTCGGCCGCTTGCGATGCCGCACGATTGTCTTTGCAGAATCCACTGATGGAGTTGAAGCTGTGAGCCGAACCCATTTGATGGCCCATCTCGTGCGCGACGTAATCCACCCAGAACGCATCACCGACCGGATTTGTCGAGCCGGTCACGCCTTGCGCTTTTAACGATCCGTTACACGCCACGCCGACGAACGCAACGCCGCCGCCGCCCGTGCTGAAGACGTGGCCGAAATCGTAGTTAGCCGTTCCGATCACGCTGTCGATGGTGGTCTGATTCTGCCCGAGCATGGTGCGGCCGCTCGTATTGGTGTACGGATCAGTCGACGGATTTGTATACACGAGCTGGTCGTTGTTGTTGACGAGCTGGAACTGCACGGCGAATTCCGTCAGATAAATACCGTTGATGCGATTGATCGCCTGCACGATCGCCGCCATGCCGTCTGCGACGGTTCCGCCGAAAACGGTGGTGTATTCGCCCGTCGCGGCGACGGCGAGACGATAGGTGCGCACATTGGCGCCGGTGCTCGTTTGCGGGGCGGCGAGCAGGGCATCGAAGTGGCGGCGCATCGAACTTGCGAACTTGTCTTCCAGACACTGGAACGGTTCGTTCGTTGCGCCGAGATCGGTGCGGCGGAAAATGATGTAGCGCGCAGCCTCACCAATGCGAATGGGTTGCAGCATCGAAACGCCATCGGCCGAACGAATCATCGCCGAGAAACCGTGCGGGGAATCGTCCAACCGCGCTTCGGTTTCGGGGTGATCAATGGCGCGCGCGACGAAGCTTCGAATCTGCGGATAGCGGGCGGCCAGTGTCGGCGCCATCACCTGCGTGCGCCAGACGTTGAAGCGCTGCGTCGTGCCGTCGGGCAGAGGAAGTTCGATCGTCGATGCGGGCGTTGAAGTGTGCTCGTCGGGCGCGTCGCTGAGTTGTGAGCGCACCGCGTCGATGTCCAAGTTCAGCGCGCGGTAGTTGTGCAGCGGCGCGTTCAACGATGCCGTGTCGATGGCCGGATCAGCGAGGCGATCCCGAAACACCGAAACCGCCGCGCTGGCCTGTGCCGACATCAACAAAGCCAGCCAGAAAGCGGTTCTCGGCGCACCCATGATGCCGTCCTTAACTTGTTAGAACGAGCATCGTAATGTATTCTTCGCGGCCGTTCGTTAGGCGCGGAGAGGTGTCCGAGCGGTTGAAGGAGCACGCCTGGAAAGTGTGTAAGCGGCTTATACCCGCTTCGCGGGTTCGAATCCCGCTCTCTCCGCCATTTGCTTAGCTATTCCTACGATTTTCAACGTTAACGGCAGCGCCCCTCAAAGCCCGAGCGAAAGATCTCATCGCCAGTGCCGCCGCCATATTCGAATGCGCCGATGTCCGTCACACCGTTGAACGTGCGCGGATGTCCATCGCCGCGCTGGTCGAAACTCAGCGGGTTTCCGGAAAAACCCGTGTCGTTGTTGCCCGCGTCGAGTGCAGGGCTATTGGTGAGCAATCGGTGCGTGAGAGTTGTTCCGCCGTTGTCGGATAGGGGTCCGAGTAGCGGGCACGAGGTGATCGTATCGATCGGAAGCGTTGTGCTGCCGCTGTGTTGCGTAACCAGGTTGTTCGCGCCGGTTACGGCTTGATCGCCTGTGTATAGATCGTCGTCGCCGATATTGCTGGAGTTATCCGCAACGATCGAACTTTGCAAATTCAGCGGCGCCTGCAACTGAATACCTCCACCGAATCCGCCATTGGACTGAGCTGCGTTGAATGCCACGGTACTATTAGCGAGCGTCAGCGCGTTCTGCGTGCGCAGGCCTGCGGGGGCCCGAGCAGCCCGATTGCCGGAAATCGTGCTATTGATGATGCGCGCAGAATTGTCGGGATTCCCGTTTGGATGTGAGATAAGAATTCCGCCCTCGGAGCCCGCCGAGTAATTGTTCGCGATGGTGCTCGCGAATATGACGACGTCGCCAGAGGTGGTAATGATACCGCCGCCGTTGATGGCTAGACCATTCGAGGAAAGCACGGAGTTACTGCTGACCGTGCTGTACTTCATCGTCAATGGACCGTTGCAGTAAATGCCGCCGCCTGACGCGTTGCCGGTGCCGACAGAATCGGCCAGATTGCCGGTGACCGAACTGTTCAGCATCGTGAGTCCGTTCTCGGCGGCGATGGCTGCACCCCTGGCGTCGTTCCCGTTGTTGGCGACGGCAATGCATCCCGTGAGCGTCGATCCGCTAATCAGCGCGAGGCCCTTGGAGTAAACGCATGCGCCGAGGGCTTCGGCGCCCGTCGGTTTGTATTTGGCATCGGTCAGCGTCAGGCCGGTCATCGTGAGCTGGCCCGTTCCCGTGTGATGAATGATTCGGTTGTAGTGCTGGGTTGACGCGCCGCCATCGATGGTGAGTTGGCTGGCACCGGGGCCGCTCAACAACAGCGCGGCTTGTGGAATCTGAATACTGCCGCCGGTCAAGGTGATCGTCGAACAGCTCAGTTGCGACAAATCGATCGTTGAGCCAGAGGCAGCGCCATTCACCGCCGCACGCAGACTTCCCGTGCCATGATCATTGCAGTTCTGCACGACGATCGTGCTGGAAGGAGAAGCCGACACCGTGTGGCCGAATGCCAACATCACGGCGGCTGCCAGCGGCGCCAGGCGGCGCGGGAGATGCGTTGAGTGGCGATTGGGTTTTTGCATTGATGTGCTCCGGATGGCAACGGTAAGATCGAAGGTCAATGTGCTTTTGATGCGCTAATACACCCTCGCGTGACCTGCCGCAAGCGGATGTTGCTTCTACATACGGAAACGCGCGGAAAAACCCGGCACGGTGCCTGATAGATTGTCGATTCAGCCTATTGGCCGTCTTTCCTTTGAAAAATAATTGCTTATCGGCGTTTCGCGGCATATTCATCGGTGTTCCGATGGGTCTCGCCACAATATTCGTAGCCCGAACGCGTCTTGGTACAGAGAGAATGGACGCAGACGGATGACTTCGGATTTCCTCGATCGCGTGTGGTCGCAACGAGCGCAGTGGCTGCGACGGCTGAAAGCCGCTGCGCGAAGCGGCGTCGACGCGGAAGATTTGTTGCAGGATATTTTCTGCGAATTAGTTCTGGCCAATCGCGCTGCCGTGCAAATCGAAAATCTGTCCGGATGGATCATGCGTGTGGCGAAGAACCGCTTGATCGATGCGGCGCGTAAACGCGATCGAGAAACGGCACTGGCGCAACGCGACATTTCGCCCGGTGAAAATTCCGCGTCGGATCCCGAGTCGAGTTATCGGGATTCGATAACCGACGCGCGCATTCGTTCCGCATTGATGCAATTGCCCGAAGCGCAGCGCGAAGTTTTCATCGCGCACGAATTCGAAGGCGAACCGTTCGCTGCGATGGCGCTGCGCACGGGTGAGTCGCAGAACACATTATTGGCGCGCAAGCACTACGCGGTTCGAAAACTGCGGGAGTTGCTTGGACCTCTTTATTTCGACAGCACACACGACGAGGACGAAACATCATGAACAAGAAATGGGTAGTAAGACTTTTTAGCATCGCGTTGACGATTTTGATCGTCGTCGCCGGTTTTGGCGCGGCCGTGTTGTATTCGTGGAATGCGGCCGTGCCCGATGTTTTCGGATTGCCGCCGCTCAGCTATGGTCAGGCGATGTGCCTGCTTTGCCTGACGTGGATTCTGTTCGGAAGCTGGCGCGGATTGCCGACGTGGCGACCGGGTGTCAAAACCGCAACGACACCGAATTGAATGGCTGTCGTCGCTTCAGGCGACGACCGCTTCCTCGATCACCTGGATGATGCGGGCGATGGACGTCGGTTTCGACAACACGTGCTTGGTTTGAATCGACACGCCCGCCTTCCGGAGTTCTATTTCGGGTTGTGCCGACAGGATGACGACGGGCGGGTATTTCACGCGGAGCAATTGCAGTTTTTCGAATACGGTCTCGCCACGCTCTTCGCCGATGCGTAAGTCGAGAAGGATGACGTCGAAAGTATGCGCGGCTCGCAAGGTCGCGAGTGCATCGACAACGGTGGCCACGAGCGTCGTGGTATGCCCGGCGCTCGACAGCGCTTCGGCTGTCACGATGCCCAGGCTGGGATCGTCCTCGACAATCAAAACGTTGAGCATCCGACTCATAATGACACTCCATTGCCGTTTTCGATATTACTCGCGGAGCGTGCACTCACTGTGAACGGATCGTTATCACATGGATGATTACACGCGATGGATCGGTCGCGCGTCGGAGCGCGACTCAGCCTCGAAGCTACGGTAGCGCGAGCAGCACCGCGAGCAAGGTATCCCGATTGAACGGTTTTTCGCAGCGCGGATGATGCCTGTAGCTGTGTTCAAGTGCGTCGCCCGCATAGCCCGTCGTGAATACGAAGGATTTGCCGTGCGCGATCAATGCATCGGCGATCGGATACGATTTTTCTCCGTGCATATTGACGTCGAGCAGGGCCTTATCGAACGTCGCGGATTGCGTGTTGACGAACTCGAGCGCCTCCTGCACCCACCCTATGGGGCCGACCGTTTCCGCGCCGCATGCCTGCAGCAATGCCGTGAGCGCAAGTGCGCCGAACTCATCATCTTCCATGACGAGAATGCGCTGGCCCGTGAGAGCGGTGGTAGGGTCCGTCAAGGCTTTTTGCACTGGCTGTCGCGAGGTGTTGGCGGGAGAACGGCAACCGGAATCGAACATGCCGTCGCTTGAGTACATCATACCTGTCGTGCAGCGTGCCCACATCACTGTCGCCGTCGCATGGACGTCGAACGAGCACTCGTAGTATTCTTGCGTCATCGCACCTGTGGCACCACATGACAGTCCGATCGCGCATTCAGCGCCGGTCGCGTCCGCGATTCATGTGTCGGCGCCCTCCGCCGGTCTTATGGCGGCTCCGTTGGTTCTCCCGCGACGATAGTTTGCGAATCCCGCCAGGGCCGGAAGGCAGCAACGGTAGTGAATGATTCGGGTGCCGGGATGTAGCTGGCGGAGCTGCCACCTTAACTTTCAGGTGTACGGCGACATTGCGCTCGCCAAATTTTTTCCGCTGCGCGTGAGCTCAACCGAATTATGCGGCGCGATCGTTTTCCGTCGGCAGTGTCGGTCGATTCAAAATCATGTCGGCGCTGATGACGCCTGGCAGTCGCTCAAGTTCGGACTTTAGTTGCGTCGAGGCGCGCACGCGCCACTCCGGTCCGAGATCGAAATCGGCGGTCGCAGTGTCGTTGCCGTACGTGAGGCGTATCGGCGTGCGGCCGCCGCGATACGCGGTGAGCGTTTTCAGAAGTGTCGCGCTGAACGTCGGATCGACGCCGTTGAGTTTCAGATGCATCGCGCGCGCATTTCGTTCGCATGCTTCGTTCAATGTGGTCAAACGTTTGACGCGCACGCGCAATCCGCCGGCGAATTCGTCGTAGGCCAAACCGCCTTCGGCGACGAGCATCGCATCGCGCGTGAGCAGCGCACCGTATTCGACGAGCGTGTCGCGGAAAAAACTGATCTCCATGCGGCCGCTCCAGTCTTCGAGTTGCGCGAAGGCCATGCTTTCGCCGCGTTTGCGTACATCGACGAGCTGACCCGCGACGATCCACGGTGTTTCCAGTGGACGTCGAAAACGGTTGGCGGAATCGTCATCGGTTTTGCGCGGCTTCGGCGGCTGGAATTTTTGGCCGATCTCGCCGATCGGACACGTCACGAGTTGCGTGATGATCGGCCGCCACGCGTCCGTCGGATGGCCAGATAAATAATGACCGAGCGTTTCGCGCTCGCCGGCAAGCTTGCGCTCGTCGGGCCATTCGTCGACCGTCGCGAACTCGCGTACCGGTGCCGGCGCGGAACTGGTCGCACCGAACATATCGTGCTGGCCGGCCAGCGAATCGCGCGCGCTCTGCTCGGCGGCTCGCGTGCATTCGGGTAGTTGCGCCATCAGCGTCGCGCGGTTTTTTCCGAGCGCATCCATCGCGCCACACAGGATCAATGCTTCGAGCGTGCGTTTGTTGACCTTCTGCATATCGATGCGACGGCAGAAATCCGACAAATCCTTGAATGCGCCGTCGCGACGGCGCGAGTCGACGATATTTTCGACCGCGCCTTGTCCAACGCCTTTCACCGCGCCGAGCCCGTATCGCACCGTCGTCGATTGTGGTTTACCGCCGGGTGGATCGAGCGCATCGAACATGTAGCACGACGAGTTCACGTCGGGCGGCAGAACGGTCAACCCGAGCGTTCGCGATTCAGCGAGGAAGTTGACGACCTTGTCGGTGTTGTCCATGTCCGACGACAACACCGCCGCCATGAATTCGGCGGGGTAGTGCGTCTTCAGCCACGCGGTCTGATACGAAACCAATGCATAAGCGGCGGCATGCGATTTGTTGAAACCGTAGCCCGCGAATTTTTCCATCAGATCGAAAATGGCGTCCGCGCGCGCGGCGGACAGACCATTGATTGCCGCGCCATCGCGGAACACCGCGCGCTGCATGGCCATTTCGGCGACGTTCTTTTTGCCCATCGCGCGGCGCAACAGATCCGCGCCGCCGAGCGTATAACCGCCGATGATCTGCGCCATCTGCATCACTTGTTCCTGATACACCATGATGCCGTAGGTTTCGCGCAGCACCGGTTCGACGCGTGCATCTGGATATTCGATCGGCTCGCGACCTTGTTTGCGCGCGCAGAAGGTCGGGATCAGTTCCATCGGACCCGGGCGGTACAGCGACACGAGCGCGATGATGTCTTCGAAGCAATCCGGGCGCGCGTCTTTGAGCATGCCTTGCATGCCGCGCCCTTCAAGCTGGAACACGGCGACGGTTTGTGCCTTTTTTAGCAATGTATACACCGACGCGTCGTCGAGCGGCAGTTGCGTGATGTCGAGCGGCGCTTCGCCATGTTTGGCGCGGCGCGCGTTGATGGCTTTGACGGCCCAGTCGATGATGGTGAGTGTGCGCAGACCGAGGAAATCGAACTTGACCAGACCGACGGACTCGACGTCATCTTTATCGAATTGCGTGACGACACCGTCGCCGCCACCTTCGCTGTAGAGCGGCGCGAAGTCGGTCAATGGGCTCGGCGCTATCACCACGCCGCCCGCGTGTTTGCCGGCATTGCGGATCAGGTCTTCGAGCTTGAGCGCGAGATCGACGAGTTCGCGCACGTCGTCATCGGTTTCATAAGCCGCCTTGAATTCGGGAATGACGCGATCGCTTTCGCGTCGCGCACGTTCGCTGCGGCCGAGCACATCTTCGAGCGTGAGTGGATCGGCGGGGCGCAGCGGAATCAGTTTGGCGATGCGGTCGACGTGACCGTAACCCATGCCGAGCACGCGGCCCGTATCGCGCACCACGGCCTTGGCCGACATCGTGCCGTACGTGATGATCTGGCTGACTTTGTCGCGTCCGTATTTATGCGCGACATAATCGATTACTTCGTCGCGGCGATCCATGCAGAAGTCAACGTCGAAGTCGGGCATTGACACGCGTTCGGGATTGAGGAACCGCTCGAACAGCAGGCCATAAGCCAGCGGATCGATATCGGTAATACCGAGACTGTATGCAACCAACGAACCCGCGCCGGAACCGCGGCCCGGGCCGACCGGAATGTCGTGCGTCTTGGCCCAATTGATGAAGTCGGCGACGATGAGAAAGTAGCCGGCGAAACCCATCTTGGTGATGACATCGAGTTCGGTTTGCAGGCGCTGCTGGTAATCGGAAACCGTGAATGCCAGTGCGGGCGCGTGTTTCGTCAGTCGCGCGGCGAGACCATCGCGCGCTAGTCCCGCGATGAACGATTCGATGGTCTCTTCGGCTGGAACCGGAAACGCGGGTAGAAAATATTTACCGAATGACAATTCCAGATTGCAGCGTTTGGCGATTTCGACACTGTTCTGCAACGCCTCCGGCAGGTCGGAAAACAGCGCCGCCATTTCGTCGGACGATTTCAGGAATTGTTCGGGCGTGAAATCGCGCGAGCGTTTCGGATCGTTGAGCAGACGGCCTTGATGAATGCAAACGCGCGCTTCGTGTGCTTCGAAATCGTCGCGCGTCAAAAAGCGCACGTCGTTGCTCGCCACGACCGGACAATCGCTGGCCGCAGCGATTTGCAATGCGCCACCGATAAAATGCGCTTCGTCAGCGTGGCCGACGCGAGTCAATTCGAAATACCAACGGTCGTC
>JBDUEI010000007.1:0-25924 GCA_040002515.1 Rudaea sp. | reverse complement strand
CAGTAGCGCGAGCGCCGCGCAGAACGCCGCGGTGATGGCGAGAGACCGTCTAGTCATCGGCGCATGATGCCACAGCTCACGCCTGTGGCATTAGCAGCAAAAGCGCGATGCCGAGAACGATGCGGTAAATCGCGAACGGCGTGAAACGATGCGATCGGATATAGCCGAGCAGCCATTTCACGGCAACGAACGCGGTGATGGTGGAGACCACGAAGGCGATGGCGAGCGCGGTCCAGTCTTCGTGTCCATCGCCGGCCTTGTGTGTCTTGAGCAATTCGTAACCGCTGGCCGCGAACATGGTCGGAATGCCGACCAGAAACGCGAATTCCGTCGCGGCGGGGCGGTTGCTCGTACCGGCGAGCATGGCGACGAAAATCGTCGCGGCCGATCGGGACGTACCCGGGAAAATCGCCGCGACGACTTGCGCGAGACCGACCAGAATCGCAACGAGCCACGTCACGTTTTTATCGTCGGCGCGTTTGGCTGCGAAATATTCCGCGACGATCATCCATACGCCGCCGATCACGAATGCCCATGCAACGGGCGCAATTTTTTCCGGCAATTTGAAACCGAGTTTGGTAATGATCAATCCGCCGACGGCGGTGATCAGGAAAGCGGCGGCGAGTTTCAGCGCGTAGTCGCGATTCTCGCGTCGCGCAAATCCTGTGGCGAGTTGCCACAACCGCGCGCGATAAATGAACGTCACCGCGAGAATCGCGCCGGCCTGGATGACCACGTTGAACGTATCGGATCGTTTGCCCAGCCATTGCTCGGCGACCAGCAGATGACCGGTACTTGAAATGGGCAAAAATTCGGTGATGCCTTCGAGGATGCCGAGCAGAACGACGTTGAGCAGTTCGATCATGGAAAGACCGTGAAAGTAGGGCGGGCGGCGCGGCGCAGGATTATGGCATCATATGAAGACTCATCGTCTCAACGATCCCGCCATGCTGATTTTCGAGTTGTCGCAACCGGGCCGAATGGCTTCGGCACAAGTCACGTCCGACACGTCGGTTCCCGACGACCTTCCGAAACATTTGCGCCGCAACGAGCCGATCGGTTTGCCGGAAGTGTCCGAACTGCAGGCGGTGCGCCACTACACCAATCTTTCGCGCAAGAATTTTTCGATCGACACGCAGTTCTATCCGCTCGGTTCGTGCACGATGAAATACAACCCGCGCGCGTGCAATTCGCTGGCGATGCTCGATGGATTTCTGGCGCGTCATCCGTACGCGCCGGAATCGCTGAGTCAGGGTTTTCTGTCGTGCATGTACGAGCTGCAGGAAATTCTCGCCGACGTTACCGGCATGAAAGGCGGCGTATCGCTGGCGCCGATGGCCGGCGCACAAGGCGAATTCGCCGGTGTTGCGATGATCATGGCGTATCACCGCCACCGCAACGATCTGGAACGCACCGAAATCATCGTGCCCGACGCCGCGCACGGCACCAATCCGGCGACAGCGACGATGTGCGGCTGCACCGTCCGCGAAATTCAGACCGACGCGAATGGCGACGTCGATGTCGAAGCGCTCAAGAAAGTGCTTGGCCCGAAAACGGCTGGCATCATGCTCACCAATCCCTCCACGCTGGGCGTGTTCGAACGTCGCATTGTGGAAATTGCTAAATTGGTACACGAAGCCGGCGGACTGCTCTATTACGACGGCGCGAATCTCAACGCGATCCTCGGCAAAGTACGTCCGGGCGACATGGGATTCGACGCGATCCACATGAATCTGCACAAGACATTCTCGACGCCGCATGGCGGCGGCGGTCCGGGCGCGGGTGCGGTCGGTGTTTCCGAACGCCTCAAACCGTATTTGCCGATTCCGATGATCGAAGCCGTTTCGCTTCCCCCGGCCGAAGGGCTCCAAGCGATTTCGCTTCCCCCGCTCGCGGGGGAAGCTGTCCGCAGGACTGATGGGGGCGACGCTGCGACGAGCCTGCCCCCATCCGCCCCTGACGGGGCACCTTCCCCCGCTGCGCAAGGGAAGGGAGCAGATGCGCGGGGGGAGAAACATGTGTGGTATCGGTGGGTGCGCAAGAAGGATCGTCCGCATTCGATTGGGCGGCTGACCACCTTCGCGGGCAACGCGGGTGTGCTGATGCGTGCGTACGTCTATGCGCGTCTGCTCGGCCGCGAAGGCATGCCGCGTGTCGCCGAATACGCGACGTTGAATGCGAACTATCTCGCCAAGCGTCTGGCGGCGAAAGGTTTCGATCTCGCGTACCCGAATCGGCGCGCCAGTCACGAGTTCATCGTCACCGTGCAGAAGCAAAAGAAAGAACATGGCGTGACCGCGCTGGATTTTTCCAAATCGCTGCTCGATCACGGTATGCACGCGCCGACCAATTATTTTCCGCTGCTCGTTCCGGAATGCCTGCTCATCGAACCGACCGAAACCGAGAGCAAGGAGACGCTCGACGAGTTCGTCGAGATCATGGGCGGCCTGCTCACGCTCGCCGGCACCCATCCGCAGACCATGAAAGATGCGCCGGTGACGACGCCGGTGCGCCGCCTCGATGACGTGAAAGCGGCGAAGGAACTGGACGTGGCGTGGCGACATAAACATATTCACGCCGCCGACACCGCGCTGCCCGCCGGCGTCTGATCGCGTTTTCAGGGGGAACGCAATGCCCAGCACGGAACCTCGCGGTCCCAAGCAGATCTACAAGGCGCTCATCTGGTCGATGAAAGGCATGCGCGCCGGATGGCGCTACGAAGCGTCGTTTCGCCTCGAAGTGTATTTGACCATCATTCTGTTTCCGCTCGGGCTGTGGATCGGTCACGGCGGCGTCGAAAAGGCGCTGATGTGCGGAAGTATACTTTTGGTACTTTCTGCCGAACTGCTCAATTCCGCCGTCGAAGCGGTGGTCGACAAAGTCAGCCCCGAATTCCACGAACTGGCCGGGCGCGCCAAGGACATGGGTTCAGCAGCCGTTTTCCTGCTCATGCTAAACGTGATGCTGTGCTGGACTCTCGTGTTATGGCAGCGCCTGTGATCGCGCAGCGGTCGGCGGCCCCATGAGTTTTTTCAGCGGCGAAATACTGATCGCGCTGCTCACGCTGTCGACGCTGGAGATCGTGCTCGGCGTCGATAACCTCATCTTCATTTCCATCGCCGTTGGGCGGCTCGCGAAATCGCAACGGTCGCGCGCGAGACGCATCGGTCTGGTGCTCGCGTGCGGTACGCGCATTTTGCTACTGCTCGCGCTCGCGCATCTGGCGCGGCTCGACGACACGCATCTGCGCCTGTTTACGATTTTCGGCAAAGTCATTTCGGTGCGCGATCTGATCATGATCGGCGGCGGCCTGTTCCTGCTCGTCAAAGGCGCGATGGAAATCTGGGATTCGATTTTCAGCGAACCCGAAGAAGTGCACGGCAGCACCGGAGCCGCATCGTTTGCGTGGGTCATCGCGCAGATCGCGCTGATCGATATCGTGTTCTCGCTCGATTCCGTGATCACCGCCGTCGGCATGGTGCGCAACATTCCGGTGATGGTCGCGGCCATCGTGCTGGCCGTCGGCGTGATGCTGTTCGCGTCGGATCCGGTCGGCGATTTCATCGATCGCAATCCGACCATCCGCATGCTCGCACTGGCCTTCATCATGCTGGTCGGCGTGATGCTGGTCGGCGAAGGCATCGACGTGCCGATTTCGCGCGGCTACCTGTACTTCGGGATGGGATTCTCCGCCGTCGTCGAAACCTTGAATCTGCTGGCCAAACGCCAACGCAAACTGCGCAAGGCGCGGCGCAAAGCGTTGATGCAATCGCAGTTGAACGGCCCGCCCGATACGTTATAACGCTGCGTACAAAACGCCTCATGCGCAGGTATGATGTGCGCGCAGTCAGCACTCGCGCTGACAGGAGCTTTTCAACATGCGCAACGTTCGAATTCTGCTTCTGCTGCCCTTGCTGTTTCTCTTTTCCGGATGCGGCTACAACGCGATCCAGTCCAAGGACGAGGCCGTCAACGCGGCGTGGTCCGAAGTATTGAATCAATATCAGCGCCGTGCCGATCTGGTGCCGAATCTCGTCAATACTGTGAAAGGCTACGCCACGCACGAAGAAGAAGTGCTGACCAAAGTCACCGAAGCGCGCGCGTCGGTCGGCAAGGTGAATCTCACCGCCGACGATCTGAGCGACGAGGCGAAGGTCAAACAGTTCCAGGCCGCGCAAGGCCAACTGAGCAGCGCGCTCTCGCGTTTGCTGGTGGTCACCGAGAATTATCCGAACCTGAAAGCCGACGCCCTGTTCCAAAACCTGCAGGCGCAGCTCGAAGGAACGGAAAACCGTATTGTCGTCGCGCGCAACCGCTACATCGCGGCGATTCAGGACTTCAACACATTGATTCGCAGCTTCCCGCAAAATCTCACGGCGGGCATGTTCCATTACAAGACGAAGGCGAACTTCACCGTCGACAACGAAAAGGCCATCTCTACCGCGCCGACCGTCGACTTCAACAAACCCGCCCCAGCAGCGCCGACACCGCCGCCCACTCCGGCGCATCCCTGATCCAGCGCGTTGCGCGCGATGCGCAGTTGGCTGGGTTTGTTTGCCGGCGTCGCGCTCCTCGTCGCAGGTGCGCGCGCCGACACGTTGCTGCCGATTCCCGCGCTCACCACACGCGTCACCGATACGACTGGCACACTCGACGACAGTCAGAAATCGTCGCTCGAAGCGAATCTCAAATCTCTTGAAGATCGTAAAGGTTCGCAAATCGCCGTACTCATCGTGCCGACCACGCAGCCCGAAGAAATCGAGCAGTATTCGATTCGCGTCGTCGAAGCGTGGAAACTGGGACGCAAGAAAGTCGACGACGGCGTTCTGCTGATCGTCGCCAAGAACGATCATCACGTTCGCATCGAAGTGGGCCAAGGTCTCGAAGGCGCGATTCCCGATGCGGCCGCCGCGCGCATCATTCGTGAATACATCACGCCGAAATTCCGCGCCGGCGATTTTTACGGCGGCATCGACGATGCCTTAGGCGCGCTGACCAAACTCATCGACGGCGAACCGTTGCCGCCGCCGCTGACCAAAGAAGACAAACAACCGTTCGGCATGCCGTTGCCGAGTTTGCTGTTCCTCGGGATTTTCGGACTGCTCTGGCTGCGCGGCATGGTGTCGTGGTTGCCCGGTCCCGCGCGCGCTGGCGCGATGGGCGGTATCGCAGCGATCGTGGCGTGGGTCGCCACATCCATACTCGGCCTGGCGATCGGCTTCGCCGTAGTCGCCGCCATCATCGGCTGGTTCGGCGGCGCCGGCGGCTGGTTCGCCCGCAACGGCGGCACCTGGGGCGGCGGCGGTGGCGGCTGGAGCAGCGGCGGAGGTGGCGGTGGTGGTGGCGGATTCAGCGGTGGCGGCGGCGGATTTTCCGGCGGCGGCGCATCGGGGAGCTGGTGATGGGATTGTCACGCATCGTCCCTCACCTGTTTGCCGAGCAAAGCATGCGCCGGCATTTTCCGGCGCGCGTTCTCGACGCGATCCAGCACGCCGTGGCCCAAGGCGAAGCGGGTCACGACGGACAAGTCTGTTTCGCCATCGAAGGCGCCTTGCGGCTCGGCTCGCTATTCAAGAACATCACGCCGCGACAACGCGCCGAAGACGTATTCGCGCATCTGCGCGTCTGGGACACACAGAACAACAGCGGCGTACTCATCTACGTCCTGCTCGCCGAACACGCCATCGAAATCGTAGCCGATCGCGGCATCGCCGCGCGCGTTCCGGCATCGGAGTGGGAATCCATTTGTATACAAATGCAAAAACGCTTCGCCGCCGCTGAATTCGAACAGGGCGCGGTGGAAGGCGTGGCTGCCGTGAGCGCGGTTCTCGCAGGCCATTTTCCCGCGACGGGCGGCAAAAAGAACGAGCTGCAGGATCGCCCCGTTCTACTCTAGCGTCGCTTTAGCCTTTCGCCAACGCGACACATCTTGAGCCGCACGACATCGCACCCATATAGCAATCGACTCAACCGCGAGGCGAACATGCTCACCTTCATTCTTTGGCTGCTATTGTTCGTGTTCTGCTGGCCGCTGGCGCTGCTTGCGCTGTTGCTGTATCCGATCGTCTGGATCCTGTTGCTGCCGTTTCGGCTGGCAGGCCTGGCTGTCGAAGGTGTGTTCGGGTTTCTCACGTCGCTGGTGATGCTGCCGGTCAGGATATTGAAGCGCGTCTGATTTGACGCCTGCTGGTTATACTAAGTCTACTGTTGACTTAGTATATCTACGGAAGTTATACTAATTCGTAGATCGGTCTAGTATAACGGCGATGAATTTATTCACTACCCTCTCGCTCGCGGCACAAACGGCCTACGCGCAACTATTC
The DNA here is from genome assembly GCA_040002515.1 of Rudaea sp. Lineage (GTDB taxonomy): Bacteria > Pseudomonadota > Gammaproteobacteria > Xanthomonadales > Rhodanobacteraceae > Rudaea. Next base: position 19,601 of record JBDUEI010000007.1, on the reverse strand, counting down.
GATGCCGCCGCCGCGGCCGAATTTAGCCGGTCTGTCGCAAGCCTGCGCGGCTCGTTCGCCGCGAAAACAGTGAAGGGCGGGAAATACTGGTATTTCCAGCATACGGATGTGTCCGGAAAGCTGCAGCAAATTTACGTCGGCCCCGATTCGCCGCGCGTGAAGGCGTTGATCGCCGAGCATGATGCCAATCGACATGCCGATTCGATACAGCGAATGGCCAGCTCCGCTGTCGCGCTAGGTTGCCAACCCTTACTTCTGCCGCACTATCGCGTCATACGTCGCTTGGCCGATTACGGTTTCTTCAACGCCGGCGGCGTCCTGATCGGTACGCATGCTTTTCTGGTATTCGGGAATATGCTCGGCGTGCACTGGGGCGACACGTCACGAACGCAGGACGTAGACTTCGCGCACGCCGGCAAGCACATGGCGATTGCGTTACCGACCAATCTGGAAATGGATACCCATGCGGCGATCGATTCATTGCAAATGGGGTTTCTTCCGACCGCCGATATATCAGGGCGGGTCGGAGCAACGTATCTCAATCCGCGGGATCCCGAATTTCAACTCGATTTTCTCACGCCGCTGACTCGCGACGACAAAATCTACGAGCATCCGAAACTAAAGATCAACTTGCAGCCGCTCAAGTTCATGGAATATCTTTTGGAAGACGTGCAGCAAGCGGCGCTATTCGGCGCGGAAGGCGCAGTGGTCGCAAACGTACCGCATCCAGCCCGGTATGCCCTGCACAAATTGATCGTCTTCGCCGAGCGCAGTGCGATGCGACGTCCGAAAGCGAACAAGGATTTACAACAAAGCGCGGCGCTATTGAGTTATTTCCACGCCACTTCAGCCTGGGATGTGAAAGAAGCCTGGAAAGATTTGATTTCGCGCGGTCCAGGCTGGCGCACGCGCGCCAAGCGGGGGCGAGATTCACTCGTCAAGACTGCTCCAGAATTGGATGCGAAAAAGTGGCTACCGCTACCTGGCGAGGGAAAACGAGCCAGAAAAACAGTTTAACCGGACGACAACAACGACCGCAGAGCCGTCGTTTGATCAGCCGGCGGCAGACAACGTGTACCGCAGCAAACATAGCCCACGCCTCCGGAAGTATACTTTTGCGCGGCGATCGTCGACGGCAGATTTTTCGCATCGGACGGAACGAAGTAGATGTCCGTGCGTTTTACGTCGTGGCTCAATATGGCTCGCCATGCAGATTCTTCTTCCGCAGTATCGAATCGGATCACGACATGCGTTCGCGGATTCAGGAAATCGTTGAGCGCTCGCTGTAACGTCACGCACGACGCCGGGTTCTGCTGCAGCGTCGAATATGCCGCACGCAGGGTGCGTTCTGCCGCGTCGATGAATCGCGTTTCGCCGATGAGATGACCGAGGCGCAATAGCGCGCGCGCGGCAACGCCGTTACCACTTGGGATCGCCTCGTCCATCCACGGCTTTGGTCGTTGGATGAGTTGTTCCTGATCGTCGGCGGTGAAGAAAAATCCACCCGCGTCGCGGTCCTCGAAGTGGTGCAACAGCGATTCTGCCAGGTCCATCGACCAGCCCAGGTCGCGTTCGCTCCAACGGGTTTGCAGCGATTCGAGCAGGGCCTCGATGAGGAATGCGTAGTCGTCGAGGTACGCGGGAATTTTCGGTGACGTTGCGGTGGTCGCATATAGTTTTTCGTTGGTCCACGCTGCGTCGAACAGATGATCCAGTGCGCGATCGGCGAGTTTCTGCAATGTGGGATCTCCGAGAATGCGCGACGTGCGCGCCAAGCCCGCGATCATCAGCGCGTTCCAGGAAACCAGAATTTTGTCGTCGAGGCCGGGTCGAACGCGCTGCGATCGGGCGACCAACATTTTCGACTTGGCGGCGACGAGAAGTTTTTCCACACGATCGCTCGCGATACCCGTCGACTCCGCGACTTCTTCCACCGATGTCGCAACGATGGGATTCCACGCGTGGTTCTCGAAACTCGGCGGCCGGTCGAATCCGAAGTAGCGATCGACCATGGCGAACTGTTCCGCATCGAGTAGCGCGGCCAGCTCGTCGCGCTGCCACACGTAGAATTTTCCTTCCTCGTGTTCCGAATCGGCATCGAGCGCGCTGTAGAAGCCGCCGTGCGGCGAGGTCATTTCGCGCGTGAGCCACGTCACGATGCCGTCGGCGGCGCGCCGCGCCGGTGCGGAATTTCCGTTAGTAGCCATCGTCGCGTAAAGCGGCAACAGTTGCGCGTTGTCGTAAAGCATTTTTTCGAAATGCGGAATTTCCCAATGCTCGTCGACGGAATAGCGGCAGAATCCCCCACCGAGCTGATCGTGGATTCCGCCGTCGGCCATTTTCTGCAGCGTGAAATCGGCGCGTTCCGTCGCGCCGAGATCGAACAGCAATTCCATCTCGGGACTATGCGGAAATTTCGGTGCGCCGCGATGTCCGCCATACGTCGCGTCGAAAGCCATTTCGATTTGCAGGACCGCGCCGCGAATCGGTTCGAGGCTCAGCGAGCCGTCGAAAGAATCGGACTTGCCATGATCGGCCAGGAATTCCGCGAGCGACGAATTCTGCGCGCGCACATCGTCCCGGCGCGAATCCCAGAACGAACGCACCTGTTGCAGAACGTGAACGAACGGCGGCATGCCGTAACGCGGTTGTTTCGGGAAATACGTGCCGGCGTAAAACGGCAGATGATCGTCGGGGGTGATGAAAACAGTGAGCGGCCAGCCGCCGCCACGCTGCGTCAGCGCTTGATGGGCGAGCTGATAGATCTTGTCGATGTCCGGTCGCTCTTCGCGATCCACTTTTATACAAATGAACAAATCGTTCATTACCGACGCCGTGGCCTCGTCCTCGAAACTTTCGTGCGCCATGACGTGGCACCAGTGGCAGGCGCTGTATCCGATCGACAGGAGAATCGGCTTGTTCTGCGTGCGCGCGGTTAGTAATGCCGCGTCGTTCCACGGCCACCAGTCGACGGGATTTTCGGCGTGCTGGCGAAGATACGGGCTGCTTTCTTGGGCGAGTCGGTTGGGCATGCGATCAGATTAGCGCGTCGCGGATGACGATAGGCAAAACGCCCGCGAGTGCGGGCGTTTTGTCCGAACGGAAAATCGATATTTTCAATTCGCGATCGGCGCGCCGGGCCCGAGGTACTTTTGCAGGAACGCCTCGGTCACTTTATAGCGCTCGGTGTTGTTGTCTTCCTTGAAAAATCCGTGGCCTTCTTTTGGTTTGGTCATGTATTCGACCGGCTTGCCGGCTTTTTCGAGCGCGTCGCGCATCTCGCGTGCGTTCTGGATCGGTACGCGTTTGTCGTCTTCCCCGTGGATGATGAGCACCGGCGTGTTGAATTTGTCGACGTGATCGATCGCCGAATTCGCGGCGAGATACGTCGGATCGTCCATGCCCCACGCTTCGCGTAGGAAGTTGCGGCCGGCACGCGAACGGCGCGTGTCGCTGCGATTGGCCTGGATGCGAATATCCGATACGCCGGCGATGGCGACCGAACATTTGAACGTGCCCTGCGGCGCGTACACCGGTTGGAAAAACGCCGAATAACCGCCGTAGCTCGCACCGTAAACGCAGACGCGATTCTTGTCGGTATGGCCTTGATCTTCGGACCACTTCAGCGCATCGAGCATGTCCTGCATCATGCCCGTGCCCATCTGCAGTTTTCCGGATTCCTCGAAACGCTTGCCGCGACCGCCGGAGCCGCGATAGTTCACCTGCACTACGGCGTAGCCGCGACTGGCCAGGAATTGCGCTTCGTCATCGTCCCATCCGCCCATCGACCAACGATGTTCGATGCCCAGCGGTCCGCCGTGCGGTAGCAGCAGTGTTGGGAGATTCTTGGCGACGCGATGCGGCGGCAAAGTGATGAAACCGCCGAGTTCGGTTCCGCTGGATGCCTTGAACCAGAATGGTTTGCGCTCGCCGAGCTGATCGGGTTTCAGCCAAGGTTTGACCTGATACAACGGCCGCAAATTATTCGATGCGGCATCGAACAGCGCGTAGGTTCCTGGATCGCGATCGCTGATCGCGCCGACCAGAATCGTGGCGCCGTCTTCGCTGATGTCGGCGATGCCGACATGATGATCGGCGAATTTTGCGTTGAGCGATTTCAATATCGGCGCATATTTGTTGTCTTCGAAATACGTGAGCTTCGGTTTGCCGTCGAGTGCGACGGCTGCGATCGGTTTGCGCGGCGCGGGCGTCCAGTAGACGGCCGCGATGCTCACACGCGGATCCGAGGCGAGCACTTTGCGGTCGGTGCCGTCGAGGTTGCTGATGGTGAATTCGTTCGGTCCGCCGCTCGGATTGCCGAGCGCATACAGATGCGCGCCGTCGGCGCTCACGTCCATCGGCTCGAGATACGCGCCAACGACGGACGCGGCCAGTTCCGTCCAACGTCCGTCGGGTCCGGTGCGATAGTAGACGTGTTCCTTGAGGTTATTGTCATCGCCATACGCGTAGCGCACGACGCCGTCGTGGACGACGAAGCTGTAGCCGTCTTCATCGATCTGGCCGAGTTCCTTGACGCTGCCGTTCGTGGCCTCGATGTCGTAGACGAGGGTTTTGTGCGCTTGCGCGTCGCTGCCGCCGCCTTCCGGTGCCGGATAGACGGTCAGATAGAAATGGCCGTTGGCGCGATCGGGCGTGCCGCTGATGCTGCCGAATCCCGGCGGAATTTTCAGGATATTGCGCTGCGCACCCATCGAACCGCGCAGCGTATCGCTGTACAAAACGCGCTTGTTCTTGCCATCGATATCGACCGCAACAATGTCGCCGGTCGGCGATGGCGCTTCGGAAAACGCGGTCTCTTCGCCGATGCCCATGACCAGCCGTTTGTTGTCGACCCACGTGATATCGATCGGCAAATAGTGCGCATTCATGTCGAGCCGGCTGATGAATTTCAGATCCGGCAAATGCAATACGGCGAGCTGATATTTGTCTTCGCCTTTTTCCGTGTTGTGCACCGACACGGCGATGTGCTGTCCATCAGGCGACACTGCGGGACGGCCCAGCGACGCGTGTCTGGCGAAATCCACTTCCGGCACGACATTCACTTGCGGCAACGTCGTAGGTTTCGGAGCATCGGCGAATGCCGATCCGAGCGCCGCCAGGTTGATCAGAATCGCGCCGAGCGCGGTTGACGAATACCTCTGTGCATAGTTATGCATCGCTCACCCCCGAAAGTCGAATTCCAATTATGCCGCATCGCCCGAAGAACGGTATTGCCGTACCATAACGAATGTCTACCGAAATCACCTATCCGCCGCTGTATTTGAAACGCGGCGAAGACACGCGTCTGCGCGCCGGCCATCTTTGGGTCTTCTCCAACGAAGTCGACGTCAAGCGTTCGCCGTTGACGCAGTTCGCGCCGGGCGATCCGTGCACCATCGTCGACGCGTTCGACAAGGCGCTGGGCGTCGGTTACGTCAACCCGGTATCGCTGATCGCGGCGCGGCTGGTCAATCGCGGCGCCGCGCACGCGATCGATCGATCGCTCTTTGTGCACAAGTTTAAAATTGCACTTTCGCTGCGCGAGCGTCTTTTTCCAGAACCGTACTATCGACTGTTCTTCGGCGAATCCGACGGCTTGCCGGGTTTGACGGTCGATCGCTACGGCGATGTGCTCGTCGCGCAGACGACGACGGCCGGCACGGAGCGATTGAAGGACGACATCGCTGACGCGCTCGTCAAAGTGATCAAGCCCGCTGCAATCGTCTGGAAAAACGACGGCGGCGTTCGCGCGTTCGAACAGCTGCCCGAATACGCGGATGTCGGTTTCGGCGAATTGCCAGCTGGCGTGTTCGCACGCGAAGGCGGACTGGAATTCGAGATCGATCCGATCGGCGGTCAGAAAACCGGCTGGTTTTACGATCAGCGTACCAATCGCGACCAGCTCGCGGCGTACGTCGCTGGCAAACGTGTGCTCGACGTGTTCAGTTATCTCGGTGGCTGGGGATTGCGCGCGGCCGCGGCGGGCGCGAGCGACGTCGTGTGTGTGGATGTGTCTGGCCCGGCTGTCGAGCGCATCGCAGCGAACGCCGCGCGAAATGGATTAAGCGAGCGCGTCACCGCGATCAAGGCCGATGCGTTCGATTATCTGAAGTCGTTGCGCGATGTGCGCGAACGTTTCGATGTCGTCATTCTCGATCCGCCCGCATTCGTCAAACGCAAGAAGGATTTCGCCGAAGGTCGCATCGCCTATCGCCGCATCAACGAAATGGCGATGCAGGTTCTCACCCGCGACGGCATCCTGATTACATGCTCGTGCTCGTATCACATGCCGCGTGCGGCATTGCTCGAATCGATTCAGCACGGTGCACGACACCTCGATCGCTATGTGCAAGTGCTATCTCAATTGCAGCAAGCGCCGGATCATCCCGTGCATCCGGCGATTCCGGAGACGGATTATCTGAAAGGGTTTATTTGCCGCGTGTTGCCGGTCTGACGAATCCGCTAAACTGCCTTCCGCAATTCCCAGCCGTCTGCGTCGATGCCGTATTTTCACAACATCAATCCCATCGCCTTCTCGATCGGACCGCTGTCGATCCATTGGTACGGCATCATGTACCTCATCGGATTCGTCGGCGCGTGGTATCTGGGCAATCGGCGTCGCGCGCAAGGCCGTTTGCCTGTCGACGAACAAGCATTTTCCGATTTGCTTTTTTACGGCGCACTCGGCGTCATCATCGGCGGCCGCATCGGATACATGTTGTTCTACATTTCGCCGAGCTGGATGGTGGACGATCCGCTCGCGTTGATCCGCGTATGGGAAGGCGGCATGTCGTTCCACGGCGGATTGCTCGGCGTGCTCGGCGCGGGCTGGCTATGGTCGCGAAAGAACAAAATTCACTTTTTCGACACGATCGATTTCGTCGCACCATTGGTGCCGATCGGTCTGGGTCTCGGCCGTCTCGGCAATTTCATCGGCGGCGAATTGTGGGGGCGACACACCGACGTGCCGTGGGGCGTGATTTTTCCGCGGTCGCTGGAAGAACTCGGAAAATCGCGCGACGAGTTGTACCAGATGTATCTCGCCGGCCAACTCAATCATGAAGCGCGACACCCGTCGCAGCTTTACGAGTTCACGCTGGAAGGCATCGTGATGTTCGCGGTGCTCTGGTTTTATTCGCGCAAGCCGCGGCCGCGCTGTGCGGTGTCGGGGATGTTCGCGCTGCTATACGGTCTGTTTCGTTTCGGCGTCGAGTTCGTGCGCGAGCCGGATGCGCAACTGGGCTTCATCGCGTTCGACTGGCTGACGATGGGACAAATCCTGTCGCTACCGCTGATCGTGACCGGCGTTGTGCTGCTATGGGTTTCGCGGGGTAAGCCGACGTTGGCGCCGTCGAATTTTCCGCCGCGGGTCCCGATCAAGGAACCCGCCTGATGCATCAATATCTAGATCTGCTTCGGCACGTGCTCGAACATGGCGACGAAAAATCCGATCGCACCGGCACGGGCACGCTCTCGGTATTCGGCTGGCAGATGCGTTTCGATCTCGGCGCCGGATTTCCGCTCCTGACGACGAAGAAGCTGCACACCAAATCCATCGTCCATGAGCTGCTGTGGTTCCTGCGTGGCGACACCAACATCGGCTATCTCAACGAACGCGGCGTCTCGATTTGGGACGAATGGGCCGATGCGAACGGCGAACTCGGCCCGGTTTACGGCAAGCAGTGGCGTTCGTGGGCCGGTGCAGACGGTAAGACGATCGATCAGATTTCGTGGCTTGTCGAAGAAATCAAGCTTAATCCCGACTCGCGACGTCTCGTGATCAGCGCGTGGAATGTGGCGGACTTGCCGAAGATGGCGTTGCAACCATGTCACGCGTTATTTCAGTTCTATGTCGCGAACGGCAAATTGTCGTGTCAGCTTTACCAGCGCTCCGCCGACATTTTTCTTGGCGTGCCGTTCAATATCGCGAGCTACGCGCTGCTCACGCACATGGTCGCGAAGATTTGCGGTTTACGCCTCGGGGATTTCGTGCACACGCTCGGCGATGCGCATTTGTACAAAAATCATCTCGATCAGGCGCGCGAGCAATTGACGCGTCTACCGTTGCCGCTGCCGCAGCTGAAGCTCAATCCCGATGTCACGTCGATCTTCGATTTCCAGTTCGACGACATCGCAATCGAGCATTATCAGGCACATAAATCGATCAAGGCGCCCATTGCGGTCTGATCATTTCGCTTTGCAATCCTTCACGCACCGAAAATACGCCACGGCATTCGGATAATCGATCGTCATCACGAAGTGATAGAACGCATCGCCGCCGATCGCACCTTCGATTTGTCTATCCGTCACTGCCGACATGAAGTCGTGGAAATCCGTATCGCGACGTAACGTAAACCAGACCGGGCCGACGTGCGATCCGGCAATCTCGATTTCCGGAACTTCGATCATCGACGCGTTCGTGCGCTCTTCGGCGTGCTCGATGGTGTGCCACTCCGGATGGGCGGTGTGCCATCGATTGAATATCGATTCGGCGATAAAACTCGTCGCGCGTTCGGCCGGAAGTTTATCGCCAATGGTTTTCAGCGCGTCAGCGGTCAGTGTGGTGGTGGCGCCGGTGTCGAGCAACATGTCGATGGTTTGTCCGTCGACGCGGATCGGGAATCGGATCATGTCGAAGACGCGTTTGCCCTTCGAATCCGTTTTGAAGGCGATGAGGATTTTTTGAGCGCCGACGGCCGGGCGAAAGTCGTTGGCTTCGACGCGGAATTTCTCGGCGGGATAGTCCCACGTCCAGACGCGACCGGCGAGCCAGCGGCTGCTGAGGAAACCGGCTGCGTCGACGGGCGATCCGCTTTCTTTTCGGCAATCGTGGACCAATAACGTTTTGTCGCCGATGGCGTTCGATGGGATGCCGGCGCCCGCTTTGAAGGTCGGCATCGCTGCTTTTGCCAGATTCTTGCCGAGTTCGCTTTCAAATTCGGGATTGTTGAACGGCGTCATCTTCAAATGCAGTTGTTCCGCCGTTGAACGGCAAATCATGTTGGTGCCACCGGCGGAATCGACGTAGAAATCGACGATTTTGCCTGCGTCCGTTTGCGGGACGAGGAATAAACGGTTCGCGATAAATCGTGCGGGAAGTTCGGTGCCGGCATCCACCGCGCACGCAGCCTGGGATAAGCCGAGCACGATGGCGGTCAAAATGAGAAATGCGCGCATGAGCTGAATGCCGATAGGATGTGAGGCTGCAGCGTAGAATTTTTCGCACCGCTGCATCAACCTGTTTTTGCGACGAGGCTCCATGGAAAAGTCTGCGACTCCGCCGGTCACCCTGATTGCTGCGATCGACCGCGCTTACGCGATCGGTCGCGATGGCGCGATGCCGTGGCATTTGCCCGAGGATCTCAAACGATTCAAGCGACTCACGCTCGGCAAACCTGTGTTGATGGGAAGCAAGACGGCGCGTGCGATCGGCCGCATTTTGCCGGGGCGCCAGAATCTGGTGCTGACGCGAGGTTCGGCGGCGCCGTTCGCGGATCAGACCGTCGTGCATTCGATTGACGAAGGCCTGACTCTTGCGGCGGGCGCGGAGCTTTGCGTGATCGGCGGAGGTGAGCTTTATACGCTCGCACTATCGCGCGCGACGCGTTTGCATTTGACGTGGATCGACACGCGCGTCGCGGATGCGGATGCGTTTTTTCCGCCGTTCGACGAGGCGCAGTGGATTGAAACGGTTCGCGAAGCGCACGTGGCTGATGCAAAACACGCGTTCGATTTCACGTTCGTCGATTACGAACGTCGGCAATAAAAAAAGGCGCGGGTTCGCCGCGCCTTTTTTTCTCAACTGACGTTTTATTACGGAGCGGTGCCTGGCGCATCCCGATAGTCGGTGGCGGCGGTCGTATCCACGCCATCGGCCACTTTCGCTGACCTGGCGATGACCGTGATGATCGCCGCGACGACGAGGTTGATCGCCAGCGCGATCAGGCCGATGTACAGATTGCCGATACCGGGAATCATGAAGACAGGTTTCACACCCTGGCTCCACGACATCCACGTGCCGGCGATCATGGCCACGGCCCAACCCACGAGCAGTCCGGTCGAATGGAACCAGCGCGTGTACAGGCCGAACACGACGGCGGGCAGGATCTGCAGCATCCAGATTCCGCCGAGCAGCTGCAGGTTGATCGCGAATTCCAGCGGCATGAACACGACGAACACCAGCGCACCGAATTTCACGGCGAGCGAGGTGATCTTCGCCACGTTCGATTCCTGTTTCGGCGTCATGTTCCGGTTGACGTAAGGCCGCCAGATGTTGCGCGTGACGATGTTCGCTGCGCCGATCGACATGATCGCGGCGGGCACCAGCGCGCCGAGTGCGATGGCCGCGCAGCAGAATCCGGCGAACCATTCGGGGAACTGATCCATGATCAACGTCGGCACGACGGCCGTTCCTTTCGCGTTCGTATTGGCGGCGATGGCCATGTAGCCGAGCATCGCGATCAGTCCGAGCGCGATCGTGTAGGTCGGCAGCAACATCGCGTTTTTGCGGATCACGTTGGGACTCGACGCGGCCAACGTGCCGGTCGCCGAATGCGGATACAGGAACAGCGCAAACGCCGATCCGAGTGCGAGCGAGGCGAATGCCGTGACCTGGGTCGGATCGAGCAGTATGCCCATCGCCGGGGACGGCTTGCCGGCCGCCACGGCCGCATCCTTGGCTGCACTGAAATGTTTGGCCGCCGCGTCGAACACGGCGCCGTAGCCGCCCAGATGCGCGGGAATGATGATGATCGCGGCGATCACGAAAATGTAGATCATGATGTCCTTGACGAATGCGATCATCGCCGGCGCGCGCAGGCCGCTGGTATACGTGTATACCGCGAGGATGACGAAGGCGATGATCAACGCGATTTCGCCGCCGACTTTCGGACCGACATCGCCGAAGCCCATCGCCGCGAACACCACTTGCATGCCGACGAGTTGGAGGGCGATGTACGGCATCGTTGCCAAGACGCCGGTGAACGCGACCGCGAGCGCCAGCCAATGACTTCCGTAGCGGCCTTCGACGAAATCCGACGTGGTCACGTAATTGTGCTTGTGACAGACGTTCCACAAGCGCGGCATGACCAGAAACACCAGCGGATACATGATGATCGTGTATGGCAACGCGAAGAACCCGTACGCGCCAATGGCGAAGACGAGCGCGGGAACCGCGACGACGGTGTACGCGGTGTACACGTCCCCGCCGATCAGGAACCACGTGATGAGCGTGCCGAAACGGCGGCCGCCGAGACCCCATTCGTGCAGGTGCGTGAGGTCGGCCTTCTTCCATCGCGAGGCGAGGAAACCGATCACGGTCACCAGCAAAAAGAAGAACGCGAAGACGATCCAGGCCGTTACGTGCACCACGGGTTGTGCAGGCGCAGTCGGGTTCATGCTCGCTTCTCCCCTTGATAGACGATCCAGATCAGCCCGGAGGTGATGAACACCCAGATGAACTGATACCAATAAAAAAACGGAAATCCCCACAGTTGCGGTTCGCTGCTGTTGTAGAACGGCAGCCACAACAGGCCGATGAACGGCAAGATCAATAAAAGTCTGCGCATGAAATCCTCCCAGAGCCGACGACGCCAAGCGTCTGATGCGGCGCGATGTCCGTCAAGACGCAATCGCACATCGCAGGCCAGTCTTTAGTCGTACGCGGCGAAATGCGGCGAACTCAAAGCCATTTTGCGCGGCGCAGGACGAGATACAGGCTGATGCAGATGACCAGCGTGACGCCGGTCAGGATCGGATAGCCGTGCGGCGAATCGAGTTCCGGCATGTCCTTGAAGTTCATGCCGTACCAACTGGCGATCATCATTGGCGCGGTCAGCAGGATGCCCCAGCCGGCGATGCGTTTGAAGACATCGTTCTGCGCCACGCCGACGAGTGCCAGATTGACGTCCATCGCCGAGGTCAGCATTTCGCGGATCATCGCGGCGATTTCGTTGATGCGCGCGGCATGGTCGCTCACGTCGCGGAAATACGTGCGCACTTCGTCGCGGATCAGGCTCGGATAAAGACGCACGAGCTGGCTCATGATGTCCTGTACCGGTGCGACGACCAGCAGCATCTTCATCAATTCTTTTTTCAGCTCGTACAAGCGAACGATGGTGTGGCGCTTGAACTCGCCTTGCAAAACCGAATGTTCCAGATCGTTGAGGCGCTTCTGGAAATTCTCGATGACGGGAAAATAATTGTCGACGACGAAATCGAGCACGGAATACAGCGCGTAACTCGGCCCGAGCGCGAGCAGTTCCGGCGACGATTCGCACACACGCCGCGCCGGCGCATAAGAAAGCGAGGCGCCGTGGCGCACCGTCACCAGATAATTCTTGCCGAGGAAAATGTGCGTCTCGCCGAACGCGATGCGATGTTCGGTAAATTGCGCGGTATGCACGACCAGGAACAGCGATTCGCCGTACACCTCGATTTTGGTGCGTTGATGCGCGGCGTGCGCGTCTTCGACGGCCAGCTCGTGCAGGCCGAAAATCCCGGCCAGCCGATCGAGCAGCGGCTCGTCGGGTTCGTGTAGGCCGACCCACACGAAAACGGCCGGATCTTTCAGGACGTCCTGAATTTCTTCGAGCTTGATCGAACGCGTCTTGCCGGCACCATACGCGACGCAGTTGACGAGCATGTTGGGCGGGGTCTGGATGTCCATGGTCAGCCGTTGCAATCCGTGCACATGATGCCGGAGCGAGTCTGCGGCGGCAAACGGTCGCGCGTATGACAGCGTACGGATGGCGGTCGTGCGGAAATCCGCACGCGTCAGGCGGTGCGCGGGCGGGCCAGGTAAAGCACCCCGGCGAACGCCGCGTGAATCGGCACCAGCAAGGCCAGCCAGAATCGGTTGTCTTGCGGGAAGGCTGGAAAAACTTTGACGAACAACGCGACACCGGCCAGAAGCGCGATCACCAAGCCGACGCCGCGTGCGAAGCTCGTCGGAACCCATCGCGCGCGAAACGCGCCGAGCCAGGTCGGAATCAGCAGCAAACAGAGAGGATCGAACAGCAGGATGTTTTCGTTGTGCCAGGCCGAGATGTGTTCGGTGAGCGTCCACAATCCGATCAGGACCAGACCGCCGATGCCCAGGATCAGCGCGGAGATCGTCGCGATGCTCGCGAAGGCAAAACGAGCCGACACCTTGGCGCGCCAGCGGGACAAGACGATGATGAGCAGTGCGACGACGATGCCGGCCGCGACCGCGCGCCAAAACCAGTTTGGCGGGTATTCGTCCGGCTCGGCCAGCCGCGCATCGGCCAGTCTCACTTCCTTCGCCACCAACGGAATGCGCGCGCCCGTGGCGCTATCGACGCGATAGACCTCGCGCATATGCCGCATCAATTCCGTCGGCAGGAAACTCTCGTCCCAGTAACTCAGTCGCCGATCCGCGAACGGACCGAGCCCGGCATCCATGCCGATCGCGAGCAACGTGTCGGGCCACATCAGGCGCAAGGTGTCCATGCGATAGGTGAAACCGCGCGACGGCGCAATCGTCTGTTGCCTGATCGCGCCGCCTACCGCTTTGTCGAGCGCATCGCGCACGCGCGTGGAGCAATTGGCGGTGAAATATTCGTAGCGGTATTCCGCGTTTTCCGGTCGTGCGTTCCACGCCAGATAGCCGGCAAGCTCGGCGCGCTGCGCGGGTTCGAGATTCAGATCCTGCTCGACGATCCAGCGGCCTTCTTCGCGATACGACGGCAGTTCGTCGTTCGGATCGTCGGCGGCCATTCGATAGATCATCCGGCCGCGTGCGAAATTCAGGAAAAAATCTTTCTGATCGAAATCGAAAATGCCGTAGTTGTAGAGAACTGACGTAGTGTCGGCGCGATCATGGATGAGGATCGCGTTATGGCCGAAGCGTTCCCATACTTCCGTGCCCGGACCGAACGTGATGAGCGATACATCGAGATTCGCGCCATCGGCTTGCGCGGTTTGTGCGTGCGCGACGATCGGCGATATCAATAGCAAAATGAGCGCGGCGAAAAATCCGCGACGCCGCGCGCGATCACGCATCGTGGACGTGTACCGCAAACTGCAGCACGCGACGTGCGTCGGCCTTGGCGACGCGGAACGTGAACCCGCCGAGCACGATTTCCTCGCCGGATTCCGGCAGATGCCCGAACTCGGACGTGACCATGCCGCCGATCGTGTCGAAATCCTCGTCGGAGAATTCGCAGCCGAGGCGTTCGTTAAAATCGGCGATCGGCGTCAGCGCGTTAACGATGAATCCGCCGTCGGGCTGCGCCACGATGAGTTTTTTGCGCGCCGGATCGTCTTCGTCGTGTTCGTCGTCGATTTCGCCGACGATTTCCTCGAGCACGTCTTCGATCGTGATCAGGCCGGACACACCGCCGTATTCATCGATGACGATCGCCATGTGATTGCGCGACAGACGGAATTCCTTGAGCAGGATATCGAGCTGCTTGGATTCCGGAATCAGCACCGGCGCGCGCACTAAAGCGCGAATGCTGCACGGCGCATTTTCCTCGACGAAACACTTGAGCAGATCCTTGGCAAGCAGGATGCCGATGATTTGATCGGGCTCCTCGCCATACACCGGAAATCGCGAATGGCCGGATTCGATGACCTGCTTGACGATCTCCGCCAGCGGCGCTTCGGCCGACAGGCAAACCATTTGTCCGCGCGGAAGCATGACGTCGGCGACGGTGAGATCGGAAACCTCGATGGCGCCCTCGACCATCGACAGCGTGTCGTTGGACATCAGTCCGTTGACCTGCGCGCTGCGCAGTTCTTCGAGCAGTTCTTCGATGTTGCGGGGTTCGCCGGAAACCAGTTGGCCGATGCGTTCAAGCCAGGACTTTGGAGGGTGGGGACTAGGGTGGTCCTCGTTCATTTCTTCGAAGCTGATGCCCGTTTGGGCGAGCAGCCAATTATAGCCTAGTTTACGTTTCCGTTTTAAAAAACTATCTATTTCAGATAGTTATGTACGAATTTCGTAGGGATCGCCGATGCCGAACGTGGCCAGGACCAGGCGTTCCTGATCCTCCATGCGCTTGGCATCGGTGTCGTCTTTGTGATCGAAGCCGAGCAGATGCAGGATGCCGTGCACGGTCAGATGCGCATAGTGATCGCGCAGCCGTTTGCCCTGTTCCCTGGCTTCGCGGGCGACGACGTCGGGGCAAATCACGATGTCGCCAAGCGTCGCGGTTTTTTCGCCGGGCAAAGGTTCATACGGAAAACTCAACACGTTGGTCGCGTAATCCTTGCCGGTGAACGTTTTGTTGATCTGCCGCGCCTGCACCGGATCGAACAGTTGAATGTTCACCTGTCGGCGTTTCGAGCGTCGGCCTTGCAGAGCCGCACGCACCCATTTCTCGAACATGCGCGCTTCCGGCACGCCCTCGGGGCCGACGTGGCTTTCCACGTTGACCCTGAACCCGGTGGAAGGTTTTCCCGGACTCACGAGTTCAACGATTCGCCGCCGCCCTGATCGCGGCTCTCGTACGCGCGCACGATGCGCTGCACGAGCGGATGACGGACCACATCGCGTGCGGTGAAGAACGTGAAGCTGATGCCATCGACATCGCGCAACACCTCGATCGCATCGCGCAAACCGGATTTCACGTGCTTCGGCAAATCGATCTGCGTCACATCGCCCGTCACGACAGCGATAGAACCGAAACCGATGCGCGTCAGGAACATCTTCATCTGCTCGGTCGTCGTGTTCTGCGCTTCGTCGAGGATCACGAACGAATCGTTGAGCGTGCGGCCACGCATGTAAGCGAGCGGCGCGATTTCGATCACGTTGCGTTCGATCAGCCGCGTCACTTTGTCGATGCCCATCATTTCGTACAGCGCGTCGTAGAGCGGACGCAGATACGGATCGACTTTCTGGCTCAGATCGCCCGGGAGAAACCCGAGCTTTTCGCCCGCTTCCACAGCCGGCCGCACCAGAATGACGCGTTGCGCGCGATTCTCGTTCAATGCCTCGACCGCCATCGCGACCGCAAGATAGGTTTTTCCCGTTCCAGCCGGGCCGATTCCGAAATTGATGTCGTGGCGCGCGATCGCGTGCAGATATTTGGCCTGATTCGGTCCGCGTCCGCGCACGGTACCGCGCTTCACTTTGACAGCGACTTCCGGAACGCCATCGGCGCTCTGATTTTCGAGCGCATCGACGTTCGATTCGGACAGACGCAGATTGATCTGCGCGCCGTTCAAAACTTCCGTCGCGGTGGCGTCGTACAGATCGCGCAATACGCGATCGGCGAGTTTCACCGCGCGCTGCGGTCCGCTCACACGAAACAGATTGCCGCGATTGGCGATCTCCACGCCGACGCGCAGTTCGATCTGGCGCAGATGTTCATCGAACGGCCCGCACAGGTTGGCCAGCCGTTCGGTATCCGCAGGCTCGAGCGCGAGGTCTTCCTTGAAAGTGTCTGTCATGGTCCGGCAGGGTAGCGCGCGATTCGCGATAGCACTACATGGGGCTGCTCACCGTGTTCCTCAACGTAGTGCGATAGCAGCAAAATTTGTTGGTTGGATTGCAATTAATTAAGCGTTGGATTAAATTATGAGTATGACGAAAGAAAAGACCAAAAAACGATCGAGCCGTCGCAGCGTGGGCCGCCCGGCGGGCGACGATCGCGACATGCGCGGTCGCCTGCTCGACTCAGCGATCGCGCGATTTTCGCGCGAAGGTATCGCCGCGACATCGCTGCGCGCACTGGCGGCCGACGCGGGCGTCACCGCGGCGATGCTGCATTATTATTTCGGCGACAAGGATCAGCTCACGCAGGCGCTTGTCGCCGAGCGATTGCTCCCCGCCTTGATGCCGCTGCGCGAATCGATCACGCAGGG
Organism: Rudaea sp.; assembly: GCA_040002515.1. Taxonomy (GTDB): domain Bacteria; phylum Pseudomonadota; class Gammaproteobacteria; order Xanthomonadales; family Rhodanobacteraceae; genus Rudaea. The sequence continues at coordinate 2,771 of JBDUEI010000007.1, read as the reverse complement.
TGGCGACGATCCGATCCGCCTCATCGGTCTGTTCGTGACCGGCGTTTCCGAGGTCGTGCGACAACATCCGTGGCTGCCGCCGCTGTGGGTTCGCGAAGTGCTCAGCGAAGGCGGAATGTTGCGCGACGTGATGTTCAATCAGGCCATCCCGCAATTGCCGCAGTTGCTCGCCTCGCGTTTTACCGCCGCGCAAAAGGCCGGAACGTTGAATGCCGGACTCGATCCGCGCCTGCTCGTCGTGTCGCTGGTCGGATTGACGATGTTTCCCGCCGCGGGCGCGCCGATCTGGCGCCGCGCCTTCGCCGCCGCCGACCTCGATGCGGACGCCTTGCGCGATCACACGCTCGCCCTGCTCGAAGGCGGCATCGGCGTGCCGAAGAGGAAACGTCAATGACATCGATTTCGTCGAATCAGCGAGTTGCCATCGGCATTTTTTGCGTGTTGCTCGCGGCGTGTGGAAAAACGCCGCCGCAAGCACTCGGCACGCTCGAATTCGATCGCATCGCGATGCCCGCCGTCGCCGCCGAGCGCATCGTTTCGATCGACGTGGCGGAAGGTCAGCACGTCAACGCCGGAGAACGGCTGCTCCGTCTCGATCCGACGCATACGCAGGCGGAACTGGCAGCAGCGCAAGCGCAGGCGCAGCAACAGCACGCCGCGCTCGACGAATTGAACAAGGGACCGCGCGCCGAAGACATCGCCAAATCGCGCGCCGACCTGGCCGCCGTCCAATCACAAGCGCGCAACGCAAGCGCGCTCTATGCGCGCCAGCAGAAACTTGCGAAAACCGGCGTGATTGCCGCGGCCGATGTCGATGCCGCCCGCGCCGCATCCGGCAGCGCAGCCGGGCAGGTCGGCGCCGCGAAGGCCGCGCTCGATGCGCTGTTGCATGGGACGCGACCGGAACAGATCGCGCAGGGCGTTTCTTCGGCGGCGGCGGCGGATGCGCAAGTCGATGCGCAAAAATCCGTACTCGAAAAACTCGACGTGGTTGCGCCGCGCGCCGGCCGCATCGACAGCATTCCGTACAAACTCGGCGATCAGGCGCCCGTTGGCGCGCCGCTGGTGATTTTGCTCGCGGGCGACGCGCCGTATGCGCGCATCTACGTGCCGGTGCAGCAGCGGGCGAACCTGAAAGTCGGCGACGCGATGAACGTTTACGTCAGCGGAAAAACCAACGCGTTCGCCGGAACATTGCGCATGATTCGCAGCGAACCGACGTTCACGCCGTACTACGCATTGATCGGCGACGACGCGGCACGCTTGAGCTATCTCGCCGAAGTCAGCCTCGGCAAAGACGCGCAGGATTTGCCGGCCGGGTTGCCGGTGCGCGTCGAATTTTCGAGTGCGAAAAAATGAATGCCGTCACGCATCGCGACAGCGGCGACGTCGCGATCCGGGCGCACGGATTGACTAAGCGATTCGGCGAACTCGCCGCGGTCGATCACGTCGATCTCGAAGTGCCGAGCCGTCACGTCTACGGATTTTTGGGTCCGAACGGTTCCGGCAAATCGACGACGATCCGGATGTTGTGCGGATTGCTCACGCCGAGCGAGGGCGACATCGAAGTGCTCGGTCTTTCGATTCCGCGCCAAGCCGAAACATTGCGCCGGCATATCGGCTACATGACGCAGAAATTTTCGTTGTTCGAGGATTTGACCGTCCGCGAGAACTTCGAATTTCTCGCCGCCATACAAGGCGTGCCGAAATCGCGCATGCGTGCGCGCATCGACGAATTGATCGAGCAATATCATTTCGGCCGGCTGCAAAAACAGCTCGCCGGAACGATGAGCGGCGGGCAGAAGCAACGCCTCGCGCTGGCGTGCGCGGTGATCCACGAGCCGGAATTATTGTTCCTCGACGAACCGACCAGCGCGGTCGATCCCGAATCGCGCCGCGACTTCTGGGAAAAACTTTTCGAGCTGGCCGATATCGGCACGACGTTGTTGGTGTCGACGCATTTGATGGACGAAGCCGAACGCTGTCATCGTCTCGCCATTCTCAATCACGGCAAACTCGTCGCGGACGGAACGCCGGTCGAGTTGGCCGAACGATTGCGCGGCCGCACGTTCGTCGTGACCAGCGACGATCCGCGCCGTGCGCAGCGCGCGCTCGTTTCGCTGCCCGGCGTGCTCGGCGTTGCGCAAGTCGGCAACGTATTGCGCGTTCTCACATCGGACACCGCCGCGAACGAAGCGAAAGAAAGCGACGATCCGCGTCAGCGAATGCGCGACGCGTTGACGAAAGCGAACCAGAACGCCGATGTCGAACCGGCCGAGCCGAATCTCGAAGACGTGTTCGTCGCGGTGACGCACGCCAGCCGCGACACGCCCGAGCCGAGCCCATGAGCTGGCGCCGGTTGTGGGCCATCGTGATCAAGGAGCTGCGTCAGATGCGACGCGATCGCATCACGCTGGCGATGATCGTCGGGATTCCGGTGATGCAGCTCGTGCTGTTCGGCTACGCGATCAATTTTACGTTGCGCGGTCTGGATGCCGGCATCGCCGATCAAGCAAACACGTCGGCTTCGCGCGCGCTGGTCATGGACATGCTCGCGACCGGCGTCGTGTCACCGATCGCCGCGGTGAACACGCCGGACGAACTGATGACGATGATTCGTCAAGGCAAGATCAGCGTCGGCATCGTGATTCCGCCGGATTTCGAACGGCGTCGCAGCGAAGGCCGCGAAGTGGCGCAAGTGTTGGTCGATGGCAGCGATACGGCCGTGCAGGGTGCCGCCGCGCAACTGGCGCAAACGCCGATCGACAGCG
>JBDUEI010000006.1:0-22166 GCA_040002515.1 Rudaea sp. | reverse complement strand
TTATCGCCGCTGACAAGTTTAAAGTCACTGGATTCCGGCCTGCGCCGGCATGACGAGCAAAGACGTGCGCAGTCATGCCGCCTGCTCCACAGTGGAATGATGCAGCGGAGCGTCGACGATGCTGCGTTTATTCGCGACGTAGTATTCGAATTCATGCCAGAAATGGCGCAGAAATCCCTGCACCGGCCACGCGGCGGCTTCGCCGAACGCGCATATCGTGTGACCTTCGATTTGGCCCGCGGCTTGTTTGAGCATATCGACGTCCTGCATCGTCGCGTTGCCTTCGACGATGCGCGTCAGCACGCGATACATCCAGCCCGTACCTTCGCGGCATGGCGTGCATTGTCCGCACGATTCGGCGTAATAGAAACGTGCGATGCGATGGCACGCGCGCACCATGCAGGTGGTTTCGTCCATCACGATAACGGCGCCGGAGCCCAGACCTGAACCGGCTTTCTGGATCGCGTCGTAGTCCATGGTGAGGCCCATCATCGTGTCGGCTGGCAGAACCGGCATCGACGAGCCGCCTGGAATCACGGCCTTGAGTTTATGTCCATTGCGCACGCCGCCGGCCATCTCGAGCAGATCCTTGAACGACGTGCCAAGTTTGATTTCGAAGTTACCGGGTTTGTTGACGTGTCCCGACACCGAAAAGATTTTCGGACCACCGTTGTTCGGCTTGCCTTGATTCAAAAACCACTCCGCGCCCTTGCGCAGGATCGTCGGCACCGATGCGTACGTTTCCGTGTTGTTGATCGTCGTCGGTTTGCCATACAGCCCAAATCCCGCGGGAAACGGCGGCTTGAAGCGCGGCATGCCTTTCTTGCCTTCGAGCGATTCCATCAACGCGGTTTCTTCGCCGCAGATGTACGCGCCGGCGCCGAGCGCGGTATACATATCCACATCAATACCGCTGCCCTGGATGTTCTTGCCGAGCAATCCTGCCTCGTACGCTTCTTTCAGCGCCAATTCGCAATGCTCGAACGGTTCGTGATGGAATTCGCCGCGAAGATAATTGTAGGCGACCGTCGAGCCCGTCGCGTAGCACGCGATGGCCATTCCTTCGATCACCGAATGCGGATTGAAGCGGAGAATGTCGCGATCCTTGCACGTACCCGGCTCGGACTCGTCCGAGTTGCACAAAATATACTTTTGCATATTGCCTTTCGGCATGAACGACCATTTTAAGCCGGTCGGAAATCCCGCGCCGCCGCGGCCGCGCAGCGAACTTTTTTTCAGCTCATCGATGATCGTAGCCGGATCGGGCTTTTCGGCGAGGATTTTTTTCCACGCGGCATAGCCGTCGGCTTTCACGTAGCTGTCCATCGACCACGGCGTGTCGTAGTGCAGCGTCGTGTAGACGACTTGATGTTCCTGTGGAGCGGGGCCGACTGCCATGATTATTTCAACTCATCCAAAATCTGGTCGACTTTATCGTTCGTCAGATGCTCGTGGTAATGCCCGTTCACGACCATCATCGGCGCGCCGGCGCAAGCGGCGAGACATTCTTCTTCCTGTTTCAGGTAAACGCGACCGTCCGGCGTACTTTGCCCAACCTTGATGCCGAGTTTCTTTTCGCAATAACGAACGACGTCTTCGCCACCGTTGAGCCAACAACTTATATTTGTACAGATTGCGACATTGTTGCGTCCGACTGGCGACGTCTCGAACATCGAGTAGAACGTCGCGACTTCATACGCCCAAACGGCCGGCAATTCGAGATACTTGGCGACGGCGGCGATCAGCTCGTCGGTGAGATAGCCCGTGTTCTGTTCCTGTGCGACGAACAAGCCTTGAATCAGCGCGGAGCGTTTCCGGTCCGGCGGGAATTTCGACAGCCAATGATCGATGTGTTCGCGCGTGTGCGCGTCGAGCACGAGCATCGGATCGATGTCTTTGACTTCGGCGTAGTGTCCAGTCGCCTTCATGCGAAACACTCCCGCGCCAACAACCTGATCCCCTTCCCCCGCCTGCGGGGGAAGGCCGGGATGGGGGCCCGGGTTTCGACCGAAACTCGGATCGACAAAGCGCCCCCATCCGCCCCCCGGGCACCTTCCCCCGCTGCGCAGGGGAAGGGAAGCATTGTTTTCATCGGTCAATCTCCCCGAACACGATGTCGTACGTGCCGATCATCGCCACGACATCGGGCAACATGTGGCCACGGACGATCGCATCCATCGAAGACAGATGCGCGAATCCCGGTGCGCGCAAGTGCACACGGAACGGTTTGTTCGCGCCGTCGGAAATCAGGTAACAGCCGAACTCGCCTTTCGGTGCTTCGATGGCGAAATAGGTTTCGCCCGCCGGCACGCAATAGCCTTCGGTGAAGAGTTTGAAGTGATGGATGAGCGCTTCCATGTCGTCTTTCATTTCAGCGCGGCTCGGCGGCGCGACTTTGTAATTGCGCACCATCACCGGACCGGGATTTGCCCTTAGCCACCTCACGCATTGTTTGACGATGCGATTGGATTGCCGCATCTCTTCGACACGCACGAGATAGCGATCGTAGCAATCGCCGGTGACGCCGACCGGGATATCGAAATCCATTTTGTCGTACATCGCGTACGGCTGTTTCTTGCGCAGATCCCATTCGATGCCGGATCCGCGCAACATCGGTCCGGTCATGCCCCACGCAAGCGCTTGTTCTGGCGGGATGACGCCGATGCCTACCGTGCGCTGTTTCCAGATGCGGTTATCGGTGAGAAGCGTTTCGTATTCGTCGACGCGATGCGGGAAATCGTCGGTGAACGCATCGAGATAATCGAGCATCGAACCTTCGCGCCATGAATTCAGGCGTTTCAGATCGTCGTCTTTGTGCCAGCGCGATTGTTTGTATTGCGGCATGCGATCGGGAAGATCTCGATACACGCCGCCCGGACGATAGTACGTTGCGTGTAGACGCGCACCGCTGACGGCTTCGTAGCAATCCATCAGTTCTTCGCGCTCGCGAAATGCGTACAGAAAGACAGCCATCGCGCCGAGATCGAGCGCGTTCGAGCCGATCCACATCAGATGATTCAGGATGCGCGTGATTTCGTCGAACATGGTGCGGATATACAGCGCACGCTCGGGCGCCTGGATGCCCATCAGTTTTTCGATGGCGCCGACGTACGCATGTTCGTTGCACATCATCGAGACGTAATCGAGACGATCCATGTAACCGATCGACTGATTGTAAGGTTTTGATTCGGCGAGCTTTTCGGTGCCGCGGTGCAAGAGCCCGATGTGCGGATCGGCGCGCTGGATCACTTCACCGTCCAATTCCAGCACGAGGCGCAAAACGCCGTGCGCGGCCGGGTGCTGCGGTCCGAAGTTGATCGTATAATTCTTGATTTCCTGCATTTGTATACTTCTTTACTTCGGCGCGACGGTCTGACCAGAGCGCGCACCTTGCTCGGCCAACGCCTGGTCGTAACGCGAATCATGGCGAACCGTGCGCGGCACCAGAACGCGCGGCACGACGGATGTCACCGGTTCGTAGATCACGCGCTGCTCGGTTTCGTCGTAACGAACCTCGACATTTCCGATCAGCGGAAAATCCTTGCGGAACGGATGGCCGATGAAGCCGTAGTCGGTAAGAATGCGACGCAAATCCGGATGACCCTCGAACAGAATTCCGAACAGGTCGAACGCCTCGCGCTCGAACCAGTTCGCGCCGGGCCAGATGCCCGTCAACGACGGTACGACCGGAAACGCATCGTCCTGGCAATACGCGCGAAGACGAACGCGTGCGTTGTTGCGGACGGACGACAATTGCACGACAACGGCGAATCGCTTGTGACCGACGCCCGTGCGCGGACGATCGTCCCAATCGAAACGACCCGGACCCGCGTCGCCTTCAACACCGCGCGAAAAACCGGTCGATGTGACATCGGTCGTATCCCATTCGACTTGCCCGTAACCGAGATAGTCGACTCCGGCCACGTCAATCAATTGTTCGAAATAAAATTCTTCGGCATCGTGCAACGTGCGCGCGAGCGCGAGCCAGTTTTCCGGCAACACGTCGAGCGTGATCTCGCCTTCCCACGCGTGGACGGCAGCGATCTTGTCGCCGAGGCGCGCAGACAATCGCTGCGCCAACGTGGCGGTGTCGGCGGTCATGCGATTTGTTTCTCGGGCAGACGCTGAATCGTCTGGTTGGCGATGGAATCGTTGCGACGGATTTTCTTCTGCAATTGCAGGATGCCGTAAATCAACGCTTCGGCGGTCGGCGGACAGCCGGGCACGTAGACGTCGACGGGCACGATACGATCGCAGCCGCGCACGACGGCATACGAGTAATGGTAATAGCCGCCGCCGTTCGCGCACGATCCCATCGAAATCACCCACTTCGGATCTGGCATCTGGTCGTAAACGCGGCGCAGCGCCGGCGCCATCTTGTTGACGAGCGTGCCGGCGACGATCATCACGTCGGACTGGCGCGGGCTTGGACGGAACACCACACCATAGCGATCGAGATCCAGACGTGCCGCGCCCGCATGCATCATTTCCACGGCACAGCACGCCAGGCCGAAGGTCATTGGCCACATCGAACCGGTGCGTGCCCAATTGATCAGGCTATCCATCGACACGGTGACGAAGCCGCGCTGCAGCAGCGGATTGTCGCCGTCCGGACGAAGGATGTCGTCGACCGGTCCGATCGGAACCGGGTTATGCATCAATCCTTTCGTTACACGGGTTTCGGTCGCGTCGGAATCGGTCATTCCCATTCGAGCGCTCCCTTCTTCCAACAGTATACGAATCCCAAAAGCAGCAAAAGCAAAAATGTCGCCATTTCCACAAGCGCGACGATGCCGATTTGCCGGAACACCACGGCCCACGGAAACAGAAATGCGATTTCCAGATCGAAGATGATGAACAGGATCGCGATGAGGTAATAGCGCACGTCGAATTTCATGCGCGCGTCTTCGAATGGCTCGAAACCGCATTCGTACGCTTCGGCTTTCTCGCGGTTATCCGTGCGATGCGGCCCGATCGCCGCGCCGATCGACAGCAGAGCCACGCCGATGCCGCCGGCGACGATCAAAAACAGGAAAATCGGCAGATACTCGGTGAGCACGAAGTGCGATCCCTCGACTAAATTCACGGCGTTGCGCTAACACGCAATTTTCTCATGCGCGCGCGGCATTGCGCAATGCGTCATGACGCGGGAGTCGACCTCCCGGCGGTTACAATTATTTCATCGCGTGACGATCAAGCGCGAAGATCGCGATACGAGCGCGCGGCGTTTCTACAACGGCATAAAAAAACCCGCAGTCAGGCGGGTTTGAAGTGTGCATCCGGAATTTTTGCAAACTGCTCCGGATTGGTATTTGGTGCCCAAGAGAGGACTCGAACCTCCACGACTTACGTCGCTACCACCTCAAGGTAGTGCGTCTACCAATTCCGCCACCTGGGCTGATTCTGTTTACGAATGCGTTCGCGAATTCTAGTTCTTTTCCGGTTCGGATTTACCGCCGTTGGATTTTTTGTCCGTGGATTTCTTCGCCGGTACCGCAGGTTTGCTCGACGACGTCGTTGCCGGAGCCGCCGTCGGCGCGGGCTTGTCGCCCGAATCGGCCGGAGCGGGCGTTGCAGGAACGACGATCGGTGCAGCAGGAACGTCGGAACCGGCCGGCGGCGTCGTTGCGGGCGCCTTCGGAGTTTCCGGCGTTTGATATCCGCTCATCACGCCCAGATCGTTGTCTGATTTCGTGGCGACGGGGTGCAGATAAATGCCCATCAGCAAACTGAGCAGGAAGAACACGCCCGCCAGAATGCCCGTGCTGCGCGAGAGAAAATTCGCCGCGCCACGCGCGCCGAACACGGTGGCCGATGCGCCGCCGCCGAATCCGGAACCCGCCTGCGCACCCGCGCCGCGCTGGAGAAGTATCAGCGCGATCATCGCGATTGCGACGAGCACATAAACCACGTTGAATAATGTCAGTACCATTTTTTCTTATCCGATTTCACGAACGCGCCGCGGCGCAAATCGCCAAAAAATCCGCGGCGACCAGCGATGCCCCGCCAATCAATCCGCCGTCGATATCCGGCTGGCTGAACAAGCCCGCCGCGCTGTCTGGCTTTACGCTGCCGCCGTACAAGATGCGGAGCGAGCCGGCAATTGTAGCATTCTCGCGCGAGAGCCTGCTACGCACGTGCGCATGCACCGTCTGCGCCTGATCCGGCGTGGCCGTGCGGCCGGTTCCGATCGCCCACACCGGCTCATACGCCACGACGGCGCTGCCAAACGCGACGATGCCGCAGCGATCGAGTACGGCGTCGATCTGCGCCTCGATTACAGACTCCGTGGTGCCGGCGTCGCGTTGTTCAAGGGTTTCGCCGATGCATAGGATCGGAATCAGACCCGCCTCGCGCGCGGTATCGAATTTCGCCGCGACCAGTTCGTTGGATTCCTCGTGGTATTGCCGGCGTTCGGAATGGCCGACCAAGACGTAACGGCAACCGATGTCCTGCAGCATTTCGGCGCTGACTTCGCCGGTGTAGGCGCCGCGCAGACGCTCGCTCACGTCCTGAGCGCCGAATGCAACGCCGCTGTGTTCGTACTGAGCGATCAATTCACCGAGATACGGAAACGGCGGAAGAATCGCGACGTCGACACCGGCAGGAATGGATTTCGCGACCTCGCCGACGAGCCCTTCGGCCATCGCACGCGATCCGTGCATCTTCCAGTTTCCGGCGACCAGCTTGCGACGCATTTCGTTCTCCAGCGGGGCGGGGAGCATAGCCATGCCGAGGCGCGCGTGCAACGCAGCGCAGCGCGCGTTTTGCACCGCGACGAGCGATCGCGCGGCTGCGGCCGTTTAAGGGGTCGAAACTGACGATTTGACGCGCTTGACCGTTTAATTGCCGCTGCACTTGCGCTAGTCTCGATGTACCGGTTCATCCGGCATTACTGGGGAGACATCATGTACCGCATCAGCATGCAGCTGCGCACTGCAGCGTTCACTACGTTCATCACTTTTTGGGCTGCTTCAGCGCCCGCACAATCGTTTCACCAACCCACGGACGTCGGCACTCACGCCGACACGAGCGATATGCTCGACGCCCGGGTCAACGCGAAGGACGCATTTCAGCACGCGCTGGCCGCACGGCCGGGTGCGGCGCAGAACGGACTCGTTCGCGCACGTAGCACCACACAATCAGTGGTCAATGCCGTGGCTTCGCTTAAGCACACGATGCCCGGTGCGGAAGTCAGGCTCTCCAATCTGACCGGCGCACCACGCGAAGTTAACGGCAAGAGCGGACCACTCACACCACCAGCAAACGGCGTGGCGAGCGAAGACATCGCGCGTGATTTCCTGTCCGATCATGGAAATCTGTTCGGACTCTCCAGCGCGGACGTTTCCGACCTGGTCGTGCTCGGCGATAGCGCCGGTGGCGCGAGCGGATTGCGCATGCTGCGCATGGAACAGCAAATCGACGGCCGGCCGCTTTTCCAAAGCGAAACGCGGTTTCTTCTCAAGCGCGATGGCAGTCTGGTCAAAGTGACCGGGCAGCTCGTGCCCAACGCGCGAGCGCTTGCGCCGCAGATCGACTGGACGCGCGCACTGTCTGCTCCAGAAGCCGTTTCGGCATTACTTCGCGGCAGCGGCAAAAGCGCGGACGCGTCGAACTTTTCCGTTTCAACCACGTCCGACGACGGTCGCATCGAGTTGTCGTCGACGAACGATTTCACCAAAGGGCAATTGACCGCCCGCCAGATCTTTTTCCCTCTGGCGCCGGGAGTTCTGGTACCGGCCTGGTCGATCAACGTTTTCACAACGGGCGACCAGGACTGGTATGCCGTCGTCGACGCGCAGACCGGAGACGTGCTCTGGCGCAAGAACGTTCGCGATTACGCTTCGGCTCAGGACGCGCGCTTCCGCGTCTACGTTCAGGCCGATGGCACCACGCCCGCGCCGAGCCCCGCGCCAAACGTCGCACACGTCGTCGTCGCACCCGGTTCGGGAACGCAATTCCCCGGCATTTCACCGACCACCGTCAACATGCATACCGCGTATGACCCGATCTTCAGTCCGAACGGCTGGATCGACGACTGCCCGGCCGGTGGTTGCACCGCCAACGAAACGCAGACGCTCGGAAACAACGTGCTGGCCTGCGTCGATCAGGCGCAAGGTGGCGACGCTAATATTTGCGACACGGCAGCCGGAACCGTCCTGGACGGCAACGGTCGGCCGACTGGCAATCCCGACGGCAATGCGCGAAACCGCGACTTCCTCGGCCCCTCGCCACGCGATTTCGAGACGGGGTTCCTGCCGCCTCCGCAAGGCGGCAATCCGGAAGCCGGACAGACCGCAACGGGCAACGGAACGTCCGGAACTGCGGCGATTGATCAGTTTCGCCGCGGCGTCGTTACCCACCTGTTCTATTCGCTGAACTGGTATCACGACAAGATGGCGGCGTTGGGTTTCGATGAGGCTTCGGGCAATTTCCAGAGGGTCAATTTCAGCGCCGGCGGTGTCGGCAACGATCGCGTTCTGGCCGACGTAGCCGACGGTTCGGGCACCAACAATGCGAACTTTTCCACTTTTCCAGACGGCACATCTGGACGCATGCAGATGTACCGCTTTACCGGTCCGACGATCGACCGTGACGGCGCCCTGGATGCCGAAGTGTTCCTTCACGAAGCCACGCACGGCGTCAGCAATCGCCTGATCGGCAACGCGGCCGGACTGAACTGGAATCCTGCGCGTGGCATGGGCGAAGGGTGGAGCGATTTCGTCGCCCTGTCGTTGCTCTACAACAGCAACGCAGACAATCCCGCCGCGCGCTACGCCAGCGGTGGTTATGCGACGTATAAATTGATTGCGGGCTTTACCGACAACTACGTATACGGCATTCGCCGCTTTCCCTACAGCACCGACAATTCCGTCAACCCGCTGACGTGGGCGGACGTCGACGACGTGACCAACGACATGAGCGGCGGCATCGCCTTAAGTCCGGTCAACTTCAACGGCAATGGCGGCCTGGAAGTCCACAACATCGGCGAAATATGGGCCAATACGTTGTGGGAAATGCGCAGCCGGATCATCGCCGATCCAGCCGGCGCCAACGGCGACGTTCCGACCGGCAACCACACATCGCTGCAGGTCGTCGTCGACGGCATGAAGATGACGCCGGTGAATCCCACCTTCATCGACGCGCGTGACGCCTTGATCGACGCGGACTGCGCCACATCGAACTGCGCGAACGAGGCTTCGATCTGGGGCGGATTCGCCGATCGCGGACTGGGCTATCGCGCCGACGCGCCCTATGCGATCAATGGTCGTTACGCCGCCGGCCACGAAGCCGTGCACGAGTCGTTTTCTTCGCCGTATCTCGACGTAGCCGACCCGCTGACCGACATTTCGGTCGATGACAGCGTGGCCAACAACAACGGCGTGCTCGACGCCGGCGAAACGGTAAAGCTGAAAATCAAACTGACCAATCCGTGGCGCAACGCGAACAAGAACGTAGCCGGCGCAACCGCGACGCTGTCGACCACCACGCCGGGTGTGACGGTCTATCAAGGTTCGGCCACCTACGGCGCCATCGCCGCTCAGGGTTCGGCAATCGGCACACCGTTCGTCGTCGGCCTGGATTCGTCCGTGCCGTGCGGCGGCGCTATCGATCTGGTGCTGACGACGACGTCGTCGTTAGGCACGACGACCGCGAATTTCCGATTGCGCATCGGCACACGCAATGGTACCGATCCGGCGGTGACCTACACCGATACATTAGCCACGGCCAAGACGATCGTGAGCAATGCGCCGCGCGGCGTGTTCGATTCGATCAACGTCACCGATGACTTCGAAATCGCCGACCTGAATTTCCGCGTCGACAGCATCACGTCGGCGGGAGTAGGCGATTTGACCGTGCTGCTGCGCTCACCCGGCGGCATCGGCAACGACTTCATCACGTTGATCGATGGGCTCGTCGACTTGGGTGGCCCAGCGATCACCAACATGGTGATCGACGATGATGTGCTCAGCTCGTCTACTACGGACATGGTGCAGGCAAGCACCGCCCAGTCGCCGTACACCGCGTCGTGGCTACCGGTCTATAACTCGCCGTGGGTAGCTCTCGTCAATCCCGCCATTCCCGCCGACACGGTGCCGGAATTGTCGCGATACGACGGCGCGAGCACCAAGGGGACATGGACAGCGTTGGCCGCCGACGTGTTCTCCTCGGCCACCGGCGGACTCGACGCTAATGGCTCGTTCAAGGCCTGGTCGATCATCGTCACGCCGGTCCACTTCACCTGCGCGGCCGTGGCTCCGCCCTCGCCCAACATCACGGCGACGAAAACCGTTGCCGGCACCTACGATGTTGGCGCCACTGTCACTTACACCGTCACCCTGACCAACGCCGGAACCGGTGCGCAAGCCGATAACCCCGGCGCCGAATTCACCGACGTTCTCCCGGCGAGTCTGTCGCTGGTGAGCGCGACGGCGACGTCAGGAACCGCGGTGGCGACCACCGGCACCAACACGGTGACGTGGGACGGCGCGCTCATTCCATTGGGCGGCACGACGACGATCACGATAACGGCCACGATCAACGCCAATCCGACGCCGACGATCAGCAATCAGGGCGCGGTGTCGTTCGACGCCGACGGCAATGGCACCAACGAAGCGACGTTGTTGACCGACGATCCTTCCGTCGGTGGCACGGCGGATCCGACCGTGTTCACGATGAACAGCGCGCATATTTCAGGGACGAAAACGGTCGCCGGACAATTCCAGGTGTATGGCGTTGCTACCTACACGATCACACTGACCAACGACGGGACCGCGCCGGTCACCAACAACGTTGGCGATGAATTCGTCGACGTGTTGCCGTCAGGATTGACGCTGCAGGCCGCCACCGCGACATCGGGTTCGGTGTCGGTAGCGATCGTAGGCTCAGCGGCGACGGTGCGTTGGAACGGCACCCTGGCCATCGGCGCCAGCGTGACGATCACGATCAAAACGCAGATCGGTACGGGCACGGAAGGCAACGTGATCAGCAATCAAGGAACCTTCAACTACGGCGCGTTCGAGAACTCGGCCAATAACACGACCGGCGTAACCGACGATCCGTCAGTCGGCGGCACGACCGATCCGACCCAGTTCACCGTCATCGACGACATCTTCATGGATGGCTTCGAAGGGAACTGACGCAAACCACGAACACCGGCGTGCAATGCGCCGGTGTTCGTACCGACTCAATTCATTTCAGATCAATTTGATCTCACGCAACCGCTGCTGCAGATATTCATGTGCGGTGATCGTGTCGTCGTATCGCCGTGGATTCTCGGCGCTGACGCACGAGTCCAGCGGCGCAAGTTCCACATCCGGATTCGGATGCAGGAAGAACGGGACGGAATAACGCGGCTTGCGCGCTTGTTCGCCGGCGGGATTGGTCACGCGGTGTGTCGTGGAGGGATAAACGTGATTGGTCAGCCTCTGCATCATGTCGCCGATGTTGACGACGATGGTATCGGCTTCCGCGGTGAACGGGACCCAATCGCCTTTGCGCGACTTCACTTCCAGACCCGCGGCGCTCGCGCCGACCAATAGCGTGATGAAGTTGATGTCTTCGTGCGCTCCGGCACGCACGTTCGGAATATCGGATGCCGTAATCGGCGGATAGTGGATCGGCCGCAGGATCGAATTGCCGACGTTCGTTTTGTCGTCGAAAAAGTTTTCCGGCAGTTCGATGTGCAGCGCGAGAGCACGCAACACGCGCGTGCCAAGCGCATCGAGCGCCTCGTACATCGCGTAGCCGTGTTCGCGGAATTCGGGCACCTCGCCGGGCCACACGTTGGCCGGCATCACGTCGGCGAACTTCGAATCGGGCGGAAGCTCGCGTCCGATGTGCCAGAATTCTTTCAGATCGGGGTGTTGTGCATCTTTCGCTGTTTCGATACCGAACGGCGTGTAGCCACGCGCGCCGCCGGTGCCTTTGAGGTGATAGCGCCGTTTGACTTCGTCCGGCAATGCGAAGAATCGCTGGAACGTGTCGTACGCGGTATCGATTAACGCTTTCGAAATACCATGGCCGCGAATGCCGGCAAATCCCCATTCGCGATACGCCGCGCCGAGTTCGGCGACGAACGCGTCGCGGTCGGTGTCGTAGCGGCGGATATCGAGTGTCGGGATTTTCATTCGAAAAAAGGATCGGCTAGGTCGCTGCCGATTTTACGGTGGCTGCGAGTGAATCTGCCAGCGCGCGCACTTCGCCGGCGTCTTCGCCTTCCACGGTGACACGCACCAGCGGTTCGGTGCCGGATGCGCGGAGCACGACACGTCCGCGACCGCGCAAGGTTTCTTCGACACGCGCGCGCGCCGACTGCACATTCGGATTGCCGATCAACGCCGCGCCGCCGGCCATCGGCAGATTAATCGTGACTTGTGCGACGCGATGCAATGACGCGCGCGCTTCGGCCAGCGAGAGTCCACGCCGCTTCAACGCATCGAGCACGAGCAATGCGCTGACGATACCGTCGCCAGTGGGACTGACATCCAGCGCGAGCAAATGGCCGGACGCTTCTCCGCCGAGCACGCCGCCGCGTTGTTTGAGTTGCTGCAAAACGTTCCGATCGCCGACGTTGGCGCGCACGAATTCCACGCCGAGATCGGTGATGGCGCGCTCGACTCCGAAGTTCGTCATTAGCGTACCGACGATCGGTCCGCGCAACTGACCGCGCGCACGTCGATCGCATGCGAGTACGTAAAGCAAATCGTCGCCGTCGGCGAGCGCGCCGTGTTCGTCGACCATCTGCAGACGATCGCCATCGCCATCGAACGCGATGCCGAGATGTGCCGCGTGCGCTTTTACGGCGGCTTGCAGTGCTTCGGGATGCGTCGCGCCGCAATCGCGATTGATGTTGAGCCCGTCCGGCTGAACGCCGATGGCGTGCACCTGCGCACCCAGACTGGCGAACAGTTCCGGCGCGATGTGATACGTCGCGCCATGCGCGCAGTCCAGAACGATGCGCATGCCGGACAGATCGAGACCCGGCACGATGCCACGGCAAAACGTTTCGTAGCGTTGCGCCGCATCGTCGACGCGCGCGGCTTTGCCGATGCGATCGGACGTCTGCGACGGCGCGTGGGCTTCGATTTCGCGCTCGATCGCAAATTCCGTTTCGTCGGCGAGTTTTTCGCCGTTGCCGTCGAAGAATTTGATGCCGTTGTCCCAATACGGATTGTGCGAGGCGCTGATCACGATGCCCGCGCTCGCGCCGAGCTGGCGCGTGAGAAACGCAACGGCGGGCGTCGGCATTGGACCGAGCAGGCGCACGTCGGCGCCGGCGGAAACCAGCCCGGCTTCGAGCGCGGATTCGAGCATGTAGCCGGAGATGCGTGTGTCTTTGCCGATCAGGAAAGTGGCGCGATTGTTCGTGCTCAACACGATGCCCGCGGCGCGGCCGAGCGCAAGCATGAATTCAGCCGTGATCGGCGATTCGCCCGCGCGGCCGCGAATACCATCGGTGCCGAAATATTTTTTTTCAGTCATGGAGAAAGCAGACGGTGGCGTCGATCGCGACGCCGACTCACATCGTGTTCGTCGCGCGATCCGAATTGAGGATGCCGGCGAGAATCGTTTCGATCTTGGTGCGCGCGGCTTCGCCGTCGGACGATTCCTGGAATTGCACACCGATGCCGGCCGTGCGATTTCCTTGCGCACCCGCCGGCGTGATCCAGACCACTTTGCCGGCGACCGGCAAACGATCCTTGTCGTCCATCAGCGTGAGCAACAGAAAAACCTCATCGCCGATGCCGTAGCGTTTCGTCGTCGGCACGAATAATCCGCCGCCGCGAACGTACGGCATGTAGGCGTTGTAGAGCGCGCCCTTGTCCTTGATCGCCAGCGACAAGATGCCTTGCCGCGGCATACCTCCAATCGCACCGGCCACCATTACGCACTCCTCGATTCGTTGAGTCCCGACAACGCGTCGAGGACGACCAGTTCCGGCCGAAGCGGTCCGCGCAGCTGCGCGCGGGCACGATTGGTTTGATCGAACCAGCGCGCTAGCTTGGTCAAATCCCGCCGCGAGGTCAAGGCGAGTGGCCCGCTGGCGCCGCGCGCGCTGGCCTGAGCCTCATCGCGAAGCAGCCCGGCGGCGAACCACAGCCGCCCATCCGGATCGTTCTTGGCCCAGCGGTTGGCGACGTCCACGGGCGAATTCTTGCCGGAAAACAACGCACGCAGGTCGGCCGTCACCTCGTTTCGCATCGCCAGTCCGCCGTCCTTCGACCAGCGCAGCGCCAGGCCGGGATTGCCGCTGCCAGCCTGCAGCGCCGCATCGACGGTCTTTTCGCTGACGCCCTGATCGCGCAACCATTGCGCCGCGACGGTCGCCGTCGGAACATGAATATCGACGCGCTGACAGCGGCTGCGAATCGTCGCCGACAATCGCGCCGGCTGATCGGCGACGAGCATGATGACGGTTGCAGGCGTCGGTTCTTCGAGCGTTTTCAGCAACGCGTTGCTCGCGCTCTGATTCATCGCATCGGCCGGATCGATCGTTGCGACTTGCATGCCGCCGAATTGCGCCGTCAGCGCCAGACGTTGGCTCAGATGGCGAATCTGATCGACGGTCAATTCCGTGCGCGGTTTGCCGTCGTCGCGCAATTCCAATCCCACCTTCACGCGATCGGGATGGCTGCCCGCGGCGATCAGCAAGCACGCGCGACATGTACCGCACGCCAATTGCGCGCCGGACGATTTCTCGCACAGCAACGCGTTGGCGAATGCCTCGGCGAAGTCGCGTTTGCCCAATCCCGGCGGGCCGCAGATCAATAACGCGTGCGGCAACATGCCGCGTTCGCGACGCTCACCGAGTTGCTGCCACGCTGCGTCCAGCCAAGGTGCGAGCGTCATGTCGATTTCTTCTCGATGAATGCGCGGACCACAGCACGAACGTCGTCGAGCACACGTTCCAGCGGCTGACTCGAATCGATGACGCGGAATCGATCCGGCTCGGACGCCGCGCGTTCGCGATACGCTTCTCGCACGCGTTCGAAAAAGTCCGCATTTTCCATTTCTATACGATCGGCCTGACCGCGTCCGCTCGCGCGCTGCATTCCAACGGAAACTGGCAGGTCGAGCAAAAGCGTGAGATCCGGTTTGATACCTGCCGCCGCCCAGATTTCGAGATCGACGATGCGCGAATACGGCTGGCCGCGCCCGCCGCCTTGATAGGCAAAGCTCGCATCCGTGAAACGATCCGACAATACCCAACGGCCCGCGTCGAGCGCCGGCTGGATCACATCGCGCACGAGCTGCGCGCGTGAGGCGAACATCAACAACAATTCGCTTTCCGCGCACAATCCACGCAACGCCGGATCGAGGAGAACCGAACGCATCGCCTCGCCCGCCGGCGTGCCGCCGGGTTCGCGTGTGACGACCAGATCGATCCCGCGCTCGATCACTAACGCGCGAACGGATTCGAGCACGGTACTTTTTCCCGCGCCTTCACCGCCTTCGAGCGTAATCAGTTTTCCTGTCATTGATTTTGATGCAACTGGTATTTGCTCACCGCGCGATTATGCGCTTCGAGCGAAGGCGAAAACTCGTGACTGCCGTCGCCGCGTGCGACGAAATACAGCGCATCGGTCGCGGCCGGATGCAAGACCGCATTGATCGATGCCGCGCCGGGCATGGCGATCGGCGTCGGCGGCAATCCGGCGCGAGTATACGTGTTGAACGGTGTGTCCGTATCCAGATTGCGGCGATGGATTTTTCCGTCGTATGCCGCGCCGAGTCCGTAAATGACGGTCGGATCGGTTTGCAGTTTCATGCCCAATTGCAGCCGATGCAGAAATACCGCGGCGATCTGCGGACGCTCATCGGGTTTGGCGGTTTCCTTCTCGACGATCGAGGCGAGAATCAATGCTTGATACGGCGTCGTCAGCATCGCATTCGGCATGCGTGATGGCCAGTGTTCGTCGAGTTGTTTCTGCATCGACGCGTGCGCGTGACGAAGCACATCGATGTCCGTCGTGCCTTTGACGTAACTGTAAGTCTCCGGTAGGAACCACCCTTCCGGCGGTTTGTCGTTTTCGCCGAGTTCGCGCATGACGGCGACATCGTCCATCGACGCCATCGTCTGTTTGATTCCGGTCTCCGCGCCGAGCGCGGCGCGAAGCTGCGCGAACGTCCATCCTTCGACGATGGTGAAACGATGTTGTATTACGTCGCCAGCGGCCATTTTCATGAGCAACATGCGCGGCGAGATGCCGGGATCGATCGCGTATTCGCCGGCTTTCAATTTGCCGGCCACTTCCATTTGACGCGCCAGCACACGCCAATAAATCGGCTGGCCGGTGTGGATGCCCGTGCCATCAAGCATGCGAACGACGCCGGGAACAGCGGTGCCGAGCGGGACGTCGATCGACGTGGAGTCGGTCAGTGGCGCGAGAGCCTGGTCGGCGAAGCGCAGATAATCCGTATACAAATATACTGAAGCGCCGGCGGCCGCGACGAGCAGTAACAATAGAAAGGCCGCGATGCCGCGTCCACGCTTGCGCTGTTTAGCCACGCTCGATATCCGGATAGACGAATGGCGATTGTGCACGAAGCGTGCGTTGCATGCTCATGGCACGGCTCCGAGCGCGCGCAACAAGCCGCGTGCTTTTGCGCGCGTTTCTTCGAGTTCGCGCTGCGCGTCCGAATCGGCCACGATCCCGGCGCCGGCGCGAAAGCGGATGCGGCCTTCGCACAGAGTGAGCGTACGAATCAGGATGTTCAGATCCATGTTGCCGCCGTCGTCCAGAAATCCAAGCGCGCCGGTGTACGCGCCGCGACCCTCGCGTTCCAGCTCCGCGATGATTTCCATGCAGCGGACTTTCGGACATCCCGTGATCGTGCCGCCGGGAAAGACGGCGCGGATCACATCGCCAGGTCCGACGTCGTCACGCAGTTCACCACGCACGTTGGACACGATGTGATGGACGTGCGCGTAGCTCTCCACCGTCATCAATTCGTCGACGCATACCGAACCCGGTTTGCAGATGCGTCCGAGATCGTTGCGCTCCAGATCGATGAGCATGACGTGTTCGGCGCGTTCTTTCGGATGAGCGATGAGTTCGCGGATTCGCGCCGCGTCATCGTGCGACGCGCGCGGGCGCGTGCCGGCGATCGGGCGCGTCTGCGCGATGCCGTCGCGGACTTCGACGAGGCGTTCCGGCGATGATGAAACGACCGCCCAGTTTTTCCATTGCAGCAAGCCGGCGAACGGCGATGGATTGGCGTCGCGCAATTGTGCATACAGCGCCGCCGGTTTGGTGTCGCGTGCGCATCGTGCGCGCCATTCACGCGACAGATTCACCTGGAACGTATCGCCGGAATGCAGATAGTCGTGAATGCGAGCGACACCATCGAGGAAGCGTTGCGGATCGTCTTCTTCGACGGATTGAACGACGACGCGATCCCGCGTATCGCCGCAGTTCATTTCGAGATCGCGCTGCAGTTGGCCGATCAGCGTCGTGTCGTCGGCGACGATCGTGGTCGTCCGAAGCATGCGATCGACGATGATTGCGGCCGGACAGCGCAACGCCAACGCGATAGGAATCGCTGTTTCCGGCGCTGGACGAAGAACGAGTCGCGGCTCGATTTGCGCGGCGAGTTCGTAGGTCAGAAAAACCAGCCAGCCACCGGTGAACGGAAGATCGTCGGCGCTCGCAATGCGGCGCAAACGACGCCACGCACTGTCCAGCACATCGAGAAAATCCGTTCCCGAATTCACGCCGGCGAAATTGCGAACGATTCCATCTCGATGCAGTTCGATGGATTCTTCGGGACAGGCGAACAAAATGTCGTAACGCGCGTTTTTTCCGCTGCCGCCCGCGCTTTCGAGCAGACAGGGATAACGCGAAGGAATCGCTGCGGCGAGCGGTAAAAGATCGCGCGCGCCGGGTAGCGTGAGACGCGCGATCGGGTCGCGCGTGGACGTCGTGCGATCGTTCACGATGCCGCGAGAATCAGATGCGACGGAAAATCAGATGCGTCGGAAAACCAGCGTGCCGTTGGTACCGCCGAATCCGAACGAGTTCGACAGAACCGTATCGACCTGCGCCTGACGCGCGGTGTGCGGCACGTAATCCAGATCGCAGCCTTCGCCGGGTGTATCGAGATTGATCGTCGGCGGCAGAACGTTATCGCGGATCGCGAGCACCGAGAAGATCGCCTCGACGCCGCCGGCCGCGCCGAGCAGGTGGCCGGTCATCGATTTTGTCGAGCTGACCGGAACTTTCATCGCGTCGTTGCCGAATGCGGTTTTGATGCCTTGGGTTTCGGCAAGATCGCCGGCCGGCGTCGATGTGCCGTGCGCGTTGATGTAGCTGATCTGGTTCGAGTTGAGGCCGGCGTCTTTCAGCGCCATCGCCATGCAGCGCGCCGCGCCCTCGCCGTTTTCGCTCGGCGATGTCATGTGAAACGCGTCGCCGCTCATGCCGAAGCCGACCAGCTCACAATAGATCCGCGCGCCGCGTTTTTTGGCGTGTTCGTATTCTTCGACGATGACCACACCGGCGCCGTCGGACAACACGAATCCGTCGCGATCCTTGTCCCACGGTCGGCTGGCTTTGGTCGGTTCGTCATTACGCGTGGACATGGCGCGTGCGGAGCAGAATCCACCCATCGCCACACCGGTGGTCGCGAACTCGGTGCCGCCAGCGACCATCACGTCGGCGTCGCCGTACTGGATCATGCGCATGGCCAGACCGATGTTGTGCGTACCGGTCGTGCAGGCGGTCACGCACGCGATGTTCGGGCCTTTCAAGCCGAGCATGATCGACAGATCGCCGGCGGCCATGTTGATGATGGAACTCGGTACGAAGAAGGGCGAAATCTTGCGCTGTCCGCCTTCGTGATAAGTGATGCTGGTTTTTTCGATGGTCGCGATGCCGCCGATGCCCGCGCCGACGGCCACGCCGATGCGTTCTTCGTCGTGCTCGTGGGGTTTCAATCCGGCATCGGCGAGCGCTTGCACGGAAGCGGCGATGCCGTAGTGGATGAACGGATCCATCTTCTTGACGTCTTTCGCGGCGACGTAGTGCGCCGGATCGAAATCGCGTACTTCGCCCGCGATTTTCGTCGGAAACGTGCTCGCATCGAAATGCGTAACCGGACCGATGCCGCTGTGGCCGGCCAGGATGTTTTTCCACGCGGTCGCCACATCGTTGCCGACCGGGCTTACGATGCCAAGACCCGTGATGACGACGCGACGCTTGCTCATCTTTGCATGCTCACTGGAAAGGCTCGTTCAATCGTTGGGTCCGGAAACGAAAACTGCGCCTGTCGGCGCAGCTTTACGTGAAGCGCCGGTCCAAAAAATCAGGCCTTGACGTGCGCCTTGATGTAATCGACGGCCTGCTGCACGGTGGTGATTTTTTCAGCTTCCTCGTCGGGGATTTCGCACTCGAATTCTTCTTCGAGAGCCATGACGAGTTCGACCGTATCGAGCGAGTCGGCACCCAGGTCGTCGACGAACGAAGCATTCGGCGTCACTTCGTCTTCCTTGACGCCAAGCTGTTCGACAACGATCTTCTTGACGCGTTCTTCAATGCTGCTCATGTGTGCTAACCCTCGAAGTGGAATCCAATGTGCCGAAGCGCGCGGATTGTAGTGGAAGCGCGCACGCCGCGCCAGCGAACGGGCGTTTGGAACACGGTCAACGCCGCAGCGCTTCGCGCTATGGCATGTACATGCCGCCGTTCACGTGCAGCGTTTCGCCTGTCACATACGCTGCGGCCGGCGACGCCAAAAACAAGACCGCGTGCGCGATATCGTTCGGTTCGCCCAGACGCCCTAATGCAATCTGCCCGAGCAGTGCCTTGCGCTGCTCTTCCGGCAGCGACTTGGTCATATCGGTATCGATGAAACCCGGCGCGACCACGTTGACGGTGATGCCACGCGAACCGATTTCGCGCGCCAGCGATTTCGAGAACGCGATGATGCCGGCTTTCGCGGCAGCGTAATTCGACTGGCCCGGATTTCCGGTCAAACCGATTACCGACGCGATGTTGATGATGCGTCCCTTGCGCGCCTTCATCATGCCGCGCATCACGGCTTTCGAGGTGCGATAGACCGAGGTCAGATTCGTATCGATGATCGCCTGCCAGTCTTCGTCTTTCATGCGCATCAACAATTGATCGCGCGTGATGCCGGCATTGTTGACGAGGATCGACAACGGGCCGAATTCTTTGGCGATGCCGTCGATGAGCGATTCCACCGCGCCGCCGTCGGTCACGTTGAGCGCCCTGCCGACACCGCCGCGCGATTCGAGCCGCTCACCGATTGCATGCGCACCAGCTTCGCTGGTCGCCGTGCCGATCACCTTCGCGCCGTTTGCAGCGAGCGTGTCGGCGATTGCCGCGCCAATGCCGCGACTGGCGCCGGTGACGAGTGCGATTTCGCCGTCGAGAATGTTGCTCATGAATGCCACTCCTTATGTACGTGATTCTCGCATCGCCGAAGTTCCGACGCATTTCTCACTTGCGACGCCTCTCGCCTCTGCGAATCCTCTCGCATCCTAGAACTGTCTCGCGCCCCTACGGTTGTTTCCAGTCGGTCAGCGCTTGGGCCATTTCGCCCGGGGCGCCGAGCGCGCGGCCGTCCAGGGCGCGCTCGATTCGTTTCAGAAGGCCAGTCAGCACCTTGCCCGGACCGCACTCGGCGACGCGCGTGATACCGCGCGCCGGAAATTGTTGCACGGTTTCGGTCCAGCGCACGGGCATGTAAAGCTGTTGCGCGAGCGCCGCGCGGATCGCCTCGACATCGCCGTAGGATTTCGCTTCAGCGTTTTGAATTACCGGGATTTTCGGGGCCGACCATGAGATCGATTCGAACTGCTTGGCGAGCGCTTCCGAAGCGCCGCGCATCAGCGCGCAATGCGATGGGACGCTCACGGCCAACTTCACAGTTTTGCGAACGCCGAGTTCGGCCAGACGCGCGATTGCGCGATCGACAGCAGCAACATTGCCAGCGATCACGAGCTGGCCGGGTGCGTTGTAATTCGCCGGCGCGACGACGTCATCGCCGGCCACTTCCGCGCAGACCTGCGCGATCTGCGCATCGTCGCCGCCGAGCACCGCCGCCATCGCGCCGATGCCGGAGGGAACCGCGGCCTGCATCAGCCGCCCGCGTTCGGCCACGAGACCGGCGGCTTCCGACAGCGACAGCACGCCGGCGCAAACCAACGCGGTGTATTCGCCGAGACTGTGCCCGGCCAGCACCGACGGCGTATCGCCGCCGCGCTCGTGCCATACGCGCCAAACCGCTACGCCCGCAGCGAGCAATGCGGGTTGCGTATTTTCGGTGCGATTGAGAAGTTCTTCCGGCCCGGCCTGCGAGATCGACCAGAGATCGGCTTTAGCGCCGTCGGAGGCTTCGTTGAATGTCCGTTCGACGATTTCGAATTCGGATGCAAGCTCAGCCACCATGCCGAGCGATTGCGAACCTTGTCCGGGAAAGACGAACGCGAGATTGCCAGCCTGATGCATGTGTGGAATCAACCGAAGTGAATGAAGGCGCGGACGATCAGTAGCGCAACAGCGCCGATCCCCACGTGAAGCCGCCGCCGAACGCTTCGAGCAGGAGCAATTGGCCGCGCTGGACTTTGCCCGAGCGCACCGCGAAATCCAGCGCGAGCGGCACCGATCCGGCCGAGGTGTTGCCGTGTTTGTCGACCGTGATGATGACGCGCTCCATCGGCAGGTCCAAGCGCCGGGCCGTGGCCTGGATGATGCGCAAGTTGGCCTGATGCGGAATCAGCCAGTCGATGGCGTGACGATCCAGCCCGTTGGCTTGGAGCGTTTCTTCGACGACGCGATCGAGCGTCTTCACCGCCACTTTGAAAACTTCGCTGCCCTGCATGAGCACGCGCACGCCCGAATTTTTTTCGCCGTGCTTGAATCCGACGGATACACCGACCGGATTCCACAGCAATTCCTTATGCCCGCCATCGGCATGCAGATGCGTGGACAGAATCCCCGGCTCGTCCGATGCCTTGAGAACGACAGCACCCGCGCCGTCGCCGAACAGGACGCAGGTCGAGCGATCAGTCCAGTCGACCATGCGCGACAACGTCTCCGCGCCCACGACCAGGGCGGTCTTGACCGTGCCGGTGCGGATGAACTTATCGGCGATGGATAACGCGTAGATGAAACCGGAACAGGCGGCATTGACGTCGA
>JBDUEI010000005.1:0-8726 GCA_040002515.1 Rudaea sp. | reverse complement strand
GTGCGGCGCGCGCCCGAACACATCTTCGCCGCGGCGGCGCGAATGCTTTACCATCGATTCTTTACCGGCCGCCTTTCACTCATGCCCTCACCTCGCAAATTCGTGCGTCGCATCGTCGGTACGCTCGTGATCCTGCTCGCCGCCGTCGTCATAGCGATCTGGATGGTGCTGCGCGCGGGATTGCCGAAGCTGGACGGCCAAATCGCACTCGGCGGGCTCGGTGCCGACGTCATCGTTCAGCGCGATGCGCTCGGCGTCGCGACGATTCGGGCGCGGAGCCAGATCGACGCGTCGCGCGCCCTCGGATTCGTGCATGCGCAAGAGCGCTTCTTCGAGATGGATCTGATGCGACGCCTGGCCGCCGGCGAACTGGCCGAACTGTTCGGACCGATCGCCATCGACGTCGACAAATCGCACCGCGCGTTGCGCATCCGCGCGCGCGTGACTGCGACGCTCGCCACGTTGTCCGCCGCCGAACGCGATTTGCTGCAAGCCTATGCCGAGGGCGTGAACGCAGGCCTTTCGAATTTGTCGTCGCGACCGTGGGAGTACTGGCTGATCGGCTCAAAGCCAGAGGCGTGGCAGCCGATCGACACGTTGCTCGTGATGGAAGCGATGTTTCTCGACCTGAGCGACCCGTCGAACGGACGCGAGCTTGCGTTCGCGAAAATCAAAAACGCACTTGGCGACAATGTATACAAATTCCTTTCCGTCGCCGGAGGTCCGTGGGATGCGCCGCTGACGGGGCCCTCGCTGCGCTTTCCGACACTGCCGAGCGCCGACGACATCGACCTGCGAAACGTCGATCCCGCGCTGCTGCAAGTGCCGCCGCCCGTCAGCGAAAAACCGGCCGTGACGGGCAGCAACGGCTTTGCCGTCGGCGGCTCGCTCACCGCGACGCATTCGGCACTCGTCGCCGGCGACATGCATCTGGGCCTGCGCGTGCCGAACATCTGGTTTCGCGCGCAAATCGTCTATCCGAGCGCGCGCCGCGCCGGCCAAGACGTGAATTTGACCGGCGTCACCCTGCCCGGCGTGCCCGCCCTCGTGGCCGGCAGCAACCGGCATGTCGCCTGGACGATGACCAACAGCTACGGCGACTGGATGGATTGGGTGCGCGTCACCATCGATCCGAACGACAAATCGAAATATCGCGATGCCGACGGCTTGCAATCACTCAACGTCGTCAAAGAAAGTATAAAAGTCCACAACGCCGCAGACGTGGTGATCGATGTCACCGAAACAAAGTGGGGACCCATCGTCGCCAAAGATGTCGACGGCACACCGCTGGCGCTGGCGTGGACGGCACTTCAGCCCGGCGGCCTGAACCTCGATTTTCTGCGCATGGCCGATACGGAAAGTGTCGACGAAGCGACCGACGTCGCCAACGCCAGTGGTATGCCGCCGCAGAACCTGATCGTCGGCGACCATGCCGGCAATGTCGGCTGGACCATTGCCGGCAAGATTCCGAAACGTATGGGCAACTACGATGCACGCCTGCCATCGGACTGGAGCCAACCCGGCACGCGCTGGGATGGATGGTTACCTGTCTCCGAGTATCCACGCCTTTCCAATCCGATCGACCAGCGCATTTGGACGGCCAATCAGCGCACGCTGGATTTCGAAAGCGTCGACTACGCGCATCTCGGTGATGGCGGCTACGATCTGGGCGCACGCGCGCGTCAAATTCGCGAAGACATGAAAGGCCGCGGACAATTCGCGCCGGACGATATGTTGACCATCCAGCTCGACGATCGCGCTTTGCTACTGACGCCGTGGTTCGACATGTTGAACGCCGTCATCGCGCGCAGCGGCACGACCGGCACGCTCGCCGATTCCAAAAAATACCTCGACGACTGGAATGCGCACGCCGATCCGAAATCCGTCGGCTATCGCATCACGCGCGAATTCCGTCGCGAAGTGATCGACACCGTGATGGATGGATTCGGCGCGGCCGCTCGTGCGAAGGACAAAGATTTCAAGATGCCGCGGCTCAGCCAGGCGGAAGTCATCGTCGACACCATCGTCGGCAAGCGGCCGGAGAACTTTTTGCCGCCGACTTACAAGGATTGGAACGACCTCCTGCAGAAATGCGCCGAGCGTTCGATCAGAAAACTCGACGCGCTGCCGGGCGGGTTGGCTGCGCAAACGTGGGGCAGCGCAAACGCGACGAAGATTCGACACCCATTGAGCAAATCGCTGCCCGGCATGGGCTGGCTACTCGACATGCCGCGCCGCGAACTGCCCGGCGATTCGAACATGCCACGAGTACAGACGCCGGATTTCGGCGCGTCGGAACGTTTCGCCGTCGAACCCGGTCACGAGGAATACGGTTATCTCCACATGCCGGGCGGGCAAAGCGACAATCCGCTGTCGCCGTTCTACGGCGCGGGCGATGAGGATTGGGCGCAAGGCAAGGCCACACCATTTCTGCCGGGTGCGGCAAAATATAGTTTTATACTTACGCCCGGCAAATAAAACGTCGTGGAATTCTTGATGCATTGCGAGCGCGATGAATCGCGCCCCTACACTCGGCGAATCGTTGCGGGAAATTTTCGCGGCATCAACGGTTTTTCGTAGGGGCGCGATTCATTGCGCCCGCGCCGTTACGCCACGGCGAACAGCCGCTCGATGATGCGTTCGTACAGCCGCGGCAACATCTCAAGCTCATCGAGCGAGATGTTCTCGTCGATCTTATGAATCGACGCGTTAACCGGCCCCACTTCGACCACCTCGGCGCCGAGCGGCGCGATGAAGCGCGCATCCGATGTACCGCCGCCCGTATCGGCTCTCGGAGTGATGCCGCAAATGTCTTCGATCGCGCCGAACACCGCCGTGCGAAGTTTTCCCGATTTCGTGAGGAAGGGTTCGCCCGACACGTCCCAAGCGATCTCGAAATCCAGACGGTGCCGATGCAGAATCGATTCGGTGCGTTCACGCAGACTTTGCGCAGAACTCGCCGTACAGAATCGAAAATTGAAAGCCGCTTCCAGCGAACCCGGCACGACATTGAGCGCACCCGTCCCGCTGTGGATATTCGATATCTGGAAGGAAGTCGGCGGAAACTCGGCGTTGCCTTGGTCCCACTGCGTCGACGCGAGTTCAGCGAGCGCCGGTGCCGCAAGATGGATCGGATTGCGGACCTTTTCCGGATAAGCGACGTGTCCCTGCACGCCGCGAACCGTCAAGCGGCCAGACAACGAACCACGACGACCGACGCGCACGACGTCACCCAGTCGTTGCGCCGACGACGGTTCGCCGACGATGCACCAGTCAATGCGCTGTTTGCGCCGGCGGAATTCCTCGACGACACGTCGAACGCCGTCGAGATTGGTTGGGCCCTCTTCGTCGCTGGTCAGCAATAAGGCGACGACATCGTCGTGATGCGGATTCTTCGCGACCCAGTTTTCCAGCGCGATCACCATCGCGGCCACGCCGGATTTCATGTCGGCCGCGCCTCGGCCGTATAGACGTCCATCGCGAATCGCAGGCTTGAAGGGATCGCTTGTCCACGCGGCGACGTCGCCGCTCGGAACCACATCGGTATGGCCGAGAAAGGCGAGCACTTTCCCGGCGTTTCCGTGCGTCGCCCACAGATTTTGCACGGGTCCGAACGGCAAGTGTTCGATGGTGAATCCGACGTTGTGCAGACGCTCGGCGATGAGGTTCTGGCAACCGGCGTCGTCCGGCGTCACCGATTTTCGGCGGATCAGTTCGGACGTGAGATCGAGAATCGCGCTCACGCCACGAACAGCTCGCGAAATCTCTTCTCCGTGAAACCGACGGTGGCCGGACCTTGATCGCGCACGACGACCGGTCGTCGCACCAGCGCCGGATACTCCTTGATGAGCAAAAGCCATTCCGGATTGGACGCCGGCTCTTTGCGATTCGGCGGCAGATTGCGCCAGGTCATGCCGGTGCGGTTGACCAGACTCGTCCAGCCGCCGACGTCCGCAGCCCACGACTTGAGCGTAGCACCGTCGACCCGATGTTCGCGATAATCGGTGAACGCATGCGCGACCTTGTGTTTGGTCAGCCACTTGCGCGCCTTGTCGCATGTGCTGCATTTTTCCAATCCGTATACTTTTATCATTTCAGTCGCGCAGCAATTCGTTCAACGATGTTTTGGCGCGCGTCTTTTCGTCGACGCGTTTGACGATGATAGCGGCGTACAGGCTATGCGAGCCGTCCGCCGCGGGCAGATTTCCGGCGACGACGACGCTGCCGGCCGGCACGCGCCCGTAGAAAACCTGTTTCGTCGCGCGGTCGTAGATTTTGGTCGATTGGCCGAGGAAAACACCCATGCCGATCACGCTGCCGCGCTCGACGATCACACCTTCGACGACTTCCGAACGCGCACCGATGAAACAATCGTCTTCGATGATCGTCGGTGCGGCTTGCAACGGTTCGAGCACGCCGCCGATCCCAGCGCCGCCAGACAGATGCACGTTCTTGCCGATCTGTGCGCACGAACCGACGGTCGCCCACGTGTCGACCATCGTGCCGGATCCGACACTCGCGCCGATGTTGACGAAACTCGGCATCAGGACCACGTCCTTCGCGATGTGCGCGCCGCGCCGCACGATCGCACCGGGCACCGCGCGCGCGCCGAGCGCCTTGAATTTCGATTCGTCGAAACCCTCGAAACGCATGGGCACTTTGTCGTAGAACGGCGCGGGCTCGGCATCGAGCACGCGATTGGCGCTGATGCGAAAGTATAAAAGTACCGCTTTCTTCAACCATTGATGGACTCGCCAGCTGCCGTCGATGAATTCGGCGACGCGCAATTCGCCGCCTTCGAGACCGTCCAGCGCGGCTTCGATGGCGGGCCGCAATGAGGTTTCGATATCGTTTTCGTCGAGCGCCGTGCGGCGTTCCCAGGCGGAATCGATGACGCTTTCAAGCCGATGCATGAGGTCCCTTGTCTACGTTTTGAAGCTGCGCCAATAACGCGGCGCTCAACGCGGTGCGCGCCGGTTCGTCGAGCGGTCCGTCGTGTTCGTCGCTGATCAGGAAAAAATCCTCGACGCGCTCGCCGAATGTCGCGATCCGCGCATCATGCACGCGAACGCGGCAATCGCGAAAGGTCTGCGCGACGACGGCCAGCAAACCGGGGCGATCGGCGCAAATCAACGACAGATGCGTCAGTCCGCTGCGATCGAGATCGTACGAAATTCGCGGCGGAATATTGAAGTGGCGCAACGAACGCGTCATCGCGCGCGGCGCCAGGTCGGCGCGATACGGATTTTGCGACAGCGAATCGATCAGCGCACGCCGCAATCGTTCGATGCGGCTGGTATCGGTCAGCGCATGGCCGTCTGCATCGAGAACGAGGAAACTGTCGAGACTCATGCCGTCGCGCGAGGTGACGATGCGCGCATCCTGTACCGACAGACGCAGCCGGTCGAGAACGGCGGTCGCCGCGGCGAAAAGGCCGTCGCGATCCGGCGCATAGACGAAGATTTCGCTGCTTCCGCGCGATCCGGCGCCATCGATCACCACGAGCGGCTGGCCCGCTTCGGCATGACGCGCGATGCCCGCCGTCTGCCAGGCAATTTCGCGAGCGGTGAAGCGCAGGAAACTCTGGTCGGGAAACTGCGACCACACGCGTTTCATCTCGTCGTCGGCCAGGCCGCTTTCGCGTAACAGCGCCGACGCCTGCGCCTGACAATCGACGACGCGCTCGGCCGCGTCGGGAGGACTGGCCAAGCCGCCGCGCAGGGCATCACGTGCGCTTTTGTATAAATCCGACAAAAGTTGATCTTTCCACGAATTCCACAATTTCGCACTGGTCCCGGAAATGTCGGCGACGGTGAGCAGATAAAGATAGTCGAGCCGTTCGCGATCGCGCACTTTTTCGGAAAATGCGTGCACGACATCCGGGTCGGTGATGTCCTGCCGCTGCGCCGTGACGCTCATCAGCAAATGCTGTTTGACGAGCCATGCCACGAGTTCCGTATCGCCTGACGACAAGCCCAGCCTGGCGCAGAACTCGCGCGCGTCGGTTTCGCCCAATTCGGAATGATCGCCGCCGCGGCCTTTTGCGATATCGTGGAAAAGCACGGCGAGGAGAAGCACTTCGGGCTTCGGCACGCGCACCCACAGTTCATGGGCATGGGCGAACTCGCGCGAGGTCGACGCATCGGCGAAACGCGCGACGTTGCGCAGCACGCACATCGTGTGTTCGTCGACGGTATAAATGTGGAATAAATCGTATTGCATGCGCCCGACCACTTTTCCGAACGCGGGCAGATAACGCGCGAGCACGCCGTGGCGATTCATGCGCGCGATCGCCTCGACGGCCGGCGTGCCCTTGCGCAGAAGACGCAGGAATGCGGCGTTGACATCCGGATCGTCCGCCATCGCCGCGCCTACCACATCGAGCGCCGATTCGATGCGGATCAGCAGGTCCGCGCGCAGGCCTTTGACTTCTGGATGCTCCGTCCACACGCGGAAGAGGTCGATCAATGTTGCCGGTCGTTTGATGAGCAGATTGGGCGGGTCGCAGTCCAGCCGATCGTCGATCGTGACGAAATCCAGCGTCAGCCGTTGCACGCGTTCGTGTTCGCCGCTATCCAGCGATTCTTCGCAGCGAGCCAGAAAGCGCTCGCTCAATCGCTCGATGGTGATGGCGGCGCGGTAATAACCTTGCATGAATTGCTCGACAGCGAGATTCTGTCGGTGTTCGTCGACGAATCCGAACTGCTCGGCGAGCGCACGCTGATAATCGAACAGCAGACGTTCTTCGGCGCGTCCGGCGGCCAGGTGCAGCGCGAAACGAATACGCGAGAGCTGGCGGCGTGACTGATTGCCGAGTCGCACTTCGTTGGCGCTCAGAAATCCGCGATGCGCCAATGCCTCGAACGTCGGCGCATCGAACAGGCGCTGACCGAGCCAGCCGATCAGATGCACGGCGCGCAATCCGCCGGGCGCATCCTTGATGTTCGGTTCGAGGTTGTAAGCCGTGTCGTTGAAGCGGGCGTAGCGGCCGAGTTGTTCGGCGCGCTTGGCCGCAAAATACGCGGCGCGGGGCCATAGTGCGGTGTCGGCGCGCAATGCCTCGAACGGCGGCTCGATCGCAGCATCGCCGGCGATGCGGCGCGCATCGAGTAGCGTTGTATAAATTGTCGCATCGCGCGCGGCGAAGTCGCGGCATTCGCGCAACGTGCGCAGGGCGTGACCGGGCTTGAGACCAATGTCCCACAAACAGGTGAAGAACGATTCCAGTGCGCGTGCGACGGCCGACGACACGGGCTTGTCGCACAAGGCGAGCAGATCGACATCGGAATGCGGAAACAGATCGCCGCGCCCGAAACCGCCGACGGCATACAGCGCAAGTCCGGGTCGTTGGCCGACGGTCGCGGAGAATACGTGGACGACGACGCGCTCAACGACATTCGAGCGCATCCTGACCAAGGCATCGATATCGGTGCGGTTCCAGAACGCTTCGGCGAGCGTGCGATCGCTGTCGCCGAGCAGTTGACGCAGCGCGCCGCGCGCGGCATCGGACACGCCGGCGCGGGGAACGCTGGGAGGAAGCCGCGGCAGCGAAAACACCGGCGCGGCGACGGCGCTCATCGGTCGCTCAGGCCGCTTTCGGCCACGGCGTCAGGATTTCGAATCCGTCTTCAAGAACGGCGACCGTGTGCTCCCATTGCGCCGACAGGGAATGATCGCGCGTGACCACGGTCCATCCGTCCGGCAACAGTCGCGTTTGCGGCCGCCCGGCATTGACCATCGGTTCGATGGTGAACGTCATGCCGGGTTCCAAACGCAATCCCGCACCGCGCTGACCGTAATGCAGGACCTGCGGATCTTCGTGATAAATGGTGCCGATGCCGTGACCACAGTATTCGCGAACCACGGAAAACCGATTCGATTCCACGTGTTGCTGCACGGCATGACCGATGTCGCCGAGCGTCGCGCCGGGGCGCACGGTATGGATGCCTTTCATCATCGCGTCGTACGCGACCGTGCACAAGCGTTTGGCGAGCACGGACGGTTCGCCCGCGTAATACATGCGGCTGGTGTCGCCGTGCCATTTGTCCTTGATGACGGTGACATCGATATTGACGATGTCGCCATCCTTCAGGATTTTTCCGGGCGATGGAATGCCGTGGCAGATGACGTTGTTGACCGACGTGCACAATGTCTTCGGAAATCCTTTGTAACCGACGTTGGCCGGGATGGATTTCTGCACGTTGACGATGTGATCGTGCGCGATGGCGTCGAGTTCTTCGGTGGTCACGCCGGGGCGGACGTGCGGCACGAGCAATTCGAGCACTTCGGCGGCGAGCTTGCCGGCCACGCGCATGTGATCGAGCTGCTCGGGAGTTTTGATGGTAACGGGCATGGAAGAGGCAGGTCGCAGGGCTATGCCGATAGTTTAGCTAAGGTGCGGTCGCGATGCCCGCAATCAAGCCGCCGTTTGCGCACAAGTGGCGGAAAACGCTATAATTCGACGGTTCCTGATTCTGGATCGCATCCTTCCGGATCGAATCCCCCGGGAACAAATCCGCACACGTTCCGATACCGTTGTCGGGGTGCTTCGCCAGACGCTATGCCGTCCGCCGAGGTCGCCAACGCTGGGAACGTGGAGGTCTCAACCCCGGACGCCATCGTCGCAGGCCATGCCTGAAGACGCTATGTCGTCCCTTATTGGAGTTTCACATGCCTCAAGTCACCATGCGCCAGATGCTCGAAGCCGGCGTGCATTTCGGTCACCA
>JBDUEI010000004.1:0-6811 GCA_040002515.1 Rudaea sp. | reverse complement strand
CTGCGACCCCCTGCCCCCCAGGCAGATGCGCTACCAGGCTGCGCTACGCCCCGACTCGACGACAATTCTACCTCAAGTTTTCGGGGTTTTCCCGGAAATGGCCGGCCCATCTCACGGCCTGAGATTCGACGCGCGCAGCATTCGCATCCCGATGGCGAACGTAGGACAATCTGCGGATGGCGCTAGAACATTTCCACCCCGCCGTCGCCGCGTGGTTCGCGAGCGCATTTCCGGAACCCACCGCTGCACAGATGCGCGCATGGCCGGCGATCAAGGCCGGGCGCCATACGCTGATCGCGGCGCCAACCGGCTCGGGCAAAACCCTTTCCGCCTTCATGGCAGCGATCGATGACCTCGTTCGTCATGGCATGGAAATGCCGCTGCCCGACGAAACGACCGTCGTCTACGTGTCGCCGTTGAAGGCGTTGTCGAACGACATCCGCATCAATCTCGATGCGCCGATCGCCGGCATTCGCGACAAACTGCTCGAGATGGGTTTGCCGGATGTCGAAATCCGCACCGCCGTGCGCACAGGCGATACGCCGCAATCCGAACGCATCGGCATGCGCAAACGACCGCCGCACATCGTGGTGACGACACCCGAGTCTCTGTACATCCTGCTCGGTTCGGAATCCGGTCGCGCCATGCTCGCGACCACGCGCACGGTGATCGTCGATGAAATTCACGCGCTCGCGCCGAGCAAACGCGGCGCGCATCTGGCGTTGTCGCTGGAACGTCTGGAGTCGCTGTGTCAGCGAAAAATCACGCGCATCGGATTGTCGGCGACACAGAAACCAATTAGCGAAGTCGCGAAGTATTTGCTCGGCGGGAATTCGCCCGACGAATGCGAAATCGTCGATGTGGGCTATTCGCGCAAACGCGATCTTGCCGTCGAAGTTCCGCCGATGCCATTGCAAGCCGTCATGTCGGGTGACGGTTGGGAACTGGTCTATTCGCGTATCGCAGAACTGATCCAACAACATCGTACGACACTGATTTTCGTCAACACGCGGCGCATGGCCGAACGTGCCGCGCGGCATCTGAGCGAAAAGCTCGGCAAAGAAGCGGTTAGTTCGCATCACGGCAGTCTGTCGCGCGAACTTCGGCTGAATGCCGAACAGCGTTTGAAGCGTGGTGAATTGCGCGCGCTCGTCGCGACATCGTCGCTCGAACTCGGTATCGATGTCGGCGATGTCGATCTGGTTTGCCAGATCAGTTCGCCGCGATCGATTTCCACCTTTCTGCAACGCGTCGGCCGATCGGGCCATGCGGTGATCGGTACGCCGAAGGGCCGTCTGTTTCCGCAATCGCGCGACGATCTCATCGAATGCGCCGCCTTGCTCGATTGCGTTCGACGCGGCGAACTGGATGAGCTGAAAGTCGAGAAGAACTCGCTCGATGTGTTGGCGCAACAGATCGTGGCCGAAGTCGCGTGCCGGGAATGGAACGAAGCCGACTTGCTCGCGTTGTGCAAACGCAGTTATCCATTCGCCGAATTGAGCAAGGAAGTTTTCACCGACATCCTGCGCATGCTCGCCGAAGGCTATACGACGCGGCGCGGTCCGCGCTCGGCCTATTTGCATCGGGATGCAGTGAACGGCGTTCTTCGCGCGCGCAAAGGCGCGCGGCTGACCGCGATCACGTCCGGCGGCGCGATTCCGGACACGGCCGACTACGAAGTCATGCTCGAACCGCAAGCGCAACGCGTCGGCACGGTGCACGAGGATTTCGCGGTCGAAAGCCTGGCCGGCGATGTGTTTCAGCTTGGTAATACGTCGTACCGAATTCTTCGCGTCGAATCTGGACGCGTGCGCGTCGAAGATGCGAAAGGTCAGCCGCCGACGATTCCGTTCTGGCTCGGCGAGGCGCCCGGTCGCACCAATGAATTGTCCTTCGCGGTTTCACGTCTGCGCGAGGAAATTTCCGAACGTCTGGAAGACAGCGCCGAATCCGCTCAGCGCTGGCTGCGTGACGATGTATCGCTGCCCGATTCGGCCGCGCGACAAATCGTCGATTACTTAGGCGGCGCGAAAGCCGCGCTCGGCATTCTGCCTACACAAACCGATCTGGCGATGGAGCGTTTCTTCGACGAATCCGGCGGCACGCAGCTCGTCATTCATACGCCTTACGGAAGCCGCTTGAACCGCGCGTGGGGATTGGCGCTGCGCAAGCGTTTCTGCCGCACCTTCAATTTCGAATTGCAGGCGGCGGCGACGGAAGACGCGATCGTCTTGTCGCTATCGACCAGTCATAGTTTTCCGCTCGAAGAAGTCACGCACTATCTGCATTCCAATTCCGTCTGCGATGTTTTGACGCAAGCCCTCCTCGACGCGCCGATGTTCGGCGTGCGCTGGCGCTGGAACGCGACTACGGCACTCGCGCTACCGCGTTTCCAAGGCGGATCGAAAGTGCCGCCACAGTTGCAGCGCATGAAATCCGAAGATTTGCTGGCGAGCGTCTTTCCGGATCAAGTCGCGTGTCTGGAGAATATCGTCGGCGAACGCCACATCCCGGAACATCCGATGGTCGCGCAGACCTTGCACGATTGTTTGTACGAGGCGATGGATCTATCCGGTCTCGAACAGGTGCTGAAAAATCTGGAAAGTGGAAAAATCCACTTTGTGTGCCGCGATCTTACCGCGCCCTCGCCGCTCGCCGCCGAAGTGCTCACCGCACGTCCATACGCTTATCTCGACGACGCGCCGCTCGAAGAACGCCGCACGCAGGCCGTGATGAGCCGGCAATGGGGCGACATCAACTCGACCGACGATTTCGGCAAACTCGATGCCGATGCGATCGCATCGGTCCGCGACGAAGCGTGGCCGCAAGTCCGAACGGCGGACGAATTGCACGAAGCGCTGATGGTGCTCGGCTTCGTCACGCATTCCGAAATCGCATCGAACGGATGGAACTCGTTCCTCGACGAATTGATCGCGCAGCGTCGCACCACGCAACTTCAAAACGATGCGTTGATCTGGATCACCGCCGAGCGCATTCCTCAATTCCAGGCGATTTTTACCGATGCCGCAGTCGATCCACGGATCACCGCGCCAGAAGAATTCACGCGCGTCGCATGGACGCGCGAAGTCGCGCTCGCCGACGTTGTTCGCGGGCGCATGACGGGGCTCGGTCCGGTCACGGTTCCCGTCGTCGCGGATTCAGTGCAGCTGCCCGCAAGCGATATCGATCTGGCGCTGATCGCGCTGGAGACCGAAGGTTTCGTCATGCGCGGCTACTTCACGCCCGGTTCGACCGACATCGAATGGTGCGAACGGCATCTGCTCGCGCGCATCCACCGCTATACCGTCAATCGATTGCGGCGTGAGATCGAACCCGTCGAGCCGCGCGATTTCATGCGCTTCCTGTTCGAATGGCAGCGCGTCGCACCGGGCGCGCAAGTCAGTGGACCGGATGCACTGGCCGGCATCATCGCGCAACTCGAAGGTTTCGAAGCGCCGGCGGCGGCATGGGAAACCGAACTGTTGCCCGCACGCGTCGCGGGTTACGAAATTTCCTGGCTCGACGATTTATGTTTGGCCGGACGCGTCGTCTGGTCGCGCATGCACGAACGTAAATCATCCGGCGAGCGCTCGATCGGACCGGTCCGCGCCACGCCGATCGTTTTGCTACAACGCCGCAATATCCACATGTGGACAACACTCGATAGCACATCGAGCGCCGCGCCGATGCTCGGTTCGCGGGCGCAAGCCGTTGCCGACTATCTGAATGAACACGGTGCGTCGTTCTTCGACGAAATCACGTCCGGAACGCGTTTGTTACAAACGGAACTCGAAGATGCCCTGGCCGAACTCGTCGCCGCCGGCATCATCAACTCCGATAGTTTTGCAGGTCTGCGCGCGTTGCTCGTGCCGGCCTCCAAGCGGCTATCGCATCAACGCCGGCGCGGTCGTCGCACCGCATTGCTCGGCATCGCCGATGCGGGACGTTGGGCGCTGCTGCGCCGTCACGCCAATGACGACGCGAAATCTCCGAGTCCGGAAATACTCGAACACATCGCACGCACCTTGCTGAAGCGATATGGCGTCGTATGTTGGCGGCTGCTCGCGCGCGAAGCCGATTGGCTGCCGCCGTGGCGCGATTTGCTGCGCGTCTATCAACGACTGGAAGCGCGGGGCGAAATTCGCGGTGGCCGTTTCATCGCCGGTTTGTCGGGCGAACAATTCGCGTTGTCCGAAGCCGTCACGTTGTTGCGTTCAATGCGGCAAAAGCCGACCAGCGAATCGTTCGTCGTGGTATCGGGTGCGGATCCGCTGAACCTCGTCGGTAATATCGTGACCGGCGCGAAAGTCCCGGCACTCACGGCGTCAAAAATTCTGTATCGCGATGGCGTACTGATCGCAACTTTGGTCGGAGGTGAATTCGCGCCGCTGGAAGTGATGGATGCCGCGACGGAATGGACGGCCAAATCGAGATTGCTGCGCGACGACCATGCACCTGCCGTTCTTGTTGCAAGCGAACTCGTTGCAAGCGACAGCGTGCACTGATCAAACGACAGCCCGCCCGCCGAGGAGGCGTGGCGGACGAGCTGTCAGGGCAAACGATTTCGCTCAGCGCACCCAACGCCCGCCGCGATAGCACCAGCGCGGTCCGCACGCGCCCCACGCGCCTGGCGCGTAGCGATAACCGACGCGCGCCGGCGCCCAATAGCCGCCGCGCCAGCCGTAACGATAACCGTCCCAGCGCCAGTAGCCGGGCGCCCACATATAGCCGGGACGCACGCTGACGCGTTCGACGATCGGCGCTGGCGGCGCATACAGCGGCAATCCAATCGATACGCCAACCGCGACACGCGCCGACGCGGGTTGAGCGTACATCGCACCGGCACCGATCACGCCGAGCGCTACCGCCATCGCGATTTTCTTGATCATGGTATTTCTCCTTCCGAATGCACCGCACCATCGCGGTTCTTAAATGGAGAAAACGCATCGTTGCATTTCGAGTTGACGGCCGCGCGGTACGCGTTCAGCGCGCGTTTGCCGACACGAGGCTAGCGGCTTTCCGGACGCTCGGTCAGAATGACGGCATGCATTCCACCAACGATTTATTCAAGCGGATTATTGGACTCAGCGCATTCGACGGTGACTCGCGCGAAGCGCTGACGACATTGCACTCGTATTTTTCGGCGGACTTTCCCGATTGTTCGCTCGCGCTGATGCTCGTGCGCGATCAACCCGCAGGACGTTGCCGGCTGGCCGGATTGATCGGACCCGACGGCATCGAACTCGTCGTCAACGACGACCCGAACGGCGAACATAGCGTGCTGCCCTCGTTCGAAGATTCGCTCGCCCAGCAGATCATCGCGAATGAATTGCCACATGTCATTGCCGTGCCGGACGCTCAGCGCAGCACGCCGCTCGCGCAGATCCTGTTCGCGCCGGCCAGTGTGCTTGCGATTCCGCTGGCCAATCGCGGCCGCCTCACGCATTGGCTCGTGTTCGGCCGTACTTTGTCGCAGCAATTCGACAAAATCGATCTCGATCACGCGTTGTTGCACGTCAATCTCGCCGCAAGCTTGCTGATCCGACCGATCGTGATGCGCGAGCTGACGATGCAATCGGAACGGCGGCGTTTGCAAATCGAAGGTCTCGCCGACATTCAACGTTTATTGCTGCCGGACAATCCAGTCATCAAAGGCCTCGAATACGCGATGCATTGGCAACCCGCGGAAACGGCGGCTGGCGATTACTACGAAATGACGCGGCTCACCGATTTCGCGGCTCCGGATTTTCAGCCGACGGGCGACGACATCTGGGGTGTGATCATCGGCGATGTCTCCGGTCACGGCGCGGCAGCGGCGATGGAAGCCGTACAATTCGACGCCATCCTCCGCACCTACCAAGGCGACGATGGCCCACCGCCGGCGGCCGCGATCAGCTACGTCAACAAATACTTTTTCTCGCGTCGAAATCGCGGACATTTCGTGACCGTGTTCGCCGTCCTCTATCGTCCTGACACGCGCATCTTGAGCTATCTCAGCGCCGGGCATCCGCCGTTGATGCACAAGCGCGGCGACGTCGTGCAATTGCTCGGCGAGGCCGATCAGATTCCGCTCGGCGTGCTGCGCGATTACGAATATCGCAACAATGAAGTCACGCTCGAATCCGGCGATATTCTGGTCTTGTACACCGACGGCCTCGTCGAGGCGCGCGATGTGCACGGGAACATGCTCGGCGCGGAGCGGCTGAAACAACTCGTCGCGGCCGCTCCACAGTCGGCCAAGACCTTGCTCGATGAGGTCGTCGCCGCCGTGCAGGACCATCAGGGCGGCATACTCGGCGACGACGATCAAACCCTGATCGTGCTCAAGATCACGCACTGACTTGCGGCGACGCCGTATTCCGGGCATCGTTCGCGCTTTCAAACGTCCGTTCGATGCCATGGCCGACGCCGACACGCCTTCCGAATTTCCGCACCTGTTCGCGCCACTCGATCTCGGCTTCGTGACGTTGCCGAATCGCGTGCTGATGGGATCGATGCACACGGGTCTCGAAGATCGCGCGAGCGATTTCGACAAGCTCGCCGCCTACTTCGCCGAACGCGCGCGCGGTGGCGTTGGTTTGATGGTGACTGGCGGCATCGCGCCGAATATAGCCGGATGGCTGAAACCGTTCGGCGGCCGATTGTCGATGCCGTGGCATGTCGCGCGGCACCGCAAAGTCACGCGCGCCGTGCACGACGAAGGCAGCCGCATCTGCATGCAGATCCTGCACGCCGGACGTTATGGTTACCACCCGCTGTCTGTCGCGCCATCGAAAATCAAATCGCCGATCACACCATTCACGCCGCGTGC
>JBDUEI010000003.1:0-23746 GCA_040002515.1 Rudaea sp. | reverse complement strand
CGACCAGCCACGGCATGAACGACGCGTTTTCGACCGGATCCCAGAACCACCAGCCACCCCAGCCGAGCACGTAATACGCCCACCAGCTGCCGAGCGAAATGCCGAGCGTGAGAAATCCCCACGCGACATTCGTCCACGGCCGCGCCCAGCGCACCCACGCGATATCGAGTTCGCCGCCGAGGAGTGCGGCGATCGCAAATGAAAACGCGACCGAGAATCCGACGTAACCGGTGTAGAGCATCGGCGGATGCATGATCAAGCCGGGATCCTGCAGGATCGGATTCAAATCGCTGCCGTCGGCCAGTGCGGGAAGGTGACGCAAGAACGGATTCGACGTGAGGATCGTGAACAGCAAAAATCCGAAGCTGATGAAACCGAGCACGCCGAGCACGCGCGCGATCAACGCATCCGGCAGCTTGCGACTGAATGCGGCGACCGCGACCGTCCACACGTTGAGGATAAGAATCCACAACAGCAACGATCCCTCGTGCGCGCCCCACACCGCGGGAAAACGGTAGTACCACGGCAGCGACAGATTGGAATTCTGCGCGACGTACGCGACGGAAAAATCCTGCGTGACGAACGCGTATGTGAGCAACACGAACGCGAGTACGACGAATACGGCTTGACCCGCGACGACGGGGCGCGCGATGCCGATCAACGTCGCGTTGCCTCTCCACGCACCGTAGATCGGAAGCGTGAATTGCACGAACGCGAGCAGCAGCGCGAGGATGAGAGCGAATTGGCCGAGTTCGGGAGACATAGGCAGTGCAAAAGCTCAGTAAGGAACGCGAACGCCCGGATCGTCTTTTGGATAGTCTTTCGTGTTGCGCGTCACGAGCAACATCGCATTCTGCTGCGCGCTGGCCCAGATGATAGCGTCCGGAAGCTTCATCTTGTGCGATTTGCGCAAATTCACCGCGCGCTCGGCGATGTCGTCGTCGATGGCGATGCGTTTGAACCCGTTGAGAAAGGCGCGAGTCGGTGCCTGAAGATCGCCTTTTGCGCCGACCATCACCTCCATCCACGTCACCACACTGATCGCTTTCTCGCCGTAGCGTGCCAGTTCGGATTTCGCTGGCGCACTGGCATTGAGATAGTCGATCAAAATATTGGTGTCGAACAGGGCCTTTACCATTCTGAACGCACTTTCTTCTGATAGGCCAGTCCGTCGACAGAACGTTTGCCCCACAGCCCGAACGCCGATTCGCCTGAAGTCTCGTGATTCGTCAGATATTCGCTAATTGCTTCACGCACCACAGATGCTCGCGATCGCTGTTCGCTTTGGCTCAACGCATCGAGTCGGTGTAGTTCGTCGTCAGGAATATCGATCAACGTTCTCATTAACGAATGATATCAAGTAACGATATCAGATATCAATGCTTTTCATTGGGGACGGCGTTCGCGGCTTTCGCTTTGGCAATCGCGTCGGCCACTTCCTTCGGCATATAGGTTTCGTCGTGCTTGGCCAGCACTTCCGATGCGATGAACTGATCGTCCTTCATCTTTCCGGTCGCGACGATGCTTTGACCTTCACGAAACAGATCGGGAAGAATGCCGGTGTATTCGACGCGCATGTCGTGGAAGCGATCGGTAACGACGAAGTCGACCTTCAGTGAATCCGACGAACGCTGCAGCGACTTCTCCAAAACCACACCGCCGAGCCGAAAACTGACAGCGGGCGATTTTCCGGCAGCGATTTCGCTCGGCGAAAACAGATAGGTCATGTTCTGCTGCAACGCGAAAACGGTCAGCGTGGCGGCAATCGCCACGGCGACGAGGATCAGGCTGACGGCGACGAGGCGGCGCTTGCGGGTAGGCGTCATGACGGTCTCTTCGCGGTCTCGCGCCGCAATCGGCCACGCAAGTCGTTCAACGCGCGCCGCCGCCGCAGCATCGGCGCGATCGCGTCGATCGCCAACATCACCGCGAACACGAGGTAGGAGGTCCAGACGTACGTGCCGTAGCCGCCCATGCCGAGAAAATCAGACATGGCTCACCTGCGCGCGCAGCGAAAGTTCGCGTACCCAATCCTTGCCGGATTCGAGTTCGACCAGCATCGCGCGCGCGCGCGCCAGCACGCTGGCGAAAAAGTATACATGCGTCGCGATGGCGAGCACGAGCAGCGGCCATAACATGCGCGCGTCGATTTTCGATGGGCCGAGCAGGCTTACCGTCGAACCCTGATGCAGGGTGTTCCACCACACCACCGAATAATGGACGATCGGCAGATTGACGACGCCGACCAGCGCGACGAACGCCGCTGCGCGCGCGGCTTGCCGTGTGTCTTCGATGGCGTTGTACAAACCGATCACGCCGAAATAGAGGAATAGCAGAACCAGTTCGGACGTCAGCCGCGCATCCCACGTCCACCACGTGCCCCACATCGGTTTGCCCCACAGCGATCCGGTGACCAGCGTGACGAACGTGAATGCGGCGCCGACGGGTGCTGCGGCCATCGCGAGTGTTTCGCTGAGCTTGATGCGCCACACCAGCGCGATGAAGCCATTGATCGCCATGAATCCGTAAGCGAACAAACTCATCCACGCGCAGGGGACGTGAACGTACATGATGCGAAACGAATCGCCCTGCTGATAGTCGGAGGGTGCGATGAAGAGTCCGCCGTAAAATCCCCACACTCCGAGCGCGAGCGCGGTCACGTACAACCACGGCAGCCAGCGTCCGGCCACGCGGT
Organism: Rudaea sp.; assembly: GCA_040002515.1. Lineage (GTDB taxonomy): Bacteria > Pseudomonadota > Gammaproteobacteria > Xanthomonadales > Rhodanobacteraceae > Rudaea. The sequence goes on along the minus strand of JBDUEI010000003.1, from coordinate 21,051 downwards.
AGAAATAGGGCGGCGATCCGAATTTGTGAAACCAGAGAATCAACGGATTCATGTCATCGAAATCTTCAATGCGGCAGCGGCGGCCAGCGGTGCGGCGACCACCGCGATGACCAGCCAAGCACCCAGCCAGAGCACCGGTGCGGCGTAGGGCAAGCCCATCTGCGCCGCATCGCACGCGCCCGCTCCGAAAATCAAAACAGGCACGATGAGCGGCAGCACCAGCAAGGACAGAAGCATACCAGAGCGGCGCATTCCGACGGTTAACGCGACGCATACCGCGCCGATCAGACTCAACAGCGGCGTGGCCAAGGCCAGCACGATCAACAGGATCGAAACCACGCTGCCGGGCATATGCAACAACTGCGCGAGCAGCGGCGAAACGGCCAGCAGCGGAACGGCCGTCGTCACCCAATGCACGAGCACTTTGCAGGCGAGCAGCAGCGATAACGGATGCGGCGACAGGACCAGTTGCTCGAGCGATCCGTCTTCCAGATCGCTGCGAAAAAGTGTATCGAGCGACAGCAACATCGCGAGCAGAACGGCCACGAGAATCGTTCCGGCCGCTATGCGCGCGAGCAACGCCGTTTCCGGGCCGAGCGCGAGCGGAAAAAGTGCCACCACCATGATCGCGAAGAGCAGCGGATTCAACGCATCGCCGCGCCGACGCCAGACGAGCAGGAAGTCGCGGCGCAACAGCGCAACGCACGCGGCAGTCGTCGTTCCGGGTTTCATGCGGCGGCGTGCAGCGAAAGCCGGCGCGGTGTGCCGGAGGTGTACGCATAAGCGCCGTGCGAGGTAATCAATGCAGCGCCGCCCCGGCGTGCGTGGTTGTCGAGCAGGCGATTGACCAGTTCGATGCCGTTGCGATCGAGATTGGCATAGGGTTCGTCGAGCAACCACAATCCAGCCGGCACGAGCAGCAAGCGAGCCAGCGCGACGCGTTTGCGTTGTCCCGCAGATAGCGTGCGCACCGGCTGATCCTCGTATCCTTCCAGACCGACGCTGGCCAGCGCGAGCCGCGGCGTGATCCCCGCGCGGATACCGCCGAGGCCGACGGCAAAGTTTAAATTTTCCAATGTGGAAAGTTCCACTTTCATACCGAGCAGATGCCCGAGCAGGGCGACCTGATGCGACAGTTTCGCCAGCGTCAGCGGTGCGCCATGCAAATGCACGTGCCCGGAAGTGGGCGCGAGCAATCCGGACAGGACTTTCAGTAAGGTCGTTTTGCCGGAGCCGTTGTCGCCCTCGATCAGGACGATATCGCCAGCGCGGAGCTCGAAATCGATCGGTCCGAAGACCGATTCGGAATTTCGTGCGTAGGCTAGCGCCGCGGCTTGGAGCAGTGGCGGCGATTCGTCGGGGGAGGGGGTCATGTGGCTTGGATGCTACCTGTCTGAGTTGGATTGGCCAAGCACGGTGGGTGGAGCGGTGGGTGGCTGCTTGTGACTGGAAGCTTTTCTTTGGCTCGTCATTCCGGCGAAGGCAGGTGAAGGTGATCGCTCTTTCTTTGGCTCGTCATTCCGGCGAAGGCCGGAATCCAGTGACTTTGCTCTTCGCTTATTCGCCCAGAGTGCAAAAGCTTCCACTCGCTGCGCGAGCGGGTGACTTTTTGTTGAGCGACAAAAAGTCACCAAAAAACGCTTTGCTCTTCGCGACGAGTTTTGTTGTCGCTGATGCAGTCTGTTTTTAGAGCTGGGTGACTCTGAACTAGATGATCCGAAGGCGAAAAATCGTCGAACCGATCAGGCCAGCGGGGCGAGTTGTTGTTGTATGAGTTTGTCTGCGTGCTGGAGATCGATTTGTTCGATGGACTGTTTTCCTTGCGTCAGCTCGCGCAGGATTTTGGTTTGGATTTCACCGCGTTCGTAGGCGACGGAATAGGGTAGGCGCGAGAACGTCACCATCCAGTAGCGTGGGACGAAGCGGCCGGGGTGACGGGCGGCGAGCGTGCGTTCGAGGGTGCGCATGAGCAGGAAATGCGCGTCGGCGACGCTGTCGCGCATCTCTACGTAATTTTCCAGCGCCATCGCGGCGATGGCGTCGGCGTTCGGTTTGCGGCGGCGCTCGAATTCGGCGAAAACCGCTGCGATGTCGTCGTCGCGTTCCATCACTTCAGCGAGCTCGACGGCGTCTTCGAATCCGCAGTTCATGCCCTGACCGTGAAACGGAACGATGGCGTGTGCGGCATCGCCGATCAGCAGCGCGCGCGAATCGAGGTGCCAGCGATCCAGATACAGCGTGCCGAGCATGCCGGTCGGATTGTTGGCGAAATCGCTGCGCAGATCGGGAATGAGTGCGAGGGCATCGGCGAAATCGCGCGCGAACAAGGTCTGTGCGTCGTCGGCGGTGACGACGGTCGCGAAACTAGGATTGCCTTGATTGGGTAGGAACAAGGTGACCGTGAAACTGCCTTCGGCATTCGGAAGCGCGATGCACATGTAGTTGCCACGCGGCCAGATGTGAAGAGCGTTCGGCTCCATCGCGAATGCGCCGCCGTGCGACGGAATTTCCAGTTCCTTGTAGCCGTGATCGAGTGGCGCGAAGTGTTCGCCGAGATCGATCATCGAGGTCATCGTCGCTCGCAGCGCCGAGCCTGCGCCGTCGGCGCCGATCAGCGTCGTGAAGGGATGCGAGGTGAAACTGCCGCCGTCCACAATTTGCAAAGTGGATTTTTCCCAATCGACCGCGTGCAACGGCGACCCGAAATGCACTGTCGCGCCGGCGGCTTCGGCTGCGTCGAGCAAAGCCATGTTGAGCGTGCCGCGATTGACCGACCAGATCACTTCGCTGTCGTCGCGGCCGTAACGCAGCAATTCGGTATGGCCGTCCAAATGGTGGACCATGCGTCCGCGCATCATCACGGCGATGGCGCCGATGCGTTCCTGTAAACCCGCCACGCGCAGGCCGTGCCAGCCGCGTTCGGCCAATGCGAGATTGATCGATCGTCCGCCGATGAATCCGGCTTTGCGCGGATCGGGCCGACGTTCGAAAACGTCGACGGCGAAACCGCGTTGCGCCAGCAGCGTGGCCAGCAGCGCGCCGACCAGCCCGGCGCCGATGATCGTGATGGCGTTGCGTTTCATCCGCGAAGTATGCCGGAATCGGCGTGCGCCGATCGAGCGCGTAACGTGACTTCCGGCGGATGGGACACCTCTCGCGATGACCGATACTGCGCCGGCGTTTCTGGTTTATCGTGTGCGTTGCCATCCGGGAGAGAGTCATGCGCGTGTTGAAAAAATTGCTGTTCGTCGCTCTTGCGTGCGCGATGTTCGCGCCGGTATGGGCGGCCGATGCGAAGGACGACGACAAGAAGCCGTCCGACGATCCGAATACGAAACCGCAACAGGTGACGACCGAAAACAGCGTAACGATCGGCGGCCGCAAGATCGACTACAAGGCGATTGCCGGCACGATTATTCTCACCGGAAAAGACGAGAACAAAGACGATCCCACCGCGAGCATTTTCTACGCGGCGTACTTCAAGCACGATGAGAGCGGCAAGCGTCCGGTCACGTTTTTCTACAACGGCGGCCCGGGCTCGTCGACCGTTTGGCTGCATATGGGCGCGTTCGGACCCAAACGCGTCATCACCGCCGGCGATCAGCACACACCGGCGGCGCCATATCGGTTGGCGGGTAACGAATTCAGTCTGCTCGACGCGACGGACATGGTTTTCATCGATGCGCCGGGCACCGGATTTTCGCGCTTGCTCGCGGTCGAAAAAGACAAGGACAAACAGCAGAAAAAGATGGAGGAGCGCAAGAAGGAATTTTACGGCGTCGATCAGGATGCCGAAGCGTTCGCGCAGTTCGTCACCAAATTTTTGTCGCAATACGGCCGTTGGAATTCGCCGAAATATCTGTTCGGCGAAAGCTACGGCACGACGCGTTCGGCGGTGCTCGCCAACGTTCTCGAAACGCAGCAGAGCGTCGATCTGAATGGCATCATTCTGTTGTCGCAGATTCTTTGCTTCAGCAACGACATCGATGCGCCGCAATTCAATCCGGGTGTCGATCAGGCTTACGCGCTCGCGTTGCCGACCTATGCGGCGACGGCGTGGTATCACCATCGCGTACCCAATGCGCCGAAGGAACTGAAAACGTTTCTCGCCGAAGTCGAGCAGTATGCGATGACGGATTATCTGGTCGCGCTCGCCGCCGGCAGCACGCTCGATCCGGCGCGCAAGCACGCGGTCGCGGAGAAATTGCACGAGTTCACCGCGCTGCCGGTCGATTACATCGAGAAGGCGAATCTGCGCGTGTACGGCGGTGAATTCGAGAAGACCTTGCAGGACGAAACCGGCATGACCACCGGTCGACTCGATACGCGATTCTCAGGCCCGAGTCCCGATCCGCTGGATAAGGAAGCGCAATACGATCCGCAATCGGCCGCGATCAGTTCGGCTTACGTTTCGGCGTACAACGACTACGCGCGCAAGGAATTGAAGTTCGGCGAAAACACCACGTTCCACGTCTTCGGCGATGTGAATCCGTGGAACTGGTCGCACAAGGCGCCGAACGGGCAATCCGGTTTTCCGATCTCGACCAACGTCATGCCCGACCTTGCTACGGCGATGATCTACAACCCGCAGTTGCACGTGATGCTGACCGGCGGCTATTACGATCTGGCCACGCCGTACTTCGCGGCGGTGTTCGAGATGCGTCACCTGCCGATGCCGGCGCGGCTACAGAGCAATATCGAATACGATTTCTACGAGTCCGGGCATATGGTTTATGCGCACGACGAATCGCTGAAGAAGATTCACGACGATGTCGCGGCGTTTATCGGGAAGACCAATAACCTGACGCATTGATGGTCGCGTCGCGTTCGCGGATCGATGTATCGGTTCCGCGAATCGTCGCGTCGAGTTTGATCGCCAGGCCCCCACCCCAACCCTCCCCCGCAGGCGGGGGAGGGAGATGCGAGGCGGACGATCGCAGGGTCAATGCATGATGCGTTTCAGACGCGCATCGAGTTCGGACAGATCGAAGCCCAGCCCGGTGGTGATCTTTTCGAGGAAGCGCCGCTCGCCGGGGCGGATCGTGGCGTCGGCGGCGGCGAGTCGCAGCAGACTTTCGTAGACCCGATCGATTTCGCCGGAACTCTCGGGAAACGTATCGAGCAGTCGCAGCGATTCCTGTTCCGGATCGAAATCGCGCCGACAGCCGAGCGCGAATGCCTCGCTCGCCAGTTGTCGGGCGCGGTTGGTCAGTTTCAACTCGTCCATCAAGGTATTGGTGAATTGCGCTTCTTCGGCGGAAACCACGCCGTCGGCGCGCGCCATAGCGCCGAGCAGACTGAACAATCCCTGCACTAACGCTTCGTGTTTGACATCGAGCCTGCCGCCGAAGAATCCGCCGAGCAGATCGCGCATCTCGCCGAAAATATTACGCGCCGAGCTTTCGTTGGCCGCCATCGTTTTCTCCCCAGCGAGTCGACATCCGCCGCATCATACGGGCGGTGTCGACGCGGAGTCCAGGCGACGCGCGCGGCGTCGCCCGACTCGCGCCTCGGAACTACTGACGATTCTGCGATGCGTTCCAGCGCTCATACTGTTTGCGCGAAATCGTGTTGACGTGGTGGGCGATGAAATCGAAATCGTTGAGCAGCGGCGGATAGGCCGACGCTTCATCTCGGCTGACCGTGCCGCTGCGGTCGGCATCGAGCTGCTCGAAGCTGGGCGCCGGACCGTAATTGACCGGCGCGGGTTGGCCTGAGCGGATCGTGGTCGTGTTGCCGTTGCGGTCGGTGTGTTGCGACATGCTGTCCTGTGCATGAGCCGATACCGCGAAAGCCAGCAAGCTCAGCGTGAACGGTGCGAATAGATTCGTTTTCATACATCCTCCATGAGTGCGGGTTGGAAATGTTCGCCGAATTGAAAGAACCGGCGCATGACGCGAAAATAGCGTTTGATCCCGCGCGCGACATTCGAGTCCATGCCTGAAAAAAAGCCCGCGCGCGACGTTCGTGCAGCCTACGCCATATCCGGGCAACAGGCGCGCAACCTGCACCTGGCCGTTCAGGGTCTGTTGAATCCGCCGCGGGCGCGCGCCACGCCGACGCGCCTGCGCGATGCGATCCGGCGCATGCGTCTGCTGCAGATCGATACGATCAACGTCGTGGCGCGCAGTCCCTATCTGGTGCTGTTTTCGCGTGTGGGCGATTACGAACTGGACTGGCTGAACGACCTGCTGAAACGCGGCGCGATCTTCGAGTGCTGGGCGCACGAAGCCTGTTTTGCGTCGGCCGAGGATTTTTCGTTGCATCGCGGCGATTTGTCGCATCGCGCCGGCCATTGGGCGGACAAGAGCGCGCAGCGCATGCATCGCGACCATCGCGCCGGGATGGATCGTCTGCTCGCCCACATCCGCGAACACGGCGAAGTGAAAGCGTCTGACTTCGAGGCCGTGCGCCAGGGCGGTAAAGGCTGGTGGGGCTGGAAAGACGAAAAGCGCTGGCTCGAAGCGCTGTTTTCGATGGGCGAATTGATGATCGCGCGGCGCGAAAACTTCCAGCGCGTATACGATCTGCGCGAACGTGTGATGGCCAAGCTGCGCGTGGCATCGTCCGCGGCGATGCCCGACGTAAAACACGAATTCATCGTCGGCGCCGTGCGCGCGCTCGGCATCGCGCAGGCGCGCTGGATCGCGGATTATTTTCGCACGCCGAAAAAACACAAGGATGCCGATCTGCAGACGTTCGTCGAAAGCGGCGAGTTGATCCGCGTCGATGTGCGCGGCTGGGAAAATCCCGGCTATGTGCATCGCGACCATCTGCCGCTGCTGAAACGCGCGCGGAATTCGCGATTGCGCGCAACGCACACGACGTTGCTGTCGCCGTTCGATCCCGTGGTCTGGGATCGCGCGCGCGCGTTGGCGATGTTCGATTTCGACTACACGCTGGAATGCTACACGCCCGCGCCAAAACGCAAATTCGGATATTTCGTATTGCCGATCCTGCATCGCGGCCGATTGATCGGACGTCTCGATGCCAAAGCCCATCGCGGCGAAAACCGGTTCGAGGTCAAAACCATCTATTTCGAAGACCGCGTCGATACGGATGACGACGTGGTCGCCGATGTTGCACGAGCGATCAAAGCGATCGCGCTATGGCACCGGACCACGAATATCACCGTGCGAAAAAGCCATCCGGCCCACGTCGCGAAAAAACTGCGGCAATCGCTCAAAAAAATTTAGCGGCGGCCGAAACGCCGACATCGCCTGAACACGGCATTTTTGTGCACGCTTCGTTCACCTCGCCGCCGCCGATCCACGGTTTAATATCGTGGTCGGCGCCCCATTTCTTACCGGGCGCCAAAGGAAATGGCGCGGCAAGGAAGCGGTGCAATGACTACATCCGATCTCGTCGTCGCGACGCCGTCAGGCTTGTATTGCGCGGCGGGCGATTTCTACATCGATCCGTGGCGTCCGGTCGCGCGCGCCGTGATCACGCACGGCCACGGCGATCACGCGCGCATCAGCATGGGCGAGTACTACACCTCGCGCGCCGGCCTGCCGATCCTGCAGTGGCGGCTGGGCGATCAGGTTTATCACGTGCACGACTATCGCGACACGTTCGATATCGGTGGCGCGCGTGTGTCGTTTCATTCGGCCGGTCACGTTCTGGGGTCGTCGCAAGTGCGCATCGAAGTGGGCGACGAAGTCTGGGTCGCGTCGGGCGATTACAAACGTCAACCTGATCCGACGTGCGCGCCGTTCGACGTGGTCGCCTGCGATACATTCATCACCGAAGCCACGTTCGGTCTGCCCGTCTATCGATGGCCCGACACGCCGGAAGTCGCGCGCGACATCGTCGCCTGGCGCGACGCGTGCGCCGCGCGGGGCGAGTCTGCGATCCTGTATTGCTATGCGCTTGGCAAGGCGCAGCGGGTGCTTGCGGAACTGGCCGCGTTCACCGACAAACCGGCGTACGTGCATGGCGCGATCGAGGCTGGTGTACAAGTATACCGATCTGCCGGGATCGCCATGTTGCCAACGATTCCCGTCGCCGAACAGGCGCGCGGTGCGGACTTCGCGGGCGAACTGATCCTGGCCCCGCCATCGGCCGCCGGCAGTGCGTGGTTGCGGCGATTCCGCCAGGCGCAACACGGATTTGCATCGGGCTGGATGCGCATCCGGGGAAATCGGCGACGTCGCAACGTCGATCGCGGTTTCGTGCTGTCGGATCATGCCGATTGGCCGGATTTGCTGCGGACGATCCGCGAAACGGGCGCCTCGCGCGTTATCGCGACGCACGGCAATACCGACGCGCTGGTCCGCGTGCTGAACGACGAAGGCATCCGCACCGAAACGTTCTCGACGAATTTTGGCGAGGACGATTGATGCGCCGTTTCGCCGAGTTGTACAGCGAACTCGATCAAAGCACGGCCACGCTCGACAAGCGCGCCGCGCTGGCGGCGTATTTTCGTCATGTGACACCAGCCGATGCGGCGTGGGCGCTGCGCCTTTTGTCCGGCGGAAAAATCGGCGGCGCCAAGGCACGCATCGCATCGTCGAGCGAATTGCGCGAGTGGGCTTCGCAGCGTAGTGGGATCGAGCCGTGGTTGATCGACGAAAGTTATTCGCACGTCGGCGATTTGGCCGAAACGCTGACCTTGCTGATGAACGATCCGATCACGTCATCGCCCGATATTTCGCTCGCCGACTGGATCGAAAAACGTTTGCTGCCGATCGCCAACGCGGACGCGAATGTTCGGCGCGACGTCATCGTCGCCGCGTGGGACGCCTTGCATTTCAGCGAACGGCTCGTGTTCAACAAACTGCTCACCGGCAGTTTGCGCGTCGGTGTGTCGCAACGGATCGTGCAACAGGCGCTTGCGGAAATCAGTGGCGTCGATATCGCGCGCATCGCGCAACGCATGCTCGGCGACTGGCCGCCGACGGTTACGTTTTATCAATCGCTGCTGTCGTTGGAAAGCATCGCCGAAGACAGTTCGCAGCCGTTTCCGTTTTTCCTGGCGTCGCAGGTCGACGATCCGGTTTCGCTCGGCGACATCGGTGCGTGGTCGCTCGAATGGAAGTGGGACGGAATTCGACTGCAGCTCATCCGGCGCGATGCAACGATCGCATTGTGGTCGCGCGGCGAAGAACGTCTCGACGGACGTTTTCCCGAAATCGAACGTGCCGCCGCATCGCTGCCGCACGATGCAGTGATCGACGGCGAACTGCTCGCCTGGCGCGAAGGTGATGCGCCGATGCCGTTCACCGCATTGCAGACACGCATTCAGCGTAAGAAACCGGGACCGAAATCGTTGAACGACACGCCGGTGCGCATGCTCGCCTATGACTTGCTCGAACTCGACGGCGAAGACTTGCGTGCGAAACCGCTCGTCGAACGGCGGGCCGCGCTAAAACAATTGCTCGACGAACACGCCGATCCGCGCATCGTGATGTCGCACGAATTGCCGGCATCGGATTGGGATGCCGCGCGCGCGTTGCGCGAATCCGCGCGCGAACGCGGCGTGGAAGGCATCATGCTCAAGCGTCGCGATTCTGCGTATCAGATGGGCCGCAAGCGCGGTGATTGGTGGAAGTGGAAAATCGATCCGCTAACGATCGACGCCGTTCTGATTTACGCGCAGGCCGGTCATGGGCGGCGCAGCACGTTGTTCACTGATTACACCTTCGCGCTGTGGCATGGCGAAGAACTCGTTCCCGTCGCGAAAGCGTATTCGGGTCTCGACGACAAGGAAATCCTGCAGCTCGATCGATGGATTCGTGCGCACACGCTCGAACGGTTCGGTCCGGTGCGTTCCGTCGCGCCGCATCATGTGTTCGAACTCGGTTTCGAAGCGGTGAACCGTTCGCAACGGCACAAGTCGGGCATTGCCGTGCGCTTTCCGCGCATCTTGCGCTGGCGACACGACAAACCGTTCGCCGAAGCCGATCGTCTGGAAACGTTGCAGGCGCTGGCGCGATGACATCGCGAAAAAAAGCATCGCGCGCGAACGATGCCGCGCTCGTCGACTGGTTCGCGACGCAAGGCTGGACCGCCGCAACGTTCCAGCGCGAGGTATGGCAGCGCTATCTGCGCGGCGAATCCGGACTTCTGCACACGCCCACCGGCAGCGGCAAAACGCTCGCGGCATTCGGCGGTCCGTTGCTCGAAGCGCTGCGTGAAGGCGTGGCGAGTGCTCCGATAAAAAAATCGCGCAAGTCGTCGCCGAGCAACACGCAATTGCGCGTGCTGTGGATCACGCCGCTGCGCGCACTGGCTGCCGATACGGTGCGTTCGCTGCAATTTCCGATCGCGTCGCTCGGTATTCCGTGGGCCGTCGCGATGCGCACCGGCGACGCGTCCGCGCGCGATCGACGATTATCGACGCAGGGCCGCGCCGATGTCGTCGTCATCACGCCGGAATCGTTGGAATTGATGCTGAGCTATCCCGAATCGAGTGAGATATTTTCGGGACTGCGCGCGGTGATCGTCGACGAATGGCACGAACTCATCGGCAACAAACGCGGCGTTTTGCTGCAGCTGAGTCTGGCGCGGTTGCGCAAACTTTCGCCTTCGCATCGCTGCTGGGGACTGTCGGCCACGCTCGGCAATCTAGACGAAGCGCGCGACGTGTTATTGCCGGCGCATTCGTCGGGCGCGATCGTATCCGGCGTCACGCCGCGAAGTTTTTCGCTCGAGACATTGTTGCCGCCAGAAGATCGGCGATTTCCGTGGGCCGGGCATCTCGGGCTCACGCAGTTGCAGAGTGTGCTCGAACGTTTGTCGCAAGCCCGCACGAGCATCGTGTTCACGAACACCCGTTCGCAGGCGGAGTTATGGCATCAGGCGCTCGCGGCAGTCTGGCCGCACGCGCCGGAGACGCTTGCGCTGCATCACGGATCGCTCGATGCGGGGTTGCGCTCACAGGCCGAACAAGGATTGTGCGATGGTTCGGTGCGATGCGTGGTCGCGACATCGAGTCTCGATCTCGGCGTGGATTTTCCGGCTGTCGATCTGGTATTTCAGATCGGAAGTCCGAAAGGCATTTCGCGATTGCTGCAGCGATCCGGCCGCGCGAAACATCGGCCAGGCGAAGCGGGGCACATCGTATGCGTGCCATCGCATGCGTTCGAGCTGGCCGAGTACGCGGCGGCGCGACGGGCGATCGAGCGCGGCGAGATCGAGCCGCGCCATCCGCCGACATTGTGCCTGGACGTGCTCGCACAACACGGCGTGACGATTGCGCTGGGTGCCGGATTCAAGTCGGAAGAATTGTTCGAAGAAGTTCGCACGACGCATGCATTCTCGGCGCTGAGCGAAACGATGTGGCGGCAGGTTCTGGATTTCATCGTGCAGGGCGGCAGCGCGCTGTCGAGCTACCCGGAATATTGCAAAGTGGTGCGCGACGACGATGGCATGTATCGCGTGCCCGATCGCGGTATCGCGACGCGACATCGCCTGTCGATCGGAACCATCACGAGCGACAGCGCGGTCGGCGTGAAATTCATGAAAGGCGGACGACTCGGTTCCGTCGAAGAAGCGTTTTTGAGCCGATTGCGTCCCGGCGATCGGTTTCAGTTCGCGGGACGAACGTTGACGCTGGTGCGTCTGGAAAACATGACCGCGTATGTGCGCATCGCGAAAAGCGGGCAGGGCAGTGTGCCGCGCTGGCAGGGTGGGCGCATGCCGTTGTCTTCGGAGTTGGGCAAGGAAGTCGAGCGCGTGATGTCGACCGAAAATTCGGCGACACCGGAAATGACATTCCTCGCTCCGCTGATGCGCATCCAGCGCAAATTTTCTGCATTGCCGAATGCCGACCAATTGCTCGTCGAATGGATTCATCGCCGCGACGGCTGGTACCTGATGATCTATCCGTTCGCCGGCCGTGCGGTGAACGAAGGCATCGCAGCCCTGGCGAGCATGCGATGGTCGCGCGAAATCACCAACACGTTTTCATATGCCGCGAACGACTATGGGTGCGTCATCGCTGTGCCGCGCGAAACGCCGATGTCGATGGAACTCGTGCAACGTTTGCTCAGCCCCGACAGGTTGCTCGACGATCTGCTCGCGTGCGTCAACGTCGGTGAATTGTCGCGTCGGCAATTTCGTGAGATCGCGCGCGTCGCCGGCCTGTTGCCGCCGTCGCTGCCGGGTCGCCAACCGCGCAAAGTGCGTCATCTGCAGGCCTCCAGCGGATTGATCTTCGATGTTCTGCAGCGGTTCGATCCCGATCACATGCTGTTGAACCAGGCGCAGCGCGAAGTGTTCGAGGCACAACTCGATGTGCGGCAGGTCGCCGAGACATTGCAGGATTTCGCGCGTCGGCGCATCCATTTGCTTACGCCCGAGATGCTCACGCCACTTTCGTTTCCGCTCTGGGCCGAGCGCTGGCGTGGCGAATTGTCCAATGAAGATTGGAAGACGCGCGTCGCACGCGCCGCCGAACAGCTCGATAAACGCAGTGGCTGATTTCATCGTTGTCGACATCGCCGGAGAAACCGTGCACCTGCTTGCGGACCGCGCGTTGTTCTGGCCGCGCGAACGTGCGTTGCTGATCGCCGATCTGCATCTCGGCAAAGCCGATACGTTTCGTTCGGCCGGTATCGCACTGCCGAGTGGCGGCACGCGCTACGATCTGCGTCGATTGAGCGCGATGTTGGAAACGACGTCGGCCACGCGATTGATCGTGCTCGGCGATCTGTTGCATTCCAGCGCGATCGAGCGAAGTTGGCGCGACGCGTGGGAGCCGTGGCAAAGTTCGCATGCCGATCTGAACATCGACGTCGTCGCCGGCAACCACGATCGTGCGTTGCACGCACTGGATCTGGACATTTCGATTCATGATGGCGAAATCGAACTGGCACCGTTTGCGTTGCGTCATGCGCCGAAACCAACCCGCCTCGCGCACATTGTGTGCGGGCACCTGCATCCCGTGGTGCGAATGCCGGGTATAGCGCGTCGCTGGCCGGTATTCGTGATGAATGAGGGCCTGACCATTTTGCCCGCGTTCTCGGCATTCACCGGCGGATTCGATATCAGTGCAACGAATGGACGTTTAGCCGTCTGCAATGGCAAAAACATCGCGCTTTGGGGCTAGCGTCGTGCAGGTTGCCTGTCGGCGCGAAAACGTCGTGCAGAGTGCGATATTCACGCCTGCGTAAAGCGCGTCAAATCGCCGTTTCGGCATGGCACGGCTATTGATATAGCGTTCGTGGAGACGCGGGTGTCCGCGGAAGTTACCTACGAATCAAGGAGCGATGTCATGTTGCATTACGCACTGGTGTTTCTGGTTGTGGCGCTTATCGCTGCAGCGCTGGGTTTCGGCGGGATCGCCGGCACGGCTGCAGGAATTGCCAAACTGCTTTTCCTCGTTTTCATCGTGTTGTTCCTTATCTCGCTCATCGCGGGCGGTGTGCGCGGTAGAAGGCTGTAACGGTTACGCAAACGAAAAGGCCGCGCAGCGTCAGGGCTGCGCGGCTCTTTTTTTTTCATATTTCGCGAAGCGCCGGTCTTCCTGATCGCCAGATAATTCTGGTGGATCGGCGGAATCCCCAGAAACCGCTAAGCCGGTTCCAATCCCGACAGGAGAACAGACCATGCGATTCCTCGTGATAGTCAAAGCCACGAAAGACAGCGAAGCCGGCGTGATGCCCAGCGAAAAACTGCTGACCGAGATGGGCAAGTTCAACGAAGAACTGGTCAACGCGGGCGTGATGCTCGCGGGGGAAGGTCTTCATCCGAGTTCGAAAGGAGCGCGGGTAAAGTTCGAAGGCAGCAAACGCACGGTCGTCGATGGGCCGTTCGCCACCCCTGAACAACTCGTCGCCGGGTTTTGGATATGGAAGTGCAAATCGATGGACGAGGCGATCGAGTGGGTTAAGCGGACGCCGAGTCCGCACGAAAACGGCATGGGTGAAATCGAAATCCGACAGATTTTCGAATCCGAAGATTTCGGCGACGAATTGACGCCCGACGCGCGCGAGCGCGAAGACAGGCTGCGCGAAAAGGCCGCCAAGAACGCGGGCTGAAGTTTAGCGTGGGTATTTACGCAGATCGTGAAGATCGCATACGCGGATTTGAGACCATTTGGAATCGTGGCGCGACTGCGGTATTCGGTTCGATAGTAAAACTTGGAAGAGGCGATCGTTCGGGACGATCGCCTCAACTATAACTTGCCACTATCGTTCTAAGTTTCTAGCGCTGCGCCGAAACTTCTCGTCTATTGACCCTGCATGACGCCGCGAACGTTGCCGTCCTGATCTACCGTACACACCATCGTGCCCTGCGGCGTGCCGATGTTCACCTCGAACAATCCATCGCCAACCACGCGGCTGCCCTGTGGGACGGCATCGTCGGTGGAGATGCGCTGATATTCGGCGACGCGGTGCGCGCACTTGGCTTGCAATCGGATCGATGCGCCATCTGGCGGCGGCGTTTGCATGCCGGCTTGGTCGTCGCGACGATCATCACCACGACGATCGTCATCGCGGCGATCTTCGTGCTCGCGACGTGACATCGATTCGAACCGCGCGCGGCATCCGCCGCTGACCCAAACGCCGTTATCTTCGACGTCCCAATTGTCGTGTTTGACGCACGGTGTTTTACTGAACTGTTCGACCATGCGAACGCGTCCATCCGTCCGTATGGGACAACTGTTCCGGCCGTTATCGATGGACTCGCATACGACCGACCGATCTTGCGCGAAAGCCGAGGTTGTGCCGCCGATCGCAATCAACAGCGCCGCTGCAATGAGATTTTTTCCAGAACCGTCCATAGTGCCTCCTATCCCTGAGTTTGGACGTGGATTGTTGTTCAGCCCAACTGAACGATCGCGCAACGGTATTTAAGCGTAGAAGGGCGCGTCGAAAGGGCGTTTAACCATTCGACTGAGCGACCGGCATAATCAGCTGCAGAAAATTTTACGGACGCCCGCAATGACCGAAACGACGAAACGCTCTCGCAAGCGCCCGCGCGTGACACATCGCGCCAAGGATTCGTCATCGAACAAGATCCTGCATCCGAACTGGGTGTTGGCCACCACGATCCTCGCCTCCAGTCTCGCGTTCATCGATGGCACAGTTATCAATGTCGCGTTGTCCGCCATTGGCGCTAGTTTCAATGGCGATGCGGCGGACATGCAGTGGGTGATCAACGCCTATCTTCTACCGCTGAGTACGTTGCTCTTGCTCGGTGGTGCGGCTGGCGATCGTTTCGGGCGCACGCGGTTATTGGTCGTCGGCACCGTCGTGTTCGCACTGGCTTCCGTCGCCTGCGCCGTGGCGCCATCGCTGCCGTGGCTATTAGCCGGTCGCGTGTTGCAAGGCATCAGCGCCGCGTTGTTGATGCCGAACAGTCTGGCCATTCTCGGCGCGTCTTTTTCCGGCGCGGATAAGGGTCGCGCCATCGGAATCTGGGCGGCCGCCGGCGCGGTGATGGCGGCGATTGGTCCAGTGCTCGGCGGATGGCTGATCGACACGATCGGCTGGCGTTCGATTTTTTTCCTGAATCTACCGCCGGCAATTCTCGCTATCGTTCTTGCATTGCGTTTTGTGCCAAACATTCATCGCGACACCAAATCATTGCCGCTCGACTTGCCCGGCGCATTGCTCGCCACTGCATCGATGGGCGCGCTCACGTGGGGTCTCACGCTCGGATCCGGACGCGCGGGCTGGACCACCTCGACGATCGTGTGGTGCGTCGTCGGTTTTGCGCTGTTGATCGCCTTCGTGCTCGTCGAAAAATGGCGCGGCAAAAGCGCGATGATGCCGTTGGCGCTGTTCGGTTCGTCCACATTCATCGGACTGACGCTGCTTACGCTCTTGCTGTACGGCGCACTCGGCGCGCTCACCGTGACGGTGCCGTATCTGCTCATCAAAGCACAGGGCTATTCGGCGATACAGGCCGGTTCCGCTTTATTGCCGCTGGCAATTATCCTCGCGGTTACATCGCCTCTGATGGGAAAATTGGCCGGACGCATCGGACCACGCTGGCCGTTGACGATCGGCCCCATCGTTGTCGCTGCCGGATTTCTTTTGTTGCTGCGCGTTGGTGAGCACGCGAGTTATTGGCGCGACGTGTTTCCGGCGATTGTCGTGCTCGCCTTCGGATTGGCCGGCGCCGTCGCGCCACTGACCACGGCCGTGCTTTCGTCGATCGACGAGCAATACACCGGTGCGGCATCCGGCTTCAATAGTGCGGTGGCGCGCACCGCCGGAATGATCGCAACCGCGATGCTCGGCGGCGCATTGGGCGTGAACGGACCCGCGTTGATCGTCGAATTTCATGTGACGTCGTGGGCATGCGCCATCGCATCGCTTGGCGCGGGATTGAGCGCATTGTTTATGGTGCGCGTACCGAAGCATTGATGTGAATCAAAAGGCGGAAATTGGATTTATCGAAGGTGCGATGGACGTGCAGTCGTTGCGCTGACATCCTGCACACGCCACGGTAGTCTCTACTCTATCTCAAACGTTGTGAACTTCAGACCATGCGAATCCGAGTGACCGAAGTAGACTCCGCGCCAGATGATTTGTATGCGCAGGTTCCATTCGATATCGATTTGATCCGGCAAATTCCTGGACCGGATAGACCCGACTACTGGATCGGTAAACTCGCTTCACCCATCAAGTGGGCGTTCGTAGGCGAGAGCAGGGTCGTAACACACGTCGTCGTTGCCGCTCGTTTGGTGGGAGAGCAACTCAGAATCGGCATGCAACGCACATCGCTGAACATTGCTTACGTTGTGGACTCCTCCCTGTTGCAAGATCCCACGCTCGATTTCGCAAAGTGCGCCTACGTCGCCATCGGCGTCGCTGACGCATAACTCATCGCGAAGCGGACTGCTGGGGCGACTAAGACTCCTGGTCAACCTTGTCTCACCGGGAGAGACGCCCCGACAGTCCTGATATCCGGCGCCGTTGCGGGCCGGATCCACGCTAGTCGACGCGACGCAGTTGCGAACGTAGGTCTCTCACCGTTTGTCGTTAAGCAACGTTAGAGCTTCGCGCTTTCCAAGCCCGCGCAATTTCGCAATTGCCGGTAAATGCGTGCGACGCGGCGTTGAAACTTTGGTTTCCCAGTTGTAGATGCTTTGTTCGCTCACGCCCAAGAGCTTGCCCATCTGCGATGCGGACAAGCCAAGCCGATGCCGCAATGTGCGGAAGCCCTTGGCGACGAAACGCATCGAACGGGTATCGACCTCTTTTTCAGGAGCCGACGCGCGATTGCTGCGCACGTTTTGTTTGATTTCGCGCTGCAATTGCGTCACCTCGCGCTTCAGCGCGGCGATGTCGCGCCGAAACTGCGCTGAGGCGCGCTGCAACGTTGCGGTCTGTTTGCGCAGTTCGCGGCGGCTGATCCGCGTGATTTCTTCTCGAAGTACATTTGCAATATTCGGCATCGTTGCTCTCCATCCAAAAACATAGTTTAGCAACTAGCCTAAACGGATACTTTGGAATTACGCTGGATATCGAAGGATTGGCGCCAAAATTAACGCGATTTGACTTGACATCCTTCAGTGCAGTAAGTGGCGCTCCAGCTCGCCGCGAAAGGAAGTCGAACAAAACATCACGTCCACACCTGATTTGGAGATGAAGGTGAGATGTTGGGGAAACGCGAGATAAGAGCCTTTGTCGACGGGGCTTTCGTGCAGATCATGTTCGATTGACGCAACAAATTTCTGCGGGTCGATGGCAGGCAATCGCACGGACGCAGATGCCAGCCGATCGTCTACGAAGGTCAGAGACACGTCGTGTTTTGATCCCAAGTACAGATAATCGTGGCACGTAACTACCAGAACCTCGTGGCCCGGCTGCGGCGAATGCGCGGGAGTTTTTTCGGAGCTCACCGCAGTGCAATTCGCGTCGAGAACCGGCTTCAACGATTCTAGCGAAGAACCCCACTGCAGGAGCGGTGGCACAGAAAACTCTTTCGCGGGATCGCGCGCAAAAATGTCTGCAAGCTCGTCCTTATTGAAATTGTTCGGATCCACCTCCAGGACTTTGGCCAACGTCTTTTGGCCTTCGAGCAGCCTGCCAGCCTCCAGTTGGGCCTGACCTAAGTTGTACCAACTGTTCCAAATTTCCGGATGAAACCGTACGCTGATTTTGCCGATTGCTATGGCGTCGTCAAACCGATGCTGTTCCCTCAACAATTGGACGGCATAACGCAGTTCGATCTCTGGCGGTGGCGTCCACCACGAATATTTCTTGAAAACGTCTACACGTTCAGCCATTGCGCGTTGTGCCGCGTCCGCTCCATCGACGAGTGCGATTTGCGCGAAGCTTCGCATTTCCTTTCCTTGCAGAATTTGATCCACGGCAGGATCGCGCCCGGTGCGCCAGTCGGCAAACGTCATCGGAGCTGGCACATCGACGGGTGTCAGCGTCGATGTATCGAGAACTCCAGATTTGACGTTGCGGAGCGTGGAAATGTGAATCGTTGCGCCGATGTCTGGGATAGGAAACTCATGCGCGTCACCAAAACTATTCAACGCGGCGCCGGCGGGTTCCCCAACGATGCTCGGGTGCAGAAAGCGCGCGAAATCACCAAGCCAAAGGATCGCTGCGCTGAATGTTTTGGGCCCGGTCAGGATAAAAAGATTTTGGGTGCTTGCCAGGTGTCGGCTGAATAGCGGAATGAGTTCCGGAATCCGCGACCCGTCGCCGCCGGGATTGTTGCGAAGATCGAGGATCACGTTCTTCGGATGTGCCGAATCGATTTCGTCCATCGCCCGCGCAAAGAAGTGACGGAAACTTTCATCGGCCCCATCTTCAACGATATTGGATTGAATGTAGTAGGTGCCGAACTGCGGAAGGTTGCGCGACACAAGTGCGCGACGCAGGGTCAAGTGGATGGGGTGAGTATCGTCCCGTACGCGAAACGCGCTAGCCGGTTCGCCGCGATAGGCCGTGATCCATTCCGTAGGGCTTGCCAAAGGCGGTCCCAGCGTCTCGGCTCCGTCTTCCCAATCGTTGCGAGAAAAGCCTGGCGAATAAAACGCAGAATCCGCGAGCATTGCTGGGAGCTCTTCCGTTTTGACTCGCCCGTCCGCGAGTTTGAACTTGACTGAAATAGAGTCATCCGCCCGCGCGAAACCTAGACCGCGCATCAAAGCGGCGTTATGAAGGCTTCCTAAGTTCCAGCGCGCGCCGAACTCATTGTCGGCACTCGCCAGTGACCGCACCGCTGATGCGACTTGGGCAATAGGTTTATCAGCCATGCTGATCACCTGCGCGCCAGCGAGTTCGTCATAGCTTTTAAGGGCAGACGTAACGAAATAACCATCCGGGAATTCGACGATATGGATCGGGTACCACTTTCCAAAGTCAGCCCGAGCGGGTTGCAGGTCGGTGTGGCCATCGCCGAGGCTCGCAACAATGCGCATGGCGCGCACCATGCGCTCTTCTTCGGAGAGTTCGCCCATGTGTTGTTTGAAGTCGTTCACATCCCTCATAAACGCCAAAGATCCCGTTTTGGCGAACGGATCCGGATGTGTGCCTCGTATTTGCTGCACGAATTGATCGATGGAATCGTTCCATTGATTGACGGAATGTGTTGTCACCGCAGCGTCAGTTGTGCCAATCGAAAGTGCCAGCCATAGCGCAAAATACGCTCGATGCCCCATGATGACCGTCCTATGAGTGTCGACAACCGCAAACTATGGAAACGTAGTGCGCCAACATCGTGCAGTGCGGTTCCAACTCCAGTTATGAACCTGTAGATGCGAGCGCATCCGGTTTCGTTTAACTCGAGTTGGTGAAAGCGGCATGGCCCTGCTTTGGCCGTCGATTCCTCCGCGAGGGGTACGGGTCAATCGCAAGTCGTCCTCGAAGCGTCGCAGCGATCGATTCGATAGAATCGGTGCTCTGGCGGCAGAGTCCGCCTAGCAAAAAAGGTGGGGCACTATGAAAGCTGCGCTAACGTTCGGTCTCGGTGTCTTCGTCTGTGCGATCGTTATCAGCCAGACTGAACACCTAATTCGTGCACACGAGTTGGCTCCGATTTTTCCCGGCCTGCCCGGTTTTTTTATTTGTTTCATTATGGGTTGGTTCTTCTACACCATCGGCGCGGCGGTCTTCAAACGTAATGTCTCGGCTCTCGTCGCGTTTAGTCTGGGCGTCGTCGCAATGCTCATTGAACGAGCTTCTATAGCGAACTTCTTGGCTCACACCACACTCGATCTCGACAGCCGTGATGCTTTGAACAACTCGCCTTCCGGCGATCTGGTTTCTGCATGCGCTCAATTATTTCTGCCGATCGCTGTTATCGCGTTTCTTACCCCCGTATTGGGGCGTCGGAAGAACTAGCCATGTGCCTAAAGCGTTTGATTCGAGGCGTAGCAAAATCAAAGTGCGCTGGATCGATCGACCGATCGCATGTCGGAAAAGAGTAGTCGGCGATCGGATGAATCCGATTCCGCGTCATTCTCATCTGCTTGAAAGCACGGGGCGCTGTCATGCAGCGCCCCTGAAGAAAACGATCACGGCGTGATTCGACAGGTCTGTTCGTCCGTTTTTACCCATTTGCCCTGTTTGTCGGCCATCGTGCCAGTGTGACTCAACCCTTTCTTACCGTTTCTGGTGAAGACATCACGGTAAGACGCACTGTCGCCGCCGGTCGAATCCTCGATGGTGAGCGTGTCGTCTTTCCATCCGGCGCTCGTTCCAGTGCCGTAGGTGGTCCCGGAGTTATCAAACACAACGGACACAAACTTTTGTTTCGTCGAATCGAAGCCAAAGAATTGCACGACGTGATACGGCTTCTGATTTTCAGCCGTTTGGTCTTCGTCGTAATGAATAATGACCCAGTTGCCATCGAGTATTTTTTCTCCATGGAAGTGGCCAACGGACGCGTGACCCGGCGTTTTGTCCGACGCCATCACATTGCCAGTGCAGGGGCCGTTTCCGATGAAGTCACTAAGGTCCGCGATGCGCGAAGCGGTCACAGGTGGCTGCGCGTTCGCGCGTTGGACGACTGGGGTCACCGCTAAGCAGATAAGTGCTGTGATCAGTGCCAAAGAGGTATGTTTCATAAAGGCGTTCTCCAGTTGATTGGTGAAGTTCAGGCCTAGTTGCTGCGGAGAGATTTCCAGGT
>JBDUEI010000002.1:0-27086 GCA_040002515.1 Rudaea sp. | reverse complement strand
GATCTGGGGATCTAGTATCTTCGGACGCGGGTTCGATTCCCGCCGCCTCCACCATTCAACAGGCTGAAATTGCTTGTAAATGAGCATTTCACTTGCCTAGAGTCACTCCCGTAACACACCTGATCGTGTTACGGGAGTCTCCAGAAAATGTGCCTTCAGAGCAACGTCACGCGTCGCGGATCGGTCTATTGCATCCCGCGTCGGCCTGCCCGCTGAACTCATCCGCGCACGCGATCAAGCCGGCCTCGTTCGCAGCATCGCAGTGTGGAAATCGCTCGGCACGAAAGACCTCTTGCCGAAGCGATCCTGCGACAGCGTGGCATCGCAGCCACACATCACTGCTGATGATTACGTACTCAATGCCGGTAAGAAGAAAAGCCAAGCGTTGAGGAAGAATCCGACGTTCCACAGGATCGTTCGCGTCGTCGGGAAATTCGATAGATACGCCACCACAAACGCAAGCCGAACGACGATGAATGCCATCGCCAACTCGTTGATGTGCGTTTGAGGACTGTGCCGAAACTCGGCGAGCAGAACTGCCGTCGCAAAAAATGGAAACGTTTCGATACCGTTTGTGTGCGCGCCAAGTGCACGCGCCCGTAGAGGCGTTTCGTAGAAAGCAGAGTCGCGTGGCTTGGCGTTGTTGAATCGGGGAGATCCGATCACTTTGGCCGGAGCGAGCGTCAGCAGATAGATGATGACGGCAGAAAAAACACAATATTCGGCGATGGTCACAATTTCACTCGGCAAATTCTGAAACTGTTGGTTCGCGCATGGTCCGACCTGGATCGATCGGCGTCAATATCGACTCGTGAGGTGCGACGCGCTCAAAAACATCAAGAGGAGCGCCAATGTGTTGTCGGCTGGAATTTGCCCAATCGGCGCTGCCACTATTTCGATCAAATGCCCAATGCCGTTATTCAAACCCATCGACGAATATATGGTCGAGTACCTGCTCTTCGTACGCGCCGATATCGATCAAGCCGTTGACAACCCGCATGTAGTTCGGCCCGCGCTGATCGTAGGTCAAGTTCGTACTGTTCGAACCGCGCCCAAGTGCAGGGCTGCCCGGTTTGAGCGCATGCGTCAAGGTCGGCCCGCCGTTATCTTTCAAAGGGAGCAGCTGCGGATCATCGCTGCGCTGGCCTTGAGGAAAAGCGAACGAAACAGTCGCGGAATGCGTCGAAATCAAGTTGTATTTGCCGCCGAGCGTGATCGGCGAACGACTGCCAATGTCGTAGCCGCCATATACGGTATTGTCCGCGAGAATCGAGCTGACAACGCCTGCGCTGTAATTTGATGTGGCGAAGTAGAGCGCTGAAGCGCTGAGGCCGATGTTAGTCGCGAGCGTGCTGTTCGCAATCGTCAGTTGTCCGAAAGAAAATATCGCCGAACCGGTAACGGGCGTATGGTTATACTTAAAGTCGACGGGTAAACCGTTACCCGAAATCGTACTGTTTTGCACGGTCATCGGTGCTGCATGATTGGCGGCTAATACGCCGCTTCCGCGAACAGATTTGTTGTTGGCGATCGTCGACTGTTCAATCAGGGACGGGGCTGAAGTGCTGCTGACGATCGCGATCCCTCCGCCGGACGAATTGTTTGAATCTGAAAATGCCTCATTGCCGGCAATGGTGCTGGAACGAATCTGTGCATACCCATTTGCGAACACACCGCCGCCTTCCGCCGCCGCACCGCTATACGTGCCGCCGGAGTAGTAGTTGACGACGCCGCTACCGGTCACGGAACTGTTATTCATTATCACGCCGCGCGCCGCGTACACCGCACCGCCGCGAAGAGTTCCGCCAAGGCCGATGTTACCCCTGGTGAAGCACATTGAAATATCGGACCCTTCCAGATCGACTATGCCGCTGGATGTGACGCAGCCGCCGGCAATGGTGTTCACGATGGCCTGCTGCGTAAAAACACCATAACTTCCGTCCGTGATATTGAGCCGTTGCAGCCTCAGCGTTCCGTTTCCCGTGTGCTTAAAAATGCGTCGGCCAGTTCCTGCGTAGTTGTCAGCGTTGCCAGAAATAGTCGCTTGTCGATTTATCGTGCCGTCGTATTTAATCGCAAGATTGTTCTGCTTGACCGTAATCTGTCCGCTCGTGAGTGTTATCGTGCTGCAATGCATGTTCACTTGGTTAAGATCGACGGTATCGTTCTCTACGGCGTTGCCCGCCGCGTCGCGCAGGCTCCCAGGACCTGAATCGTTACAATTGGTTACGACGGACGTCGCCCAACATGACGAGGTAGGCGCACTCAGCGCAAAACACGCAGCCACGCATACTGCGAGCGAGCATCGGCGATTTGAAATTAGATCCATGACTATCACGTCAATACCTCGATAGGGCTTCCTTAAGAACTAATACGACGTTTGCCCTCGACCTCTGACATTCACAATCTCGCACGCGCGCGATTTGTCTCTATCCCACGTACTTTTATTGTGACGTCGTGCCGCCGCCATCCGATACTCGTAATGAGGGCGCGCTCGGTCCTCTAGAGCATTCGACGCCGCTAGATTCTTCGGATCGGGAATTAGTCACGACACGCCTCTTGATGCGTTCTGAGTAAGGGCGTACCGATTCCATGCACCGATGATGGCGGTCGGCGTCTCAGGAGAAGCGAATGGCTTCACCGAAACCAACAGCACGCATGACGCCACATCGGCGGGTTGGTCAGATCATTCCATTCCGATGCTGGCGAACTGGACGCTTCCATAGGCCATAGCTCGATCTGGATCGATCGGCGTCAACTGACACTCCTGGCTGAACTCCTAGATGCCTTCCAAGCCCATCCAGCGGATCGCTAAAGCGGTTGCAAGTCTGAATTTTCCAAAATGATCGCGAGTCAAGCTGAGTGCGCGAAGCCTAGAGAAGGTGTCAGCTCAACTGGTTCGCTCACCCATAGACGGCCTTTGCCACAACCATCGGCGCGGCCCTGCGATGAGAAGCCAAAGACCTGTGCCAATCTCGCCCACTGTAGCCGGCAAACTGATCCAACCTCCCAAACTAAAATCGATTGAAAAGACTTCGCCAGCGACAACGATGAGATAGCCAAGACAGCCCAACATGAGCGCGACACCCAACACTTTCGGAAGGAAGTTGCAGTGGAACACGAGTAGTCCGAACGGAAACAACCACAGGCCCCAAAATATTTCAGAAACGATGATCTTGTCGCTCGCCGCATCCAGTGTGCGCGCAACATTACCAAGCAGTTCGTTCGTTGAATACAGATGCTGATATTTGTCGGCAGTGAGCAGCGAAATAACGTCCAACTGGTTGGCGATCGCCAAGAAGTCCATGGGCATGGCGATCAGCGCCAACACCATCATCGTTACCGCCCAGGCCCGGTTGGTCGTTTCGAAAAGTTGAAACAGACTCAGCGGCAGCAACGTGAAAGCGACATAACCGGCAGCGCCGACGATGATTCCCCAGCGATATAATGTCTGCTCGGCGACAATGTTGCGGGCAGTAGCTGCAATATCATCGTGAACGTAAAGATGCGCCGGAACGTAGATCAAGCTGAAGATGCCTGCCACTATCGTAATGAGATAGAGCGCGCCAGCAATGCGACCTGAACGTGTGCGTGAGGCAGCTTCTTCGAAGGCCGTGTTGCTAGACGAGAGTCGCGTTGCTGTCTGCATAGGTCCTCTACTTGAGATGAGGCCCGACGGCCACGTGTTGAGGGATTTTGTCGAACCGATCGCAGCGACATGCGCTAGCGCAGCCCGAGCTGCGCAGCCCCGTTCCAAGGATTCGTACTGTGGAACAGTCAACTAAACGCAGGGGTGGGCGATACGTCGAGACTGAATTTGACATCGAATTCCACATCTTTTTCTTTCTTCAATTCGTCCGTGCTGCGAAGCGTACCTTCGATTCGCTTATCGTCGTTGTGCTTGATTTCGAGCTTGTATCTATCAGGACGATTTTGGCTCGCAATACCCATCTTCATTCCGTTCATCGTGTTGGTCGTTAGATCGTACAATTGGCCGTCGGCCGTAATGCTCAAGTCGACACAGCTTCTGGCAGGATGAGTTTTAGAAATCTGTTGATAAAGGGCGTTATAGCGATAATCCTCGGCATCTAACGCTTTCGCGTCGATTTTGTCCACGTCGCAGATCACCACTTTCGTTACCTTTTCCCCTTTTATCCGATACGCGTAACCGCTATTCAGCGAGACTGTTTTACCCTTTTCTGTGAAGGTTCCAAAATTGCCAGCGGACGCCGAGCCGCATCCGACGAGTAATGCGGATACACAACCCGCTGCGCACAAACTGATCATCTGTTGAAATTTCATATGACCTCCGAGGTTCTCGAATGGGTAACGCCGCTCTCAAAAGCGGCACCACTAAGATAACGGCGCACACGCACAAATACGAACAATCGCAGCTACATCCACGGAATCTCAATGTCCGACCTGGATCGATCGGCGTCAACTTTTCAATGCTAAGAGTAATCCTCCGCGAATTTTGGCGGCCCTACCGCTCGGTACCCTGTCTCCATAGTGACCCTGGAGTTAGGGCACGTCAGTGTTGCCCAGCCATCTTTGCTAGTTGCGCTCAACACGGAGTTCTGCGAATTTTGAAAGCAATGAGCACAGGGGAGATGGGGCTTCTCGTCCGCCGATTCCGCTCGCTTTAGCGCGTACGCAATGGCGGCTCCCTGCCACGGGGACACGAGTGAGTGTCGGCGTCTTTTGAGGTCCCAATCTTCCGCCCGGCCACCATGACATCGTGACTCTGAGCCAGACTGAAGAAGTGCGCGCGACCGCAGGGCGCAACTGCAATCGGCGCAACCCCCGCGGCGTGCAGTGACCGTCATACTATGATCTGAATGTAGTATCTGATGGAGAAGCGGCCGTGCATGTTATTTCATATCTGATCGTTTCTGCCTTCGCCTCGATATCGTTGTCGCAAACCAATCCGGCACGGGCAGAGGAAACGCAATCGAACCACATTTTCGTTGTCGAATATCATGCTGGCTCTGCCTGGAAAACGGGTGTGCCAATGAGTAAACAGATGCTCGGCCCACACGCTGCGTACTGGAAAAAGTTGGCCAGCGACGGTCGAGCGATTGGAGCAGGACCCTTCCGAGACGTAGATGGAGGCATGGCGATTTTCTCGGCATCGAACAAAGACGAAGCGCAAGCGATCGTCGCGTCCGATCCCGCCGTGATAGGCGCGGTCTTTACCGCGACGTTTCACGAATGGTCGCCGCTGATTCGCGGCACCGGCGACTTGCCGAGGTAGTCACCTCCGCAAGCCACTGCCAGCGCCGTCGGCTTGAATCAACGCACGATCACAAATACAGGGCATTCCTCAGATGGGGACCGTGGTCGCAACCACGACGCCCGTCAGGGATGATTCTCGAAATCGTTCTTGAAAATCTGATCGTCGATCGACGATTGCTGCAAGGCGCCGATGTCCACCCTATCGCCGGCGGCGCCCAATGAATTTCCGCATTCATCTGTGTCGGTGGTGCTGTTGGGAAAACCCCGAAGTAGAGCCGGGCTTCCGGGCAGCAAGGTGTGGACCGTGGTTAGTGCTGATCCTGCTATTGAAGAGCAAAAGGTGGTTGCGCCGAATTGGGGATCTGCGGCGATGGTATCGCTGGGAAGTGCCACACTCGTGCGTTGGACGAGATTGCTCCCGCCCCTTATACCTTTCGGCGGTGGATTGGTGGATGGCACTTGCGAGATGTCGGGGATCGGCACGCCAGTACTCGTCGACGACTGCGCAAATATGGAGCTTGAGATAATCACATCAGCTTGAGAGCCCACGCGCAATGCGCCGTATTTGGCTCCCTGATTGTATGCAAACGTGGAATTACTCACGTTGGCCGATGTCTGCGCCAACACTCCTCCGACGATGCTCACTGCCCCATTACTGACATTTCTGGAAATTGTACTGCTGTAAATGCCGACGGAATCCGCATCGATGGCACCAGCCACGCTGCTGACGCAGCGCTCGATCGTCGATCGGCGCATCGTCACGCCTTGGGCTGATATCGCTCCACCGGTCGAATTCGGGTTGCCGTAAGTGGATGTTGCGGTAATTGCGGAGCCTCCTCTACCGGGCACGGTGTAGTCCACGGTCAAGAGCACGGAACCGCCGGCGGCAATCGCGCCACCAGCGGCGACATTCAGGCTGAAAACACTGGATTGACTTATGGAGCTGGACCGCAGGGCTACGTCGTTCCGCGCGAAAATCGCCCCGCCTTGCGCGATCGGTTCGTTCGTCCCGTACAGAAAGCAGTTGGTGATTCTGGAGCCGACCAGTTCTACGCTGCCGTGTGAATAAACGCAGCCGCCGGTAGGACTTTTGACCGAACCGCGTGTGAGGAATAAGTTCGTTAGCGTCAACTTGCCAGAACCGGTAAGCGATATCAATCTCGACTTGTTCACGCCGTCGATCGTCTTCATTGCTCCGGACGAGGTGACGGTCAGGCTATCCACATTGGCGATCATCTGGCCGAGTGTCTGGTCCATCGTGATCGTGCTGCAAGTAAGGTGGCCCAGATCGATGACCTGCCCGGTCGTGGCGGTACTTATCGCATTTCTCAATGTTCCCGGTTGAGTGCTGTCGGCGCACGTAGTAACGAACACGGTTGTCGCGCTGGCTGAACGCGGTGTGTTGTCCACCGTGAAAGACAATGCTTGCGTGGGCGCGAGCATCGTCAAACTGCCGAGCGTTGCGGCAATGACAGCGGCCACGTTGCGCGGCGACGCGTGAGTCGACATCGTGGAATTCCTTGGATTGGAAGAAAACAGCGAGAGCGCTGTTTGGCATTAATGAGGAAACGATCTTCAGGCCTTCGATGCGACACGCGACATCAACGCGCCTGCCGCCGGCGAGAACTTCATCTCGGTCGGCTCGAAAAGGAGCCGGCGTTGTCGCTTCACCAGCCTCGACTTCCCGCCACGCCTTTGAACGGTCCGGCGATCTTGCTGGTGATCCACCCGCCATAAAAGCCGCCCGGCTGCGGCGTCACCTTCTCTCCGTCGACGCTGCACCCATCGAACGGCCGGGCATAGAACGCGACATGATCGCGCAGCAGCGCAAACGGCCCAGTCGGGTTTGGATAGCTCCACCCCACGCGCGGTAGAACGATGTCGCCGATCACGACGTCCCAGTAGACCGCCGCACCTTTCCACTCACAGATCGACGAGCCTTGAGCGCGTCGCAAAACACCCGCGGCGATGTCGGTCTGAGGGATGTAATAGCTGGGTGGATGGCTGGTCTCGAGTATGCGGACGCTCGCGCGTGTGTCCGCGACGATCAGGCCGGCGTGCTCGATGACGATGTGCGCGACGGTCGGCTCGGCGACGGGTGGGCGCGGATAATCCCAGACGCTTTCTTGGTCCGGGGTAAAGGGTTCAGGCGTGGGGCGTGGATATGACATTGAGATGTTTTCCGATGCTCGCAACAGGCTTCAATGGGTCGGCGCGATTACACGCTCTCGAACTGCGCTATTTCGTCCAACGCGTTTTTCGCATCCCGCAGCCGGCGCGGCACGGTGGCGCTACTCATTCGCGAACCGCCAGCACCGCGCGATCGGCGGTAAAACCAAATACTCGCGACGAGTCCCACCATCCCCACCGCAATGCTTATCCCGATGAAGCCGGGTGCGGTCACGATGAGATCGACGCCCAGATTGGCCTTCACTTCCAGGATAAAGATCGCGATCCACAAAAACCACCAAGGCAAACCTGCGCACAGGTTGGCGATGATCTGGAAGCGATGCAGCGCGCTCACGCGTTTCTGGATTTGCACGACGGGCGCAGCGTAATCGATACGGCTGACCCAACCCAGCGTCAATCCGCCCAGAACGACGACGAGCACGCCGTATACCAGCATCGACACGCTGCAGATCAACAGGTGAGGAACGGCCAGGTAGCGCATCGTGCAGAGGATTCCGAAATAGATCAGCGCGTCGCCAAAAAGGATTTGTGCAACTTTCCCCCAATAGAACCATCGCAAATCAACGCTCACTTTATGCAGCTTTTGCTCGCGAAAGATGTGGGTATTCAATGCCGATTGCTTCTGCATGTGCCGGTCGAGGGCTTGCCAGGCCATTTTCAAGTCGTCGAGTTCCATCGCAGTCTCCATCGTCTTATGCCTCAGTCATGTCGTTGCGGAGGCGTTCTTTCAAACGCCCAATCTTGGTCGCCACATTCGTTTCCGTGATGCCGAGAATCTCGGCAATCTCGCGTTGACTGCGTTCGTCCAGATACAAAATGAGCAGCGCGCGGTTTAGCGGATCGAGCGCGTCGATGCAGGCATAGAGCATGCGCACCCGTTCGTCGTCAGCAGGATCGGGGCTGGCGACGTCGTGCAGCGAATCATCGAACGCAACGGCATGGCGCTGCCGATGTTGGCTACTGCGGGCAAACGAAATCGCCACGTTCAGCGCGATGCGATACATCCACGTCGAGAACGATCGGGTCGCATCGTAATCGGCGAACGAGCGCCAGCATTGCGTGACGATATCCTGCGCAAGATCGGCACGGTCGGCCGATTCCCGCGCGTAGATGCTGGCGACTTTCAAAACGATCTTGCGATGGCGCGTGATCAAATCGTGAAATGCGCTTCTCGATGCGTCGTCAAGCCCGGTCATGTTCGCGTAAGCCGCCATTTTGCCTAATCCGAATAATGCTCTCGAACTAGGTGATTCGCTTCACGGAACAAAAAATCACGGCGGAATTTCTACGCCGCGCTGCGTTTCCTACTTTGGCGCCGAATCCAAACACGACCAACGCATCGCACAGCGCATTTCTCGCGGCAATCCGATAGCGTTTTCACGCTCGAGCGCGCCGCTTACGAGGTCTCCGAGTCCTTTCCACTCGATCTCACGGAATCCCATCCGACGATAGAACGGAGCATTCCACGGAACCTCGCGGAATGTAGAAAGCAGAATAGACCGAATGCCCCGCGTGCGCGCCCATTGCGCGACGTGCGATAGAAGTGCTTTGCCGCAGCCGGCACCCTGGCGGTCAAGACGGACCGAGAATTCCACGATATAGAAATCGTCGCCGGCCAAATCGCCGATTAGAAATCCGATCGGGCTGTCTGCGGTATCGACGGCCACCCAACTCGTTCCGGCGTCGATATGTGCCACATGCGTCGATTCCGGATGATCTTCGCCGTCGGCAAGCCATGCCAGCGCGGGAATCGCGCGAAACGCTTCACCCGCTGATCGTTCGATATCGGGTAGGCGTGCCGCATCTTCAATCCGAGTTTCCCGTATCGTGTAAGGCGGCCGCTTGGCCAAATTCTGTTTCATACGTTGCTGCCCAAATCGCAGGAATCTAGAAGACCAGGCGTGCCAGGAAATCATTTCGTGGCTGCGGCGCCGATTGCCCGAAAGAAAGGCAACACATGCCTCTAGCATCTGACCTGTTCGCGACCTTTCTCTACGCCGAAAGCACAGCCCACGTATGCCGAGCGATCATTAGATCTTCATCGGTCGGAATCACCCACGCGGAAGTTTTCGAGGATTCGCTCGTTATGCGCGGACCGTGTCGCTCGTTCGCTTCGTTGTCGATAGCAATGCCGAGCCATGCGGCGTGTTCGCAAACGCGTCGGCGAATTTCTGGCTCGTTTTCGCCGATACCCGCAGTGAACACGAGCGCGTCCAGCCCGCCGACGACGGCGGCGAGAGAACCCAATTCACGCGCAATGCGATAGACGAAAAGATCGACCGCCGCACGCCCGTGTTCGTCGTTGCTGGTGAGCAACACCTGCATGTCGTCGCTGATGCCCGACACGCCCAGCAGTCCGGATTGGCGATACAGGACATCGGCAATGGCCGCGGCGCTCATGCCTTTTTCCTGCATGAGATACAGCACGACGCCGGGGTCCAGCGCGCCGCAGCGTTGCGCCATCGGCAATCCGTCGAGCGCGGTGAATCCCATCGTCGTCGCCACGCTTTTGCGGCGATACATCGCGCACATGCTCGCGCCGCTGCCCAGGTGCGCGACCACGACGCGACCTTCGGCGAGTGTCGATCCGACGATTTCCGGCAACACACTCGCGATGTATTCGTACGACAACCCGTGAAACCCATAACGACGGATGCCTTCTTCGCTGAGCGCGCGCGGCAACGCATACATTGTCTCGATGGCCGATTGCGTTCGATGAAATGCCGTGTCGAAACAGGCGACCTGCAACACGTCCGGATGCATGCTCGCGATCGTGGCGAGATGATGCGGTTGATGCAACGGAGCCAGCGGAACGAGACGACGCAGATTTTCGACGACGGCGTCGTCGATACGCACGGGCTCGGTGTAAACCCTTCCGCCGTGGACGACGCGATGACCGACTGCGACCAATTCCGTCTGCGAAAATTCCTGACTCAACCAGTCGAGCAGGATCGCAAGCGCTTCTTCGTGCGTGGCCCGCAACGGCAGATTCCGCGAGATCAAAGGCATGCCGCGATGATCGCTCGCCATAAGGCGCGGTTCGTGGCCGATGCCGACGCATTCGCCGTCGCACAGACGATCGTGCCGCGACGGCTCGGCGCCGCTCGCGAACAGCGCGAACTTTATGCTCGACGATCCGGCGTTGAGAACGAGGATGGCAGGATCGCTCACGCAATCGCTCGCGGCGGTTGCCTGGCCAACAACAGTGCGATGGCACACGAGCCGAGCCGCGACAGCGTCTGATCGGCGCGACTGGTCAGGATGATCGGCACGCGCGCACCGAGCACGACGCCGGCCATTTGTGCGCCGGCAAGATACTCCAGTTGCTTGGCGAGCATGTTGCCCGCTTCCAGATCCGGCACGACTAAAATATCCGCCCGACCGGCAACGTCGGAAACGATACCTTTCGCCCGTGCGGCTTCGATCGAAATGGCGTTGTCGAACGCGAGCGGGCCGTCGAGCAGCCCGCCGGTGATCTGGCCGCGATCGGCCATCTTGCACAATGCGGCCGCGTCGAGTGTCGAATGGATGCTTTCATCTACGGTCTCTACGGCGGACAAGATGGCGACTCGCGGCATCGCGATGCGCAATGCATGCGCAAGATCGATCGCGTTCTGGACGATATCGCGTTTGTCGGTCAACGACGGATAGATATTCACGGCCGCGTCGGTGACGAACAACGGTCGCGGATAAGAAGGCACGTCGATCGCGAATACGTGACTCATTCGGCGCGCCGTTCGCAACCCGCTGACTTTGTCGACGATGGCGTGCATGAGTTCGTCCGTATGCAACGCACCTTTCATCAGCGCATCGACCTTGCACGCGCGCGACAGCTCAACCGACACGGCAGCGGCGGCGTGGCTGTGCTCGGTCGCAACGAGTTCGTATGAAGAAATATCGACATTGGCTAGCGCCGCGGCAGCGCGTATTTTTTGCGCCGGGCCCACCAATACCGGCACGATCAGATTCGCGCGCGCCGCTTCGATCGCGCCGAGCAGCGAATTCCGGTCGACCGGGTGAACGACGGCGGTTCGGATCGGCGCGAGTTCGCGCGTCATCTCGATCAACTGCAGGTAGCGATGGCCCGCCTCGCGACGTTCGACGTGTGGCAACGCGATGCGCTCGCGCGAGATTTTTTCGCTCGGCGCGATCACTTCGGCGATACCGGCGATGACCGATTCGCCGGTCTGGTTCACGACGTTGCAATCCAACACGACATGGCGATTGCCGTCGATTTTCTGTTTTACCGTAAGCGTAGTCGTCACCGTGTCGCCGACGCCGATGGGGAGACGGAATTGCAACGACTGACTGATGTAAATCGTTCCCGCGCCCGGCAATTCCGTGCCGAGCACGGCGGAGATCAATGCCCCGCCCCACATACCGTGCGCGACGATTTTGTGGAAGACGTCGCTCTCGGCGAATTCGTCGTCGACATGAGCCGGGTTCACGTCGCCGGACAGCGCAGCGAATTCGGCGATGTCCTGGCGCGTCAATGTTCGCGTCAGGCTCGCGGTCTGTCCCACGCGCAACTCGTCGAAGGTGAAGTTTACGATGCGATCCATTCGGGATTCCGCTGAAACCATTTTTTTATTCTCGACCGCGGACGCACGCGCTCGCTTGCTCGATATAGGTGTTCTCAGCTTATCGTGCCATGGTCGTCAGCGCGGGATTGCGGAACCCTGCAAGCAGGATTCCGCCAGTCAATTCATTCGACGAATTTGGGGCACAGGCTTTCGTTCGTCGCTGTCCACAGACCGAATATCGTGCTGCCTTGGCGTGCGTAGTCGCCGATCAGCGCATTGACGGCATCCGATTGCACCGCGACAAATTCCTCCGGTTTCTTGCAGGCGGCAAAGCGCGAAAAAAGCTGGATGTCCTTATTCAATCGCTCGCTCAAAAAACGCATGACTTCCGTGTTCGCCGCCGTGGCGTTCTGCAGCCAGCGGGCGAACGTGTCGTTGAAGAAGTCCAGCGATTGTCCGCCGATGGCCGACACCGCGTGTGAAAGTTCAGCGGAATCCGCCGGTAGACGATTGCGCGGTAGATGATGGGTCTTTGCCATGTTGCACCTCTAAAAGTGATGAAAGAATTCCGTTCAGCCGCCAACCTTCATGTGATCGACGACGGTCCAGACGCCCGGTGCGGCCCAAGCCGCATCGCGCGCCGCTGTTTTCTCGGCCCAGGAATCGACGTTTCCGCTCAGCGTGACTTCGCAGCCATCCACGTCCACGGAAATCTTTTGCGCGTCAATTTGCGCGTGACGATGCAGCGCCGCGGTTATCTTTTTTTTCAAGTCGCGCGTTTCCACTTTGGGCATCACCTTCAATTCGTTCACGATGTCGACGACGCCGACGAGATGACGAACCGAGGCCACCGCGGCATCGCGCTGATACGCCCAACCGACCACGCCCGACAACGTGATCGAACCGTCGCGAACGACCAGGTTGATCGCGTCTTTCGGCAACGATGAATTCCAGTCCAGCGCATGGCGCGCGGCTTGCGCGATTTCCGTATCGCTGCGCGTGTTGGAACTCGACAACGCGACATCGATCTCGATGGCAAGTCCACGCACACCGGAAACGCGCTGCGCGGCTTTTTCGGCTGCCCAACGTTGCGTGTAGCTGTCGACGTGACCGGCGAGCGTGACGATTCCACCGGTCACTTCAACGCCGATGGCAGTCGCTTCGACGGAAGGTTCCCAACGCAATTCGGCCATGACGTCATCCTGCAGTTGCGCATCCGTTTTCATTCGATTTCTCCGGAAATCCTGTTGACGGCGCCATCATGATGAAAAGCAAACGTGCGTGGATTGATCTGCGTCAAGTGACGCGCGTGAATTCGAGTCGCGCTCACAGTCTCATCGCTACTCCATCGCGTCCTCGCCGACGAGTACTAACCGTACGCATCTTGATCCACGTCAATCGTCGTCGGTTCGAAGGCCGCTAGATTGCGGGCATCGCATCCGGTTTTTGCCCGCCATGAAAACACGCACGATTCTTATACCCACCGATGGTTCCAAGGCATCGCGGCGCGCCGTCTCGATCGGACTGGCGCTGGCAAAATCGCTCGGAGCGCGCGTCATCGCGCTGCATGTCATTCCGGCATTTCACACGTTCACGTGTCGCGCGCAGTTGCTGCTCAGTTATGGCATGACACTCAGTGAAAACACCGCGCCGGCATACACCACGGCAGCGACCGCGGGCGCGGAGAAAATTCTCGACCGCGTCAACCGGGCGGCACACGCGCTCGGCGTCAAATGCTCGACGGTGAGCGTGGTCGATGATGTTCCCGCGCGCGTCATCGTCGAGGTATCCGGTGAGCGTAAGTGCGAACTCGTCGTCATGGCGTCGCACGGATACTCTGGTATCGAACGCATGTTGCTCGGAAGTGAAACGCAGCATGTGCTGACGCATAGCACCGTGCCGGTTCTCGTGTGCAAGTGACGCATCTCCAGGACAGATGGCCATGAATTTTTCCGACGAAACGTACTTGTGGCTCGCCCTGGCCATCGGCGGACCTGTTTTGCTGCTGCTGATGATCGACTTCGGGTTACGCAAGCGCGGCACGTTCATGACGGGCTGGGTCGGCGCGGCCGTCATCGTGATGGCGTGGTGCGCAGGCATCGCGTTGATCCTTCATCGCGTTTCCTGAGAAGAGGATCGTCGTGCGCGACATTCTTGCCGTTACCGACCAATGTCCGACGTGGCAGCCTAACGTCGTCTACGCGGCGCATTTGGCGGCGCGACTCGACGCGTCGCTGACCGG
Organism: Rudaea sp.; assembly: GCA_040002515.1. Classification (GTDB taxonomy): domain Bacteria; phylum Pseudomonadota; class Gammaproteobacteria; order Xanthomonadales; family Rhodanobacteraceae; genus Rudaea. The sequence goes on along the minus strand of JBDUEI010000002.1, from coordinate 12,896 downwards.
ACTTTACGTATCGCCCGAGCCGCGACAACCGCCGGACGGCGAACCGGATGTCGTAGCCAGGGAAATCATCGAGGCCGGCTACGAACGGCTGCATCTCGCACAACACGCACGCGCCGATTTCATCGCGTGGGCATCGCGAAACGGAGTTGAAAAAACGGACTGGCAGATCGCCGATCGCGGCATGCGATCGACGATACGGCGCGCATCCAACTGGCACGATGTGGCCGTCTTCGCGCACCCCGGCGAAGCGCCGCCGTGGACTGTCGACATGCTCGGTCAGATCGTCCTTTCCGTGGAGATTCCCTGCCTGTTCGTACCGGCGTCGGTGGCGGCGGCGAAACTTCACACAATCGCAATCGCATGGAATGGATCGCCGGAATCGGTGCGCGCATTGCATGCGTCATTGCCGCTGCTGCGACTGGCCGGACGCATCGTGATTCTCTACGGGCGCCGCGCGCGGCCGAGCAGTTCACCGTTGTGGCCGCCGGCATCGTCCATCGAAGACTACCTCAGCTGGCAAGGGCTGAACGCGTCCGTCGTCGCCATCGATGTCGCCGACGGTCATACCGGCGCACAGATTCTGTTCGAGGCCGGCAACATCGAGGCCGATCTGTTGGTGATGGGCGGTTACGGCCGCACGCGTTTTAGCGAACGCTGGTTCGGCGGAGTGACGTTGCATGCACTGCACCGGGCACAAATGCCAGTTTTCATGCGGCATTGATTCGGCAACTGCTTTGCAGCACGACGCGTGCGCGCGCCAAAACACAGAGGCGGCTTGAAACAATATTTCGTCGACGCGCGCTTTTCAGACTTTGTCCGAACGTTGCGTCGAATCCCATGGCAGCAGTCGAGCGAATTCGCGACGGACGACTTCGTAGCACTCGCACGCCATCTTCTCCAGGCGTGGACGATCCAGGACGCGAATCCGGCCGCGGTTATATTCGATCACACCGGCCGACTGCAGTTTGCCTGCCGCATCGGTCACGCCTTCGCGACGCACGCCGAGCATATTGGCGATCAGCTCTTGCGTCATCGTCAATTCGTTGGACGGCAAACGATCCATGCTCATCAACAGCCATCGGCACAGTTGCTGATTGACGGTGTGGTGTCGGTTGCAGACCGCCGTCTGTCCCATTTGCGAAATCAACGCCTGCGTGTAGCGAAGAAACAGATGCTGCACCGGACCGGCGAGTAAAAACTCTTCGCGAATGTATTTGCCCGTCATGCGAAACGCATATCCGGCGCTTTGGACAACCGCACGATCCGCAGTCGATCCGCCGCCCATGAAGAGCGATATGCCCACCAGACCTTCGTTGCCGACAATGGCGATTTCGCCGGCGGCGCCGTTCTCCATGACATAGAGCAACGAGACGATCGAATCGGTCGGAAAATATACGTACGGTTGTTGTATGTCGGTTTCATACACGACATCGCCGAGCGTCATTGCCACAGGCGTCAGATGCCGTTCGAAGCGTGCCCATTCGGCAGCGGGAATCGCCGCGAGTAAGTGATTGGTGCGGGGATCAGTGCGCGCCGGCGGCATAAGCGATACTCGACGTAAACGCCGGGGAATGGCCGGCGCGGACGGCAGAGAATAACGCAGCCTCGGCGTAACGGGGCATTTTTTTTCGACGAACTCGAATGTTAACCCGGCTCGGCGCCACGGAAACACGCCGACGACGTACTCGTCGCCTACGAGGCGAGGCACAGCGCGTCGCGCTGCATCTGCGCGCCAGTCGGCGAACTGCAGATCGCGTGTGCAACGGGTACGGTGACAGAGAAAACCGATCCACGACCGACTTTCGACATCACGTCGATCGGATGACTCAGCGCCGCCGCAGTGCTGTGCACGATGGACAAACCGAGGCCCATGCCCTCGGCACTTTCGCCGGTTTGATAGAACGCTTCGAATATGGATTGCCGGTGCCTTTCGGAAATGCCGCATCCGGAGTCGAGAACTTGAATCAGCAGTTCGCCGCGCCGTCGGCGACAGCCGACGAGCACCGTTCGGCCGGCGCTGAATTTGATGGCGTTGCCCACGAGATTGCCGATGATCGTCGTCAACATCACGGCATCGCTGACGACATAGGCGCTGCAAGGTGCGACGCGGAGCTGCACGCTGCGGCGAGCGGCGTGCTGGTGCCATGTCGCCTCGATCGCGCCGAGTATTTCAGCGATCGGAAACGTCTGCCGAAGCGTTGTCGCAAACGGATGGCCGACCTGCGATTTGAGTGCAAGCTCGTCGAGACTGCAGGCCATCCGCGCGATTGAATCCTGTGCGAGGCGCTGGCGTTTTTTTCCGACGTCGCTGGCGTCGGAGGATTGCATGAGGTCCAGCAAGATGCTGAGAACTTGCAAGGGCTGTTTCAGATCGTGACCTGCCGTCGCCATCAGGCGCGCGCGCGAAAGATTTTCATGCGTGACGATTGCCAGTGCCGCCGTGAGTTTTTCGGCAGCTCCCGTCGCCGCCGCGCGCGTGACGACTTCATAAGGACGATCCGCCAGCGCGCTTCCGGCCGCTAATCGACTCTCGAGATTCACTGAATTCCCCACTGCCCTCTCGGCGCTGCTCACTCCGATTCGAGCGGAGGCAACGCTGTCCAACAAATAAATCCGTCCGTGGAGAGACAACGTCCAATGAAACAACCGAGCACATCGTGCGCTCGGCGCCAAGTGTGGTCTGTGCGCTAACGCACCGACCTTATGCAGCGGTGGGGGAAATACTACGTCGCACTTTTATGCACCACGCGGGTTCCCGAAGCGGATCGGTTCTCCTCGCGCAAATGTTCAGATGTCGGGTACCTGTCAATTCTGACAGTAGCAAGCCTGGCGCAACCGAGGATAGTCGATCTACACCTCGCCCTCGTTCCGCTCGGCTGGCTGCCGTCGGTGCCCCACTCTCGAACGTGAGTTTTTCACCTTATCGGGCAGGGAGTTCGATATGAGCGGCAGCGCGACGGCGCAATACGTCTTTCCCGTGTGCGTTGCGGTCAGTCCGGACGCGACCCATGACTAACGAACTCGACATCCTGCGCGAGATCAATCGCGGCGGTTTGACACGAGATCTCGAGAAACACTTCGATTTCCTCGAAGTCATGCATCTCATCAGGGAGCTCGATGCGCAAGGCTATTTTCTTTTTCCGGTGACTTATCACCTCGATCTCGTTACCGGCGATATCGACCTCATCCGCATCAAACGTCTGAGCATGGGAGGCCAAGCCAGACTGGCGTATTTGAGCGCGCCATCGTTGAACGGCAGCGGCGTGCGCTGAGTGAATTCGTAGCATCGACTTTTTCCTCGCGCCGCACGCGAGCCACCGTCGCCCTGACAGATCAAGTTTCCCAACAGGAAACAAAATGAAACGCATTCGCCCGCCATCCGGCAAAGGTCCCGCCAAGGCGCAGACCGGCATCATCGGGCTCGACGAAATGAGCGGCGGTGGACTTCCGCACGGGCGCACGACGCTGCTCTCGGGCGGACCGGGTTCCGGCAAAACATTATTGTCTCTGCAATTTCTCGTGCATGGGGCCAGCGCTCGAAAAGAGCCTGGCATTTTCGTGGCATTGGAGGAGACGTCGGAACGCATCATCGACAATGCTGAAAGTTTCGGCTGGAATCTGCCGCTCTTGCGTCGGCAGAAAGCGCTGTTCTTTCTCGACGCGCAGCCGACACCGGATCTCATCCAGTCGGGAAATTTCGATCTGCACGGAATGCTCGCGGCACTCGACGTCCAGTCGAAACAGATGAAGGCCAGGCGCATCGTGTTCGACGCACTCGACATCGTCCTGGCACTGCTACCCGATCACGTGACGCGAAGACGTGAGATTTATCGCCTGCACGAATGGCTGTTGTCTCGTGGCCTCACCGGCATCATCACCGCGAAAACGGACGCCGACAACATCAGCTCGAACAGTCATCAGCCCTTCGGTTTCATGCAGTTCATGGTCGATTGCGCGGTGATATTGAATCACTGCGTACTGCAGGGCGTGTCACACCGAAGCCTGCGCGTGCAGAAATATCGTGGGTCGAGTTTCGACGAGAACGAATCGCCGATTCTGATTGGCGTCAATGGACTCGAGGTCGCCACCGCTCCAGCGCCGATTCCCTCGCGCGGCAAGCTGAGAACCTCGCGCGTCTCCAGCGGCATCAAACGGCTGGACACCATGCTCGGCGGCGGCTACCACCGCGGCGCGAGCGTACTCATCACCGGATTGCCTGGCACGGCCAAGACGACGCTGAGCGGAGCGTTCGCCGAAGCGGCCTGCCGACGCGGCGAGCGAACACTGTTCGTCAGTTTCGATTCCGACGCAAACGAGGTTGTTCGCGATTTGGCGTCGGTCGGAATCGAGCTGTCGCGATACGTGAAAAACGGGCTTCTTCGCATGGCCTCGGCGCGCACCATCACCGGCAGCACCGAAACCTATCTTGCGCGGATCAAGACGTATGCGAATGAACAGGCGGCGCGATGTGTGGTGATCGATCCGATGTCGACGTGGTCGACATCCGGCCACGACCTGAGCGCGCACAGTGTCGCCGAACGTCTGACCGACTGGTCGAAATCGCAAGGCATCAATCTTTTGTGTACCAGCTTGCTCGACGAAATGGCGATGCAAAGTCAATCCGCCTCATCGCTGCAGATATCGACGTTGGCCGATACGTGGATTCATCTTAACTACCTCGTGCAGGCCGGCGAGCGCAATCGCGGTTTGTCGATTATCAAGTCGCGCGGAACGGCCCATTCCAATCAGGTTCGCGAACTGATCTTGAGCGATGCGGGTGTCACCCTCGCCGATACGTATACCGCCGGCGGCGAAGTGCTGATGGGTACATTGCGCTGGGAGAAGGAAAGTCTGGAACAGACGGCCAAGCAAGATGCCGCCGTGGCGGCTCGACTCCACCGCGTCAGGCTCGATGCCGAAGAGGCCGAGTTGCAAGTGCGCGTTAAATCGTTGCAGACGGAACTGGTCGCCAAGCAGGTCGAGAAGGCGCTGCTGATTAGCACCGCGAAAATGCAGGCGGGAAAGCGCTTGCGAGGACGCACGCGCATCAAGGAATTGCGTGGCTCCGATTCGCCGATTGCGGGCGGAAGTAAACCTTCATGACTCGTCCCGCGCAATTCAAATTCCGGCTTTACGTCGCGGGCGACGCGCAAAATTCCGCATTGGCGCTGGCCAATCTCACCGCATTTTCTCGCGCGCATTTGAAGGATCGGCACGAAATAGAAATCGTCGATGTATTTCGCGAACCAAAACGTGCGCTCGCGGACGGAATTTTCATGACGCCGACGCTGATCAAACTCGCACCCGTGCCCGTGCGAAGGATTGTCGGAACGCTCAGCCAGACCCAGCCCATGCTGCAGGCGCTGGGACTTGAAGTACGACCGCAATGAAACCGGACCCGTCGGAACCGTCGCTCGATCCTTATGAAGAAATCCTCGCGTTGATCGAAACGCTGCACCGCACCGAGCAACGTGTGGAGGAATTGACGGCGGGTCAGATCGATACGGTGACGAATCGCACCGGCCAGACCTTCGTGCTGCGTCCGGCGCAGGAACATCTGCGCCAGATCGAAGCGACCAAACAGGCGGCTATTCTCAACTCGCTGCCGGCGCACGTTGCCTTGCTCGATGCGCAAGGGTTCATCGTGTCGGTCAACGACGCGTGGCGCGCCTTCGCCGATGCGAATGCCGTCCTCACACCGCGCTACGAAATCGGAATCAGTTATCTGAGCGTCTGCGACCGAGCGCGCGCCGACGGCTCGTTGTTGGCGGGCCGGGCCGCCGCCGGAATTCGTTCGGTGCTGAACGGCGAATCGAAGCGTTATTCGGTCGAATACGGATGTCATTCGCCGGACCAGGAGCGGTGGTTTCTGATGATCGTGACGCCGATCGCCGACAAGGTTCCGGCGGGCGCCGTCGTCATGCACGTGGACATCACAGAGCGATGGAAAAGCACGCTGGAGTTGCGCGAAAGCGAACGGCGTTTCAGCGATTTTCTGCAAAACGTCGAGCTGTTGTCGGTGATGCTCGACACGAACGCACGAATCACGTTCTGCAATGATTATCTGTTGCGGTTGACGGGCTGGTTGAACGAGGAAGTTCTTGGTCGAAGCTGGTTCGAAGTTTTCTCTCCGCCGGACACTATCCAGTCGAACAGCGCTATCGCCACCCTGCTCGCCGGCACGCCCGAAGTGTGGCATCACGAGAGCAAAATCCTCACGCGGAGCGGCGATTCGCGCCTCATTCGCTGGAGCAACTCCGCTTTGAAATCCGGAAGCGGTGAATTGATCGGAACGGCAAGCATCGGTGAAGACGTCACCGAGCAACGGCAAGCGTCGGCGGAGGTTCTTCAAAGTAGGCAACGACTCGCGCTCGCCACCGAATCTGCGAGCCTCGGAATCTGGGATTTCGACGCGACGACGCGAACGATGGCGTGGGACGCGCAGATGCTCACGCTGTACGGCATCGGTGAACAGAACGCCGATGATACGTACGATGTATGGCAACGCGGATTGCATCCGGAAGACCGCGATTTCGTCAACGCGGATTTCGCTGCGGCTCTGGCCGGCAGCAAGGATTTCGATCCTCAGTTTCGCGTCGTCTGGCCGAACGGAGAAATACGAAATCTCGAAGCTCGCGCCGTCGTGCAGCGATCCGCCGACGGCGTGGCGACGCGCATGACGGGCGTCAATTGGGACATCACGGAGCGCATACGGGCCGATCGGCGCATCAAGCAATTGAATCGCGTTTACGCGGTGCTCAGCGGAATCAATACGCTGATCGTTCGCGTGCGCACGCGCGAAGAACTGTTCGAGGGAGCGTGCCGAATTGCAGTCGAACAGGGCGAGTTTCGCATTGCGCTGCTGGGCATTCTGGACGCGGATAAAACGAAGATAGAACCCGTTGCCGTGGTCTGCGCCGACGACGAACTGACCACTTCCATCACGCAGCTATTGTCGGAAAGTCACGGCGCGCTCACCGCGATGACGGCGCAAGCCGTCGAACAAAAAAAGCCGGTCGTGTCCAACGATTCGCAGCACGATTCCAACGTGACCGGAGGCGACAGGCACGCCCGCTTCGGGGTGCGTTCCATGATCGTCTTGCCAGTAGTCGTCGCCGGTGACGCGGTCGGTGCAATGGCGTTGTATTCGAGCGAGCTCGATTTTTTCCAGGCCGAAGAACTCAGTTTGCTGACCGAGCTGGCCGGCGATATCGCGTACGCGATGGACCACGTCGACAAACAGGATCGCCTGCAATACCAGGCCTATTACGACGCCCTGACCGGATTGGCGAACCGAAGCATGTTTTTGGAACGCGTCGCGCAGTACACGCGAGACGATTCGGGCGACGGCAACCTTGTCGCCGTATGCCTTTTCGATCTCGAACGCTTCAAGAACATCAACGACGATCTAGGGCGCCATGCGGGCGACAACGTTCTGATCCAGGTCGCCGATTGGTTGAGACAAAGTGTGCGTGACGCCGGTGTGGTCGCGCGAATGGACGCAGACCGTTTTGCGATTGCACTTCCGCGCGTACCTTCAAAAAATCTTCTGGTTTCGATCCTGCAGCAACAGCGGGAAATGTTCTTGCTGCATCCGTTCCATATCGACGGCGGCCTGTTCCGGATCGCCTTCAAAGGCGGCATCGCGCTGTTTCCCGATGATGGTACCGATGCAGAGATGTTGCTCGCGCACGCTGAGGTCGCGCTCGACAAGGCGAAATCCAGCGGTGAGCCGTATCTGTTCTACGAAAAGCAAATGACCCACGCGGCAGCCGACCGGCCGACGCTGGAACATCAGCTTCGGCACGCGCTCGACAATGGCGAATTCGTGCTTCATTACCAACCCAAGGTTAGTCTCGGCACCGGCAAACTGACGGGCGTCGAGGGACTGATTCGCTGGAACGATCCTGAGGCCGGTCTGATCGCACCGGCTCGATTCATCCCGATACTGGAAGAAACCGGACTGATTCATCACGTCGGTCAATGGGTGCTCAACAAGGCCATCGACGATTTCCTGCGATGGCAACGCACCGGCCTCACCGCCGTGCCGATTGCAGTAAATATCTCGCCGCTGCAACTTCGTCATCGCGGCTTTCTCGAATTGATCCAGTCGAGTATCGCTGTCGACGCAGGTGCAGCCGCAGGGCTGGAATTGGAGATCACCGAAAGTCTGATCATGGAGAACGTAAACCACAGCATCGAAAGTCTGCACGCCATTCGCGCCATGGGCGTGCGCGTCGCCATCGATGATTTCGGCACGGGATTTTCGTCGCTGAGTTACCTGTCCCGATTGCCCATCGATACGTTGAAGATCGACCGCTCGTTCGTGAACAGTATGACGACAGGCCGGCAGGGACTGGCGCTCGTATCGACCATCGTTAGCCTAGCCCGATCGCTGAGTCTCAAGGTGGTGGCCGAAGGCGTGGAAACCGACGAAGAGTTTCGTCTACTGCGACTATTGGGTTGCGACGAAATGCAAGGCTATCTGTTCAGCGAACCTTTGCCGTGCGAGGTATTGGAAGAGCGCTATCTGTCCAAACATGCCGCGGCATTCACGCGACTTGGCGCAGGAACGTGATGACGTCAATTGCATTTACATCACCTCGACATTTGCGAGCGTCCAAACTCAACGAGCCTTCGCGACGCAGGCCCGTTTCGCATCTTTCGTGAACTGACTGGAGTTGCTCAGGAATTCTTGCGACGCGTCCCGTCTAGCATCCGGCGTGCCGTGCGCGCTGATGCGCAACAATTCGCAGTACGATTGCTCGGCGCCTGTGTGATCACCGACGGCTGCTTTGGCTTCGATCATGCCTAACGTGCTGTTGAATCGCGCGGCGAATCGTTGCAGGGATTGTTGGTACGCAGCGAGCGCTTCGCTCGGCCGATTCAATTCCAGCAGCAAGTCACCAAGTATCTCCGCGGCAGGTAGCGTGGCCGCCGGCGTGACGGGCGGTTTGGGATTGTTGCCCTCGATGTCGATGGCCTGACGGAGTAGCGAAACCGCGGTGTCGTCGTCATGATCGGCGTGCGCCGTCCAGCCGGAAAGTTCGAACCGGAGCATCTGGATTTGTCGCGCAAACGCGGCTTCTCCGGATTTGTCCGCGCGCGATTCGAGTTCCTGCAAACGCGCGATCGCACGTCGCGATTCTTCGACATCGCCCATGCGCACGGCGCCGTAGCCGCGCGCAAACCAGGTCACCGCTTCGGGCCAGGGGAAGCGATCCCATTCGATCGTCGCAGGTTCGCGCGGGACGAGCATCGCCGCCTCCTTCCATGCGTGACGTTCCAGCGCGTAGCGTGCGCGTGTCGAGGCCAGATGAAACGCGGTCTTGGCCGACGGCTGGATGTTCGTCGTCGCCATCAGTCGTGCGATTTGTTCGGCGGCTTTTTCATCTGCGGTTTGCTGAAGGTAGGCGTAGACGAGATATTCGATGGCGTGTGCGAACTCGTCCCACACCAGTTCGCCGTGCGCACCGACCGGGTAACGCAACGCCGCATCCGCCGCGCGCAGATTGCCGGCGATGACGCCGTCCCAATCGCCGAGGCGCACGTAAATATGCGTCGGCATGTGCAGCGCGTGCGGATTGTCGGGCGCGATGTCGGCGTATCGCCGAACGATATCGAGATTGTCGTGTTCGCGGCCCGGCATGTCGTTGGCGTGAATGATGTAATGCATGGCGCCCGGATGACTCGAATTTTCTTTGTAGACCTCCAACAACAGATTCACCGCCTTTTGGGAATTTTCCTGCAAGCCAGGCCCTGGGCGCGCGGCGGCGAGTAACGCCAACGCGAAGAAAGCCGACGCTTCGTGATCCCGAGGAAATGCGTCATGGACTTTCTGCATCGCCGTCTCCCAGCGAGCGATGCGTAGCCAGTAGTCGCTCGACGCCGGATCCTGAAAGAAGTCCGCGATCGCCTGGATGAACAATTGTTCGCGCAAGGTCGGCGGCTTCAGCGCGAGCGCCCGCTGCGCCGATTGCCATCCGCGCTGCAACTCGTCTGCACTCGGCCGCGTAGGCCACAGCGGCGTGAACAACGTCATCGCGATTCCCCATTGCGCCATCGCACATTTCGGGTCTTTCGCGGCGATCGCCTGGAACGCGTCGCCCGCTTGGGTGTAGGTCATGTGGTGCAGCAGCGCGACGGCGTGGTTGAAATCGGACTGCACCGCAGGGGTGCATGAAATCGGGAAATCGACGACACCGAGTTTGTCGACGGGCGATGAAGGTTTGGTCTGCTCGCGCGCGCATCCGGCGATGGTCAGGATCATGACGATAAAAACGCTGCAGGATCGACGCGGATCGATAGTCGCCACTGGCATGTTGAAACTCCGGGGAGGATTCGGCGTCAAGCTGCGCCATGGTGTCATTCAACGCCGGATAGCTCAATGTTGCGACATGACTGTGCACAAAAAAGCCGCGCGATTTCTCGCGCGGCCTGTCAGTCAGCGATTGAATTTCTTCTTTAGAACTTCACGGTTACGCTGGCACGGTAGAAACGACCGACCGTGTCGTAGGTGTTGACGTCGGTGTTCGCATTCAACACGTTGTTTTGATAGAAGACTGGCGCCTGCTTGTCGAAGATGTTGTCGACGCCCACCTGCACATACGTATTGATCGGTTCGATGTTGTAGCCCAACGACGCGTTGTGATAGGTCTGCGCACCGAAATGCAACACCGGTCCGATCGGGTTCGGGAAATAAGGATCGGAAGTGGCGGTGCCATTGCCACCCACGCCTGACGGACCGAGACCTTGGTTGGCATAACCCAACGTGATGCGGCCGATATAGCGCGTGGTCCAGTTCGCGTTGAACGGGCCCATGTTCCAGTCCAACGTAGCCAACCCGCGCACGCGTGCGAAGTTGCCAAACGTTTTGTCGTAATGACCGGCCAAATGTTGCACAAAGCCACCTTGGTCGATGTTGTACTTCTGGATGTAAGTGGCATCGACGCCAACACGGAAGTTGCCCCACGCCATGGCAGGCAAGCGGTAGTGCGCACCGACGTCCAAACCTTGATCGACAAGGTCACCGGAGTTGAACGCGCTCTCGATCACGAACTTGATCGAGCCATCCGGTCCGCGGAAGATGTTGCCACAGAGTGGGCCCTGCGTATTGAAGCACTGCGTCAGAATCGTCTGCGCGGTGCCCGCACCCGAGATGATCAAGTTGTTGAGCAGAATGCGGTAGACATCGGCGTTGACCGACAGACCCGGCAGCCAGTTCGGATCGTAGACGAAACCGTAGTCGAACGATTTGCCCAATTCGGGCTGAAGAATCGCGCTACTGAGGTTGTGCTGCGACGCGAATTGCGAACCCATCACATAGCCGCTGAGCTGGAACGTGGTCTGCTTCGGAACCACGAATCCTTTGCAGGCAGCGTTGCTCGACGTACCCGCACCGAAGCACGGATCGACGGCCGTCGGCGCATCTGCGGTGGGTCCTGCGAATAGGTTGGTCGGACTCGGTGCACGGAACACTTTCGACACCGTTGCACGCAATAGCAAGTCTTCGATCGGACGATATTCGATCGCGACTTTCCAGTTGCTGGTGCTACCGAAGTTGCTGTACTTCGAATAGCGATCGCCTAAGTCCAGGCTCAACGAGTGTGCGAACGGCACGTCTTTCAGGATCGGCACCAGCAACTCTGCGTAGGCTTCCTTCACGTTGAAGCCGCCTTGCGCGGGCGACGTGCAGATCGAATTTGGACCTGCACAAAGCAGCGCGGGGTTGCCTTGGGCATCGGTCCCGAAAGTTGTGTTGATCAGTGGATCGACTTGATTGTCGAGATACTCTTTACGATACAAGCCGCCCACCGCCAGCTGTACGTCACCCGCCGGCAGCGCGAACAACGAACCGTTCACCGAGCTTTCGAGCGTTTTGGTTTGATACATGAACGTCAAGAACGGATTGATTTTAGCGCTATTGAGAATCGCGATGGTGCTTGGATCACTCAGATTGAAGATGTCGATCGGCGTGCAGCTCGCGCCGGGTGTGCCCGGTGCGGTGGTGCAACCGAAGTCCGGTGCGATCTGCGAAATATTGATGAAGTTGAGCACTTGGTTTTCGACAGTCAACTTTCCATAACTGCCGTGCACGTCCCAGTTCCAACTCGTATCGCCGAACGCGCCCTTCAAGCCAACATTGCCCAACGCTGTCGTCGTCGCAAACTTCGAACCACGGTTTCCTATGTTGCTCAGACGCAGTGCGATGGTGCTTGTTGCGCCGTTATCGCCGAAAGCAACGCCGAACGGGTTGTAGTATTGATTGGCCGGAATGATGAGGCTGTTGCCGACGATATCGAATGGGTACGGCGCAAGCTGAGTGTGTGCGACTTGCTTGTGATACAGCAATTCCGCATAGGCTTCGACGTGATCGGTCAGCTTGTAGTTGCCCAGCACGAACATGCCGGTACGCTCGTTCGGAATTAAATCGTAATTACCAACCGCCTGGAAGTTGAAGCCATCGGTATTGGAGTTGTAGCAGCGGAAATCGGCAGCCGACGGCGGGGTCGTCGTCCCCGGCAATTTATTGCCTGACAAAGTGACGGACGAGCAGCCTAGCTGGTTGCGGATCGCGGAACCCGCGGGCAGGAAGAAACGGCCGCCCGGCGTGCGCGACGAACCGGCATGCGTGTTGATACTCGTGTTGTAGATGTATTGTGCAGCCTTCGAGTAATTTCGATTCGCAGCCGAGACCGGATCCTGTTTGTCGTATTGGACACCGAACACGATGCTGCCTTTGTCGGTCGTTTGACCCAAGATGGCGTGCACGGCTTTGCGTTCGCCATCGTCACGATCGGACTGACCGAAGTCCGCACCGAATTCCGCGCCTTGATAATTGGAGCGCGTGATGATGTTGACGACGCCGGCGATCGCATCGGAACCGTACACGGCGG
>JBDUEI010000001.1:0-28023 GCA_040002515.1 Rudaea sp. | reverse complement strand
GACCGAGCAATTACGCTTTGTCAGATTGCGCCATGAGTGATGGCGAGCAGGATGCAGCGAGTGGAAGCTCTTCTTCAAAACAGTCGCACGCGCGTTCAGCACTCACGATCCAAACCGATCAAGACATTCCTCAAGCATCTCCCCGCTGATCGGCTTGCGAACAAACGCATCCATCCCCGCGCCCAGGCACAACGCCTCCTCATCCCCCACCGATCGCGCACTGATTCCGATCAACGTCATCTTCGCGCTTCCACGCGAGGCCTCGCGCGCACGAAGCAAACGCGTCAACGCCAAGCCATCTACGCCGGGCAGATCGAGATCGATCAGCGCGACATCGAATCGCGCCGTTTCAATTTCCGCGAGCGCGGCCAATCCATTTGCGACATGGGCGACGTCATGGCCGTTGCCCCGCAACAATCCAGCGATCACGGCCGCGACGGTCGCGTCGTCTTCGACCAGCAGGATTTTCTTCGCGTTCGAAATCGGTTTCGACATATCCACAGCGCGCACGGCGATCGGCGCGGCCTCGCGCAACGGGAGCGTGACGCGGAACGTGCTGCCCGCACCGAGGGTACTGTCCAGTTCGATCTGCCCGCCCATGTGTCCGACCAGTTCGCGACAGATGGCGAGGCCGAGTCCGCTGCCGACGCGACGCTGCGGACCATCGGCCTGCGCGAAGCGTTGAAACAGGCGTTGCCGTGTCGATTTCGAAATGCCCGGACCGGTATCGCTGATGCGGAATTGAATTCCGTCGGACGCGCGCACGAGTTCAAGCGTGACGGTGCCGCGTTCGCTGAACTTGATCGCGTTGTTCACGAGGTTGAGCACGATTTGCTGCACGCGCACCGCGTCGCCGCGCACGAAACGTGGTGCGTCACTGTGAATCGGCGCCGCGAACGCGAGGCCTTTCGCTTCGGCGATCGGCCGCTCCAGCGATTCGATGTCGCGCATCAGCTCGTGCAGATCGAAGTCCTGCTCGTCGAGCTCGAATTTTCCGGCGTCGATGCGCGCCAGATCGAGCGAATCGTTGACGAGCCGCAACAGCACGCGTCCGGATTTCTGGATCGCTTCCGCAAAACCGCGTTGGGACATATCGAGCGGCGTGCGCAGCAGAAGTTCGGTCATGCCCAAAACGCCGGTCATCGGCGTGCGTATTTCGTGGCCCATCGTCGCCAGGAAATCGGTTTTGGCCGCGTTGGCGCGTTCGGCGAACTGCCGCTGCTGTTGCGACAATTCGTAGGCATGACGGCGTTCGATACGATACCGGTACGCGCGGATGATCAGCCACGCCATGATAAAAAGCGCGAGCGCGTACAGCGCGAAAGCCCAGCGCGTGGCCCACGGCGGCGACGCCTGATTCAACGCAATCGCGTCGATCGGCGCACTCCACGTTCCGCTGGCGTTGGCCGCGCGCAGGCGGAGTCGATATTCGCCGGGCGGAAGTTGCGAAAACTCGCGTTCGCCGCGATTCCCGGAATCGACCCAGTCGCTGTCGAAATTTTCGAGCTGCCATTGGTAGCGATTGCCGGACGGATTCGCGTACGACAACGCGCGTGCGACGAAGCTGAGATTACGGTCACGCCAGGTCAGTTCGACCGGATGTTTCGGATCGAGGGAAACGGGTTGGCCGTCGCGTGTGACAGACACACGGTCGACGACCAGTTTCGGCGCCAGCGTATTTTCCTGCACGCGCGATGGATCGAAACCGACGATGCCGGCGAGCGTGGCGCCGAATATCGTGCCGTCGTTGCGCTGCACGAGGGCGGCATCGTTGAACTCCGCGCTGATCAATCCGTCCTGCGCACCGAACGTGCGCAACCGTTTGTGTTCCGGATCGTAGCGCCACAAGCCGCGTGGTCCGCTCACCCAGACGTTGCCCATCGCATCGACCTGCATTCCGGTGAACGTCGCCGTCTGCCAGCCGTCGGCGGCGGCGTATCGGGCCAGACTCGTGTAGGTATCCGATGCGCATTTAGGCGGCGCGCAAAAATGTTCGAGCGCGCCGTCCTCGAGCACCCACAGCGATCCGTCGCGCGCGAACGAGAATTCGACGACCGCGCCATCCGGAATGCCCGGCAATGGCGAGAAGGTGTTCGTCGCCGTGTCGTAGCGATCCAGTCCGGCCGCGCCGGCGACGAGTAATGCGCCCAGCGGATCGACGCCGATGCGATTGATGTCGTCGCTGCGCAAACCGGCGTCGTCTGCGTCGAATCGATGGATACGCAGCGATTCGGCATCGATGCGGTGCAGTCCGCGTCCGTTCGTGGTCGCCCACATCGCATCGGGTGTTTCGCTGAATCCGGTCACGCCGCCGCCGAGCGCATCGGCATTATCCGGATGGACGTTTAAATCCCTAAACGTCCGTTTGTCCAAATCGTAAATGCGCGCGCCGGCGGCGTGACCGAGCCACAATTTTCCGCGCGTGTCCTGGGTCGCGGCGAACAGGCCTTTGGACACCGGCGCGGCAAGCCGATCGGCATAGCGCTCGACGAATCCGGTTTTCGGATCGAGCCGGTCGATACCGCCGTCAAGATTCACCGCCCACACGCCGCCGCGCGCATCGACGCTCAAACCCTGCGCGCGGTTGGCGCTGAGACTATGTGCGTCGCCGGCATCGTGCCGAAACAAACTGAAGTTGCGCCACGTCGCTGACAACTGCATCAAGCCACCGTCGTCGCTGGCGATCCACACATTGCCTTCGTGATCGCTCAACACATCGGGAATGAGATTGCCGCCGATCGTTCCGGGCAAGGTTTCGCTGGAAACGAATCCCGTGATGTTGCCCGCCGTATCGCGGCGGTTGAGTCCGTGCTGCGTACCAATCCACCACTCGCCTGCGGCATCGTGCGCGAAAGCGAATACGGCTTGGTGCGTCAGTTCACTTCCGGCGACGAGCGTCACTTTCAACGCCGAATCGATGGTGACCAGGCCGCGGTTCGTCGCCGCCCACATCACGCCGTCGCGCTGTGCCAGTTTGCGCACATTGAGTCGGCCGCGATCGGTGCGGATCGCGCTGAAATCGACGTGCTCGTAACCGCCATTGCGATAGACGTCCAAACCGAAATCGGTGCCAAACCACATGTCGCCGTTCGACGCGGCATACACGGCGACGATCTTGTCCGAACCGATGCTGCGCGGATTGGATTCGTCGTGCGTGGTGTGCTCGAACGTGGCGCGCGAACCCTCCCAGCGCAGCCGATCGAGCCCGCTGCCGCCGCTGCCGAGCCACAACGAACCATCGTTATCTTGACCGATGCTCCACACGTCGTCGGCGACGAGACTGCGTGGATCGGCCGGATCGTTGACGAAGTGCCGGAACGCGCTGCGCGATTCATCGAGTACATCCAGACCGTGCGATTCCAGACCGCACCAGATGCGATCGTCGCGATCGATGAAAATGGTCGTGACGTCGTTACCGCCGATCGAATTCGCGTCGGCCGTGTCGTGACGAAAAATACGAAAGCCGGTGCCGTCGTAACGTGCTAGACCGTCGACCGTGGCGATCCAGATGAATCCCGCGCGATCTTCGGCGAGCGCGTGCACGGAACTCGACGGCATTCCGTCGGCGACGCCGAATTTCCGGAACAGCGGTGTCACGTGAAGGTCGCCGTCGTCGGCGATTGCGGCGCACGGCAGCGCTGCCGCCGCGCACGCGGCAACGGCGAACAGCCACTTCGGAAACGCAGACGATACGGTCCGCATCATTCTCACTCCCCGGCGCGCGATGATGCCAGAAAGCGCGCAGCACTACGGTAGACTTGTCCGCATGCCGATCGCATCGCGTCCGCTGCGCCTGCTGATTTTCGCCGTGCTCGTGTTGGCCGCTGCCGCCGTGTTGTGGGCGGTGTTCGGCGCGTTGCGCAGCGGCATCGCGTTGTGGAACGAATGGCGCGAGCTGCCGGGATGGTTGCAGAGCGTCGTCGCCATCGTCGTGGCGATGATATTGGTTGTGTTGATCGTGATCGCGTGGCGATTGTTTCGTCCACGCCGACGCAAACCGATGCCGACGGCCGCACCGACCCGCGCGGAAATCGATCTTCGTCTCATCGCACTGCGCGATCAACATGCCGATACGGCTGTGTTGCAATCCGAACTGGAAGAGCTCGATCGCCGCGCGCGCAGTGAAGAACTCTATGTGGCCGTGTTCGGTGAAATCAGCGCGGGCAAGTCGAGCATCATCCGCGCGCTGAGCAACGATGCATCGCCGCAGGTCGATGTCATCGGCGGTACCACGCGCGCCGTGTCGCATTATCGCGGCGCACTTGGCGCGCATATGTTGACGATGGCCGATGTGCCGGGATCGCACGAAGTCGATGGCGCCGCGCGCGAACAGATCGCACGCGACGAAGCCTTGCGCTCGCATATCGTGCTGTACGCGTGCAGCGGCGATCTCACGCGCGACCAGGATGCGGAGCTGCGCTGGTTGCGCGGTTTCGGCAAGCCGATCGTCCTCGTGCTGAACAAGTCCGATCAATTCAGCGATGAGGAACGCCGAGAATTGCAGCGCACGCTACGCGATCGTTATCGCCCACTGACCGATGCGCAGATCGTCATCAGCGCCGGTGGCAGCGAACGATTCGAGCGCCAACTTTCCGATGGGCGGCGCGAACTCGTGCAACGCGATCGCCTGCCCGATATCGATGCCCTGCGATCTTTGCTCGCCGGGTTCGCCGCGCGTGGCGCGAAAACGCTCGAAACATCGCGCGAATCGGCCGTGCTCACGAATCTGTCGGACCGCGCGCATACACTCGAAAACACCGCGCGCGAACGCGATGCCGACGCGATCGTCGCGAAATACACCAAACGCGCCATCGTCGGCGCGATGGCGGCCGTGATGCCCGGCAGCGACATCGTCATCCAGGGTGTGCTCGCCACGGCGCTGATTCGCGAATTGGGCAAGCGCTACGACGTCTCCGTTCGCGACGTCGATATCGACGCGTTTCTCGGTCAGGTCAAACTGACGATTCGCACGAGCACCTCGCTCGTGCTCGCCATCGCCGGCAACGCGATGAAAGCGTTTCCCGGACTGGGAACGCTCGGCGGCGGCGTTCTGCACGCCATCGCGTACGGATTGATTTTCGATAGCCTGGGCCACGCCGTGGCGACGACGATGCGGGATCAGCAGCGTCTGGATGTCGCCGTGGCAGGCACGCATCTATCGCGTTTGCTCTCCGATAGCAGCGCCGAACGGGTGAAAAAAATCATGGGCATGCTTTGAGTCCATCCGACCATCTTCGTATTGGCACGAGTCAACGGCCGCCATCGGTCTTAGTTCGCGCCGAGTCCGCGTGTCCGACGTTTGTCCTGAAGATGTCTCGTTCGGCAAGACGCTCCCTGAGAGACTGCGCAGCAGAAATCCACTGCTGGAATTGGACATGTTTTCGCATACGCTTCGCGCTTCAGGCCTGCGCTCGTTTTGCCTCGATGCCGCAAAATACGTTGGAGTTTTCGTCGCGGGCATCGTTACGCCTGTCTGCCTGACGGCGACGCCGCTGATCACGGAATACGGAAATAAAATTTACGGACCCGGCGGCGGAGACGTGTCGCGAATCGCCATGGGCGCGGACGGGAATTGTTGGTATTCGACGTTCACGAGTTACGTCGGCTACGTCACGCCCGAGGGTGAAGTCCACTCTATCGACACCGGCGGTTCGGGTACCTCCGGCATCACACGAGGACCCGATGGGAATATGTGGGTGGTGGATTTCGATGTGAACATGCTCATCCGCATCACTCCGAAAGGCGACGTGATGCGCTTCGGCCCCTACGCATCCGGAGCCTACAATTTCTTCGACGTGACCGTCGGGCCAGACGGAAATCTTTGGACCAGCGGATTCAACGGATCAACGTTGCGCCGATTCACACTCGGCGCAGGCGACACGCTGGGTGTCACGGAATTTACCCGCGCGGGTCTTGCCACGTGGGCGGTAACGCCAGGGCCCGATGGCAATGTGTGGTTTACCGAGCCGACGCTCGACAAAGTTGGCTTCGTCTCGACCGGTGCGCACGGCCCTGCGGGAAAAATTACCGAGTACTCCACGCCGACGGGTTCGGCACCCGCCGCGATCGTCGCCGGCTCCGATGGCAATCTCTGGTTTACGAACCTGGAGCCAACAAGATCGGGCGGATTTCTCCGTCGACCGGAGCGGTCACCGAATTCCCTATCGCCTCGCCCGATTCTCAGCCCTACCAGATTGGCGCCGGCGCGAATGGAACGTTGTGGTTTTCTGAAAGCCACGCGTCGAACCTCGGCAAAATCGTCATCGCCGGGTCGTCAGTCACGCTCAGCGAATTTCCGCTGGTGATCACGCCGGCCATCGCGTCTGACATCACCACGACGCAGTCAGTCGCCTGGGCTTCTCCTGACACGCTGTGGGTCGGCGCAGGCAATGCGTCCGGCAATCTGCTCAAAGTGCCGCTCGCGACCATCGGCGCGGGGAAAGTATTCGAATACGGTCAGGGCATCGATCCGACGTCCGGACCGGTCGGCATCACGCCCGGCGTGAACGGCGATCTTTGGATCACGGCGGTCAATTGGGATGAACTGCGACGCATCACAACCGATGGCGTGATTTCGATCCAAGGGAAATATTTCGTCGGAGATATCGATTCGAAACGCCCGTTCAGCGTGATCGCCGATGCCAAAGGTCTTTGGTTCGGCGAACTGAATTCTTCATCGATCGGCAGGATGCTTTGGGATGGAACCGTCAGCCATACGAAAATCACGCACGATGGCTGGCCGATCGCGCTCACGAAAGGACATGATCAACTGTGGTTTGTCGAACAGCAGGCCAACAAGATCGGAATGATCTCCGCGCCCGGTTCGGTCACGGAATATTCGATTCCGACGCGGGCGGTCAGGCCATCCGGTTTGGCGAGAACCGCGGATGGCAATTTCTGGTTTACGGAAAATGCGACGAACAAAATCGGCAAGATCGATGGCTCCGGAAACTTCCTCGGCGAATATGATTTGGCAACGGGCGCGCAGCCAAACGGTATCGCCACCGGACCGGACGGCAACCTGTGGTTTACCGAAAGCGGACTCGACCAAATCGGACGACTCACGCCCGGCGGTGTGCTGACGGAATTTCGCGGACTCACCTCCGGCGCAATGCCCGACGCCATCACCTCGGGTCCGGCAAATGCGCTGTGGTTTATCGAAGACGGCACCGGCAAGGTCGGACGGATAACGCTGCAAGGTGTGGTCACCGAATTCGACGCGTTCGATCCGGGCGCATGGCCGTCGACGATTGCCGCAGGTCCGGATGGAAACCTTTGGCTGACAGAGCCGCGAACTGGCGTGATTCGACGCTTGCTCGGCGATGTCATTTTTGCGAACGGCGTGGAAACTCGCTGATCGTCGAAGTATCTCCGCTGCCCGAGATGATGTGACGGGCCGGCCCATTCTCTGTCTGCCCGACTAGCGACAGTACATCGACACACCTTTCGCAACTGGAGATCGACACGCGTCTGTGTCAGATTCAGCAAACGGAGGTGCGCATGCATTGGTTACGTTTCGGATGGCTGGTATTTGGAGTGGCGCACGCGTCGGTGTGGGCGAGCGATTTTCGTTTCGATACCGTCCACACCCAGATCTATTTCTCGATCGACCATAACGGCTATTCGAAATCGACGGGTCGTTTCGCCGTGAAAAGCGGTTTCTTCAGTTTCGATGACGACTGGAGCAAATCCCGCGTCGACGCCACGATCGACATTGCCTCGCTCGACATGGGCAATGTGGGTTGGAGCGACAAACTGAAATCGTCGTTCTTCGATTCGACGACGTATCCGACCGCGCATTTCGTCGCTAAGTCCGTCGAAAAAACCGGCGAGCGCTCCGGCGTGATCCACGGCGAATTGACCTTGCTCGGAAAGACCAAACCCGTCGATCTGCAACTCACGTTCAACCGCGCAGCGGCCGATGGTTATACCTTGCATTACGTAGCGGGATTTTCCGCGACGGGTACGCTCAAACGCTCGGCGTGGGGCATGACGCGCAGCGCGAACGACATCGGCGACGACGTGGTGCTGCGCATCGAAGTCGAAGGCATTCGCGATGGGGACGCGCAAAAACACAACGACGCAACGGAGCATCGCTGATGTTGAAAAGCGATCGCGAGCATTGGGGCGGCCTCGCCAAGTTTTTTCATTGGACGATCGTGCTGCTGATTCTGATGCAGGGTACGGTCGGGTTGGTCATGGTCGATCTGCCGAAACGGCCGAACATCATTCCTGTATTCACATTCCACAAATCGGTCGGCCTGACCATCCTTGCGCTTGCCGTGCTGCGCCTGGCGTGGAAACTGTTCGATCGGCGACCGAACCCGCCCGCGTCGATGCCGCGCCCGCATGTCGTCTTCGCCCATCTCGGACATGTCTTACTGTACGTTCTGCTGTTTCTCGTGCCGTTGTCGGGCTGGTGGTTCGATTCGGTCAGCGCGCTGCGGCCGCTGTACTGGTTCGGTCTGTTCGAGGTACCGCATCTCGGCGGCCCGGATCCATCGCTTCCGGATCTGAAAGAAGTGGCCGCCGGACGTCACGAATTCCTGTTCTGGACGCTGGTCGTCGTGGCCGCCGGCCACGCCGTGGCGGCGCTGTATCATCAATTCGTCATGAAGGATGGCGTGCTCGCGCGCATGTGGCCGGCGTCATTGCAACGCAAGGCTGCGCCCCCACCCTCCGTATCGCCCGAACCGACATTGCCGGAGATTACCGATGAACCGACGCCCACGAATCCTGTTGTTGCCGCTGCTGTGCAGCCTGATCCCATTGACCGCCAGCGCCCGTGACTGGCAAGTGGATGCGGCGAAAAGTTCGCTGACCTTCAAAGGCACCTACCAGAACGGTCCGTTCGAGGGAAAGTTCAAGACGTTCAACGCGGCGATCAAGATGGATGAGGCGGATGTGTCGAAAGACGGCTTCGACGTCACGGTCGATGTCGCCAGTGTCGATTCGCAAAGCGCCGAGCGCGACGACACCTTGAAGACGCCGGACTTTTTCGACACCGCGAAATTCGCGAAAGCGCATTTCGTGACGCAATCGTTCGGCAAAGGCGCCGATGGCGGACTCGAAGCCAAAGGTACGCTCACGATTCGCGATCAGACCAAACCCGTTGCGTTGAAAGTGAAGTTCATCGCATCCGGCGAGGCGGCGACGCTCGATGTCGACACGACGCTCAACCGCCTGGATTTCAATCTCGGCAAAGGCGGCGACTGGGTGGATATCGGCAAGGACATTGCCGTGCACGGTCATCTGGTTCTGACCGGAAAATAATTCCGTGGCCGACTGGTGGACGCGACTGCGCTCGCGACTCGGCAGCGCGACGCGATCCGATGCGCCGCGCTCGGCCGACGCGCACGTCGCCCAGACCAGCGAGGCGCTGCGTTCGCTGCTCGACGACAAGACGATTCCCGAATCAGTGCGCCATGAACTGGGCGCGGATTTCGGGCAGATCGAATCGCTGCTCGACAAACTCGCCGCCGGCGAATTGCATATCGCGGTGTTCGGGCGCGTCAGCGTCGGCAAGTCGGCGCTCGGCAATGCGTTACTCGGTCGCGACGCGTTCGACACCGGCGTTCTGCACGGCACGACGAAATCGCGCGACGCGCAACGCTGGCAGCACATCGCCGGACAAGGTTTGCATCTCATCGACACACCCGGCATCAACGAATTGTCGGGCGAAGAACGCGAGCAGCTGGCGTTCGATGTCGCGGCGATCAGCGATCTGGTGATCTTCGTCGTCGACGGCGACATGACGCAATCGGAAATTTCCGCGCTGTCGACGTTGGCGAAAACGCAACGGCCCTTATTGCTCGCGCTGAACAAGGCCGACCGCTACACCGACGACGAACGCGACCGGCTGCTGGCACGATTGCGCGAACACGCAGCGGGACTCGTCAACGGCGAAGACGTCATCGCCTGCGCGGCGAAACCGTCGCCGAAGCGCGTCGTGAAAGTGGACGCGGCCGGCCACGAAACCGAATCGTTCATCGATCTCCCTGCCGACGTCACCGAACTCGAAGCGCGCCTGCGCTCGATCGCCGAGCGCGAAGGAAAAACGCTCGCCGCACTGAATGCCGGTTTGTTCGCCGGCCAGCTATCGGATCGCGTGGCCGCGCGCGTCGCTGAAGCGCGGCGAGAACTGGCCGATCGTATTATCGGAAATTACTGCCTGGCCAAAGGCGTCGCGGTCGCGCTCAATCCGATTCCGGTGGCCGATCTGCTCGCCGCCGCCTCGCTCGATGTGGCGCTCGTGCTGCATTTGGGAAAAGTATACGGATTGCCGTTGACGCGCGCCGAAGCCGGCACGCTGATCACGACGATCTGCGCGCAACTCGCCGCGCTGATGGGCGCGATCTGGGGCATTCATCTCGTATCGAGCGCACTGAAAGGCGTCAGTGCCGGATTGACGACCTTCGTCACCGCCGGTGCGCAAGGCGCGCTGGCTTGGTACGCGACAGAAATCGTCGGCCGCGCGGCCGAGCATTATCTGCTGCACGGCAAATCGTGGGGCGATCAGGGCGCCAAACGCGCGGTGACCGACATCGTCGCCAGTCTCGATCGCGATTCGATTTTGCGCGAGGCACGGATGGCTATTCTGGCGCGTTTGCGCGCTTCGCATTGATCGCAAGACTGATGTGATAAAGTGCATCGCAAATGCAACGCAAAACTCGTCTCGCCAAAGAATCGTCGATTCCATCGCTACGCGTTGATCGCCGCCTGCGCAAAGCCGCCGAGAGCGTGCTTCGCGAAGGAGAAACATTGTCGAACTTCGTGGAGAAATCGCTGCGCGAAAATATCTATCGCCGTGAAACGCAGCGCGAATTCGTGGCGCGTGGCCTGGATGGACTGGCTGCCGCGCGACAGGACGACACGTATTTTTCAGCCGCCCAAGTATTGCGTGAGCTCAAGAGCACACTGACTCACGCGCGCAAAGCGGCGGCGAAAAAACGTTGAGTTACCGGGTTCGTTTCACGTCGGTCGCGCACGACGACATTCGCCGCCTGTTCGATTTTCTGGCAGAACTTGACGTCGGCGCGGCCGAGCGCGCTTACGGGGCGATCGAAAAGGCACTGGGTCTTCTTGCAGATTTCCCGTTCACGTGCCGCAAGGCCACGTCGGACAATCCGTTTCTGCGCGAACTGGTCATTTCATTCGGCACTGGCGGTTACGTGGCGCTTTTCGAGATAGAAGACGACCGCGACGTAACCATTCTCGCGATCCGGCATCAACGCGAGGACGACTATCACTGAGCGCCTCTCCCACCTGTCGTCGATCGGCGCTCACGGCAATCCATCCGCGCCATCGCGAAAGATTTCGTCATACGTATCGATCATCGGACACGCCGACGAAAGCTGCGCGCGCACCAGCGTACTGATGTCCTCAAGGGCTGCGTGCGTGCGTTGGCCGATTGTCGGCGCGGTTTCGTCCGGATGATAGACCATGAGAATGCCGAAGTAGCCGTAGTCGAAATCGACCCACGGCGTGAATCCGAATTTTCCGA
Organism: Rudaea sp.; assembly: GCA_040002515.1. GTDB lineage: Bacteria > Pseudomonadota > Gammaproteobacteria > Xanthomonadales > Rhodanobacteraceae > Rudaea. Next base: position 16,520 of record JBDUEI010000001.1, on the reverse strand, counting down.
TATCCGAAATGACCGGACTTTCCGGCGACGTGAATAGGTCCGTTTCGATCCACGCCCCGATGCCGTAGGCCGTGCTGCCATTTGCCGCCGGCGGTGAATAGGCGAGCACGGCATCGCCCGTCTGCACATGGTTCAACGTGGCAACGGCGCTGGCGCTCAAGATTCGATGGCCGTTGCCGACGCCGTTCGTCGCGAGCATCGCAAGGATTTTCGCGTAGTCGAGCATGCTCGCTTCGGCACCGCCGGCGATGCGGTAATTTTGTGTCGCGCCTAGACCTTGCCAGTCGATTGTGCTGATGCCGAGCGGTACTGCGATGTGTGCAATCCATCCGGCCTGCCAGTCTTCATTGGCTTGGACCTCGGCGACCTCTCCGCCCACCTGCATCGAAATTCCGCCGTACGCGAACTGGCTGCCGGGCGGCGGAAACGGTGGATCGATATGCGCGGCGATATAGGCGACGTCGGCCGCGAGCGTGGTGGGGAATGCGAGAACGAGACTGTCTTCGTCGTCGCCGTAACCGGACGTGTGCGAGAACATCTGGCGCATTGTCATCGTGCCCTTCACGCCGGTGAATTCTGGCAAATAGTTCGAAACCGGGACGTCGAGATCGATGACGCCGCGATCGACCAGTTGCATCACGCGAATGCCCGACAACATTTTCGACGCAGAGGCCAGCGGGACAATCGTGCTATCGGAATACGTGCCGTAATATTGTTTGTAAACCAGTCCCTGCGGCGTGCCGATCAGCACGCCCGCATCGGTGAGATTGGCCGCCTGCATCGCTTGCTGCGCGCGCGCGCCGACGGCGGAGAAATCGCACGCGGCGTCTGCACTGCCGGCAGACACGAGAAAAATCGAGAGAAATAGCCGAAATCGCATGTTGGTGAACTCCATTGCCGACTCAATCAACGCATGACCTGCGCGACAGTTGACGAGGCAAGACGTTTCGCAAAAATTCTGCGACTATTCGGCCTTGCCAATTTATGGAAATCGCGATGCACGATCATTCTTCCATCCGGCGCGACGTCGGTCCGTTCGCACTGATGCTCACGGGACTCGGCTCGATCATCGGATCGGGCTGGCTGTTCGGCGCATGGCGCGCGGCGGGCATTGCCGGGCCGGATGCGATCTGGGCGTGGGTGATCGGGGCAATCGTGATCACGACGATTGCGCTCACGTACGCCGAACTCGGTGCGATGTTTCCGGAATCCGGCGGCATGGTGCGCTACAGCCATTATTCGCACGGTTCGCTGGTCGGGTTCATCGGCGCATGGGCCAACTGGATCGCGATCGTGTCGGTGATTCCCGTCGAAGCCGAAGCATCCGTGCAATACATGGCGTCATGGCCTTGGCCGTGGGCGCACGATCTGTACGTACATATGCCTGATGGCGCGGGTGAACTGACGCACGCTGGCCTCGGCATAGCCGCCGTATTGGTAATTGTATACTTCTTGCTTAATTTCTGGAGCGTGAAACTGTTCGCGCATTCGAATACCGCGATCACGGTTTTCAAGCTCGTCGTTCCTGCGTTGACGGGTGTTGCGCTGATCGCCAGCGGATTTCATTCCGAGAATTTCAGCGTCGGCATCAACGGCGGACCGCACGTGGTCGATTTCGCTGCGGTGCTCACCGCGGTGGCGACGGCGGGCATCGTCTTCAGTTTCAACGGTTTTCAAAGTCCGGTGAATCTTGCCGGCGAAGCGCGCAATCCGGGGAGCAGTATTCCGCTGGCGATCTTTGGCGCGATCGCGATTGCAACCGTCGTGTATCTGTTATTGCAGACGGCGTATCTCGGATCGGTGCCACCGGATCTGCTTGCGAAAGCGGGCTGGCACGGCATCGATTTCCGCTCGCCATTTGCCGAACTCGCGTTGCTCGTCAATCTGAATTGGCTGGCGATGTTGTTGTACGCCGATGCGTTCGTGAGTCCGAGCGGAACCGGCATTACCTACACCGCCACCACCGCGCGCATGTTGTTCGGGATGCAGAAAAACGGAACGATGCCATCGGCGTTCGGCAAAGTGCATCCGGTTTATGGCGTGCCGCGCGCGGCGATGTGGTTCAACCTCGCGATCAGTTTCGTGTTCCTTTTCTTCTTCCGCGGCTGGGGCACGCTCGCGGCGGTGATCTCGGTGGCGACGATCATCTCCTACATCACCGGGCCGGTCAGTGCGATGACGTTGCGCCGCACCGCGCCTTCGATCCATCGGCCATTGCGGTTGCGCGGATTGCCGATTTTTTCGTGCCTCGCATTTATTTTCTCGACGGAGCTGTTGTACTGGGCGAAATGGCCGCTCACGGGCGAGATCATTCTTCTCATCGTCGTTGCGTTGCCGATCTATGTGTACTACCAGGTGCGCAGCGGCTGGTACGATTTCGGAAGACAGCTTCGTGGTGCGACATGGCTGATCGCTTATCTTCCGAGCATGGCATTCGTGTCGTACATCGGCAGCGCGAAATTCGGCGGGATGAATTATTTGTCGTACGGATGGGATCTGGTCGTCGTCGCCGCGATCGGAATCGTGTTTTATTTCTGGGGACTGAAGTGCGGCTGGCGCACGCCGGACATGGATGCGCTCGTCGCCGCGGCGTAGAGAAAATCGGCGACAGCTTCCGCGTCGAAGGGCCAGTTCAGTTCGGTTCGCGATAATTCTTCCCGCAAAACCGGAACGCGCTCGCCGTAGCGCGCTTCCATCTCGTTGTCGTGATCGATGAAGATACTCGAGAACTCGGGCGCTCGCGCGCGGGCGAGCACGTCGAGCGCCAGATCGCACAGATGGCAATTGTCGCGCTGGTACAACGTGAGAATCATGCGATGAGCCGATTTGGACTAGGCGTAGAATAACGCCAACGAATCCCCATCTGTATCGTCCATGGCCGTCAGCGTTTTCGATTTGTTCAAGGTAGGTATCGGTCCGTCGTCGTCGCACACGGTCGGGCCGATGCGCGCGGCGGCGCGTTTCGTATCGCGCTGGCTTGACGAACGCGGCATTTTATACAATGTCGCACGCATCCGCGGCGAGCTGTTCGGATCGCTCGCGCACACCGGCCGCGGCCACGGCACGGACAAGGCGGTGTTGTGCGGATTCGAAGGAGAATGGCCGGACCAGATCGATCCAGACAATATTCCGCCGCGGCTGTCGCGCATTCGAGGCGACAAGAAAATCCGGCTGCTCGGCAAGCACGAAATCGCGTTCGACGAAAAGACCGATCTGATTTTCAACAAACGCCAGAAGTTGCCGTATCACAGCAACGGCATGCGTTTCACGGCATACGATGCGGCTGGCGAAATTCTCGCCACGCGCGATTACTATTCCGTAGGCGGTGGTTTTGTCGTCAATCACGACGAGGCAGCCGAAGACCGTATCGTGCCGGATACCACACCGCTGCCGTTCCCTTTTCACAGCGGCGACGAACTGCTGAAATTGTGCAAAGACGCCGGCAAAACGATCGCTGAAGTGATCATGGCGAACGAGAAAGTCTGGCGCAGCGAAGCCGATATCCGTTCAGGCTTGCTGACGCTCTGGAAAGCCATGCAGGATTGCGTCGCGCGCGGCACACGCGAGAAAGGGATTTTGCCGGGCGGTCTAAAAGTACAACGGCGCGCGCCGAGCATGATCGAGGAATTGTGCGACCGGCCCGAACAATCGCTCAAGGATCCGTTGACGATTCTCGACTGGGTAAATTTGTACGCACTCGCCGTGAACGAAGAGAATGCGGCAGGCGGACGCGTCGTGACGGCGCCGACGAACGGAGCGGCGGGCATCATTCCGGCAGTCATGCATTATTACGATCGGTTCGTGCCCGGCGCCAACGAGCAAGGGATCATCGATTTTCTTTTGACGGCCGGCGCGATCGGCATCCTGTACAAGGAGAACGCATCGATTTCCGGCGCGGAAGTGGGATGCCAGGGTGAAGTCGGTGTGGCGTGCTCGATGGCGGCCGGTGGTTTGACGGCCGCACTCGGCGGTTCGGTTCTTCAAGTCGAGAACGCGGCGGAAATCGGTATGGAACACAACTTAGGATTGACCTGCGATCCAATCGGCGGGCTGGTGCAGATTCCCTGCATCGAACGCAATGCGATGGGTTCGGTCAAGGCGATCAACGCGCAACGTATGGCGATGCGCGGCGACGGCAAACATCGCGTCAGCCTCGACAAGGTGATCAAGACCATGCGTGACACCGGACGCGACATGCAGGACAAGTACAAGGAAACCTCGCGCGGCGGGCTGGCGGTGAACGTCATCGAATGCTGATGCGTGTCGCGATTTGTATACTTTTTACGTTCGCGGCCGCGCTAGCCTGCACGCAAGCGCATGCGAAGCACATGTATCAGTACACTGATGAGCATGGCATCGTGCATTTCACCGATGTCGCGCCGAATGGCGATGTTGCAAACGTGAAGTCGACTCTGGTTTCCACCGAGCGACAACCGCTCGTTCGATTGCGCGAATCCGGACCGGATTCGGATCGGTCGATCAGCTTCATCAATTCGTCAGGCGGCCCGGTCAGCGTGGCGATGGAATTCCAGGAAGCGGCGAATGTCATCGCCGATCCGGCGTTGCCGACGATCATCGTGCTCGCAGCGCAAACCGAAACACACGCGTTGCAAATCACGCCGCAAAATGTAAAAGCCGGTTATCGCTATCGATACAGTTACCGCTATATGCCGGGCGACTACCGCGCGACCGCGGATGCCAAGTCGGCATATCGTTTGCCGTTCGATGCGGCGCATGAATTTCCGGTCGGACAGGCCTTCGGCGGAAGTTTCAGCCATCACGATGCGCAAAATCGCTACGCGGTAGACATCGGCATGCCGGAAGGCACGCCCGTGCAGGCCGCGCGCGATGGCGTCGTGATGACGGTGGACAACGATTTTTTCGGCAACGGACTGGACATGGCGCAATACGGCGATCGCGCGAATAACATCCGCATCGTTCACGCCGACGGTGCGATGAGCGTTTACGCGCATCTCGAACTGGAAAGCGCGCGCGTGCATGTCGGCCAACACGTGCGCGCCGGTCAAGTCATCGCGTTATCCGGCGATACGGGATTTACGTCCGGGCCACACTTGCATTTTTGCGTGCAGGTCAATTCGGACATGCAGCTCGTCGCGGTGCCATTCCAGTTTGCGGCGGCTGGCGCGACGTTCACGCCGGTGCAGGGTCAAATGCTCGGCGGCGATTGATCGAAAGAGGACGGCGAAGACGTCCAAACCACGTTACCGTGCCAATGATCCGTATAATGCGCGGCTCACGAAAAATGCCTGGCCCATGTCGGATCGTCTCGAACAAACTCACCGCCGCCGCACGTTTGCGATCATTTCGCATCCGGATGCGGGCAAAACCACGCTGACCGAAAAACTGCTGCTGTTCGGTGGAGCGATCCAGATGGCGGGGAGCGTGAAATCGCGCAAAGCCACACGCCATGCCACGAGCGACTGGATGGCGCTGGAAAAGGAGCGCGGGATTTCGGTGACGAGTTCGGTCATGCAGTTTCCGTATGAGGGCCGCATCGTCAATCTGCTCGATACGCCGGGTCACGCGGATTTCTCGGAAGACACGTATCGCGTACTCACTGCCGTCGATTCGGCGCTGATGGTGATCGATTGCGCCAAGGGCGTTGAAGAACGCACGATCAAGCTGATGGACGTGTGCCGGCTGCGCGATACGCCGATCATCACGTTCATCAACAAGCTCGACCGCGAAGGACGTTCGCCGATCGAATTGCTCGATGAGGTGGAATCCGTTCTGCGCATCCAATGCGCGCCGATCACCTGGCCGATCGGGATGGGTTCGCGTCTGAAAGGCGTCTATCACCTGGCCAGCGGCGAAGTGCATATCTACGAACCGGGTCGCAATTTCACGCGCCAGGATTCGACAATTTATACATCGCTGCAAAATCCAGAATTGGAAAAACGCATCGGCGCGGAGATGTTGCGCGAATTGCGCGATGAACTCGAACTCGTCGAAGGCGCTTCGCATCCGTTCGATGCGAACGCGTATCTCGCGGGGAAACAGACACCGGTTTTTTTCGGTTCCGCGGTCAACAATTTCGGCGTGCAGCCGTTGCTCGATTTTTTCGTCGAACAGGCGCCCAAGCCAAAATCGCGCGCGACGACGACGCGAGAGGTCGATGCCGATGAGGAAAAGCTGACCGGTTTCGTGTTCAAGATTCAGGCGAACATGGATCCGCAGCATCGCGATCGCGTGGCATTCATGCGCATCTGTTCGGGTCAGTTCGACGGTGGCATGAAAGCCTTCCATGTGCGCAGCGGCAAGGAAATGAAACTCGCCAATGCGCTGACGTTCATGGCCAGCGAACGCGACATCGTGGAAAAGGCCTTCCCCGGCGACGTGATCGGCTTGCACAACCACGGCACGATTTCGATCGGCGATACATTCAGCGAAGGCGAGGCGTTAGCGTTCACCGGCATCCCGAATTTCGCGCCGGAATTGTTTCGACGCGCGCGGCTGAAAGATCCGCTGAAGATGAAGCAGTTGCAAAAAGGGCTGGCGCAGTTATCGGAAGAAGGCGCGACGCAGTTCTTCCGGCCGCTGATGAGTAACGATCTGATTCTCGGCGCGGTCGGTATTTTGCAGTTCGACGTGGTGGCGTATCGACTCAAAGACGAGTACGGCGTCGATTGCGCATTCGAAACTGTCGGCGTGATAACGGCGCGCTGGATCCATTGCGACGACGCCAAGAAACTCGCCGAGTTCCGCGAGAAGGCCGCGCCGAATCTCTCGTTGGACGCGGCGGGCGAACTGGTCTATCTCGCGCCGACGCGCGTGAATCTGCAGCTGACGGAAGAACGCTGGCCGGACGTGACGTTCGCGGCAACGCGCGAACATGCGAGTGCGGTAGAAATCTGACGCCGAAAATGCAAACGCCCGGCGAGCCGGGCGTTGCAGGCGCAATGTGTTTTCGCTCAGCCGTCGTTGTGACGTGAGTTGAAGATTTCGTCCGGGACGAAATCGGCGTGGAAGATGCGATCGTCCGCGCGCGAATTGTTGTTGGCCATCGCGCGGTCGTCGAACGCGGCGAAGATATGATCCGGTGCGCGCGCTGTGGCGGCCGTTGCCGTCGTGGACGGCGCCGGCGTCGAGACACGATGCGAACTCCAAATGGCGATGGCGGCAACGAAGGTCGCGGCGACTGCCGAAGCGATGCGCCACCGACGTTGTCCGTGCGCTGAGCGCTGCGAGGTATTGCTTCGGCGATGCGCCGGTTGTTCGGCAGCAAACGCCAGCGCGACATCGGTGCTCAACGCCGCCGATTCGTTTTGCAGATCGCGCGCGAAGCGGATCAGATCGCGGTGCGCGATCGATGCGTGGATGCGATCGGCATCGGCCGTCTGCTGTCCATTCGCCAACGCAAGAATCGCTTCGGCATCGAGCACGCCTTCGGCGCTGCGCGTTCCGTTGCGGAAAATGTGGCTCAAGCTGGGCTTATTCATCGAATTCTCCAAACCCTACCGATCTCAATCGTTCTCGCAATGTTTCCATGCCGCGGTCCAACAGTTTTCGCGCCGCTTCTTCCGAGATACCGAAAAATCCGCCGATCTCTCGAAAGCTGAATCCTTGCAGATGCAGCGCCACCGCCTGGCGACGACGCTCCGGCAATTCCGCCATGCACGTCGTGACCGTTCCGAAATCCTGCGCCGAACCGGCGCTTCGCTCCGGACCGGCGCCGGTTTCGACCAACTCGCGCGCGCCTTCGGAATTCTCGTCGGGCAGCGGCTCGGCAGGCCTGGAACTGGCGGCGCGGATGGCATCGACAACCGTCGACATCACCGTCCTCTGTATATAAGACGTATGAAAGGCCGCATTCCGGTCACGCTCCAGCGCTTTCCATAGCCGGATGTGGACTTCCTGCTCGATATCGGCCGCGTCGATGCCGTGATGGGCAAGGCCGTGTTTGTCGATAAGCATGCGCACTTTGGCGCCGTAGTCGCTCAGCAACTGATGCAAACGGGCGCGCAGCGCCGGATCTAAGCTCATGATTTCACGTCATTTTTTGACGCGTACCCGCACGCTCCCACGCGCGATTCGCAGCCAACCCCAAAACTACCCGGCGATATATTTTTGTAAGTGTTCGAGCTGTTCGGCCTGATCGTCGATGACGGCTTTGACCAGATCGCCGATCGACAGTATGCCTACGACTTTCTCGCCGTCAACGACCGGCAAATGGCGGATGCGATGTTCCGTTACTTGCCGCAGGCAGTGGTTGATCGTATCACCGGCGGTCACGGTCAGGACCGGCGACGACATGATTTCGCTTACCGCCATGTCTTTCGAGGAGCGGTTCTTGAGGATCACCTTTCGAGCGTAATCGCGTTCGGAAACGATACCGACGAGTCGCTCGTCCTGCATCACGAGAAGTGCGCCGACACTTCGTTCGGCCATCGCGCGAATCGCATCGAATACCGGCGATTCCGGGCCGACGGAGAAAATCGCGACGCCCTTGCCTTCGAGCAGATGCTTGACCAGTCGCATAACGCCTCCTGCGCCGAGCCGACGCGACTAGTCTAGCGCGTTCCGCCGGAGCCGATGCCATCCCGCATCTTGCACGGCTGCCGTGTGCCGACAGCGCAATATGCGACGCCCGCGCGCCTAAACGGTTACTAAACGAAATATTTTCTGAGCGAAAACAATTCCATCGGAAGGCTCACGTCACGCGCTTTAAGGGCACATCACTTGCTCCATCCGTTGCCTTGTCACCCGAAAAGGAGAGTTCGATGAAAAGGAAACTCATCGTGGCCGCATTGGTTTTTGCGCTGCCGCTGACCGTAAACGCGATGGATCGGAAAGACGCCGATCTGGCGTTGGCCGAAGCCGGTGCTTCAATCGAATCGGCAGAACGCGCTGACGCTGCGCGTTACGCGCCCACCGAGATCACCACGGCACACGACATGTACGCCAGCGCGCAGACGGCCTACGACCATCGCGACTGGACCGCGAGCGCATTCCGTTCGGACGACGCCAAGGCCGATGCGAATCTGGCCGCCGCGCGCAGTCGCCAACATCGCGCCGAAGCGACCACCAACGAACTGGAAACGACCGTGCGCAGCCTGCGCGAACAGGTCGGCATGACGGGAGCACAGCCATGAGACAACTTGCAAAGACGGGATTGATCACCGCGATGATCGCGATTCTCGGCGCGTGCGCGACGACCCCGCCCGGCCCGCCGCCGGAAGTGGTTCGCTTGCAGAACGAACTGGATCATCTGCACAGCGATCCGCGCATCGCACCGAATGCGCCGACGGAATTGCGCGAAGCCGATACCTTGGTTTCGTCGCTGACGGCCGATAGTCGACGCCTGGAAGTGCATGACTATCAGCATCGTGTCTACATCGCCGAACGTCTGATTCAGACGGCGGAAGCGGAAGGTCTGGCGCGCTATGCCGAGGTGCACGCGCGCGATCTCGGTGCGGAACGCGATCGGCTCGTCGTCGAATCGCGCACGCGTCAGCTTCGCGATGCGCAAGTCGCCGTCATCGATGCACGGGCAGATGCCAATGCGGCGCAGCGCGATGCAGCCGCCGCCCGCTCGGAAAGCGACGTGTTGCGTGCGGATCTCATGAATCTGCAAGCGCAGCAGACGCAACGCGGATTGGTCGTCACGCTGGGTGACGTACTGTTCGAAGTGGATCGTTCGGAACTCAAGCCGGGCGCCGCGCGAACGCTGGATCAATTGGCGAGCGCGCTCAATAGCGATCGCGGTGCGACGATTTCCATCGAAGGTCATACCGATTCGACGGGAAACCCGCAGCACAACGCGGATTTGTCATTGCATCGCGCCGATTCCGTAAAGGCGTATCTGGTACAGCGCGGTGTCGATCCGTCGCGAATCACCACGCAAGGACTGGGTCAGGATTTCCCGGTCGCCTCGAACGGAACGGAAGCCGGCCGTCAGCAGAATCGTCGTGTCGAAGTGGTCGTGCAGACCAACGTCGCGCGTCGATAAATTCGACATCCATGACGCACAAAAAATGTGGCCCGCTTCGGCGGGCCTTTTTTATGCGTCGGGTTTTTTATCGGCCGTCGTGCTGGCGATATAGTCGTCGATGAGATAAAGCGGTCGCTGTTTGGATTCGAGATACAGACGTCCGAGATATTCGCCGATCATTCCCAACGCGATGAGTTGCACGCCGCCGAGAAACAGGATCACGAGCATCAGCGTGGGATAACCGCGCACGGCATCGCCGAAGAAGATGGCTTTTACCAGCACGAAGATGCCAAACAGGAAGGCGAGCACGGCAGTCACCACGCCGACATAGGTAGCGACTTTCAGCGGCGCGCCGGAAAACGAGGTGATGCCTTCGATGGCGAAATTCCACAAACGCCAATAGTTGAATTTACTCGTGCCGGCGAATCGCGCGTCGCGTTCATAGACGACCGAGGTCTGGCGATACCCGACCCACGCGAACAATCCTTTCATGAAACGTTGCCGCTCGCGAAGTTGCCCGAGGGCTTGCACTGCGCGTCGATTCATCAGTCGGAAATCGCCGGTATCGCGCGGCACCGGCGTCGAACTGAGCCGTTCCATGATTCGATAGAAACCAGCCGCCGTAAATTTTTTCATACCGCTTTCGCCAGCACGGCTGGAGCGCGTTCCGTAGACGACATCGAAACCTTGGCGCCACAGTTCGACGAATTTCGGAATGAGTTCCGGCGGGTCCTGCAGATCCGCATCGATGACGATCACCGCATCGGCGTCGGTGCGATCGAGGCCGGCCGTCATCGCGTGTTCCTTGCCGAAATTTCGGCTGAGTTTCAGCCCGGCCGCGCGCGCATCGGCGGCGTGCAGGGAAACGATGACATCCCACGTATCGTCGGTGCTGCCGTCGTCGACATACAGGACATCGGCATCGAGATCGAGTGCATCGAGCACCGGCGCCAGCCGCGCATGGAATTCGCGCAATCCGGTACTTTCATTGAACGCCGGAACGACAACCGTGAGTTTCTGCATGGAAAACGTATACGCCGTTGCCGGCCTGCATCGTAGCCGAAGCGTTCGCGCGATGGAAACGGAAACTCAGCGCGGCAGATAGCTCGCGCCGCCGAGTTGTCGCACTTGTCGCTCGACCCATTCGGCATGCCGTTGGACATACGCAGACGGACGATCCACATGCAGTTTCTTAGGGCTCGGCAATACGGACACGAGCAACGCAGCTTCGTGGGCACTGAGTTGGGAAGGCGGCTTGTGGAAAAATTCGCGCGCGGCGGCGTCGGCGCCGTAAATGCCGTCGCCGAATTCGGCGATGTTGAGATAGACCTCGAGAATGCGCCGCTTCGGCCAGGTCAGTTCGATGAGCACAGTGAAATACGCTTCGAGACCCTTGCGCACGAAATTGCGCCCGCCCCACAAAAACAGATTTTTTGCGGTCTGTTGCGAGATCGTGCTCGCGCCGCGAACGCGTTCGCCTTCATCGGCCTCATCCATGGCGTCCTGAATCGCCTGTACGTCGAAGCCATGATGGTTCGGAAACTTCTGGTCTTCGGATGCAATGACGGCGATCGGCAATTCCGGCGAGATCGTCGAATAGGGTGTCCACCGATATTTCAGCGCGAAATTTTTCTCACCGTTTGCGGTCGCGGCGATGCGGCGTTCGAGCATGAATGCCGAGGTCAGCGGCGGAACGAATCGCAGAATGATCACGGCCAGCCATGACAGCACCACCGCCATCAAAACCGCGACGAAAAAGTACTTCGCGAGTCGGCGAAAAATGCCGCGTTTTTTGGGCGCGGACGGCGTGCGTCGATCGTCGGAACCCATGCTCGCGTCAGACGGTGGCCGCGTGGTCGATCCAGACCTGCGCCGGCTGCGGCCGCGCATACAGGAATCCCTGACCGAATTCGCAACCCAGCTCGATCAACGCTTCGTGCTGAGCCTGCGTTTCGATTCCTTCGGCGATCACTTGCATGCCGAGCGCGCCGGCCAACGCGAGAATCGCGCGCACCACGGCGGCGCTGCCGCGCGGCTGATCGACAGCGAGATCGGCGATGAACGATCGATCGATCTTCAACGCCTGCACCGGATATTGATGCAGATAACTCAACGACGAATAGCCGGTACCGAAATCGTCGAGCGAAACAGCCAAGCCGTGGCGACGCAACGATTCGAGCGTGCGTTTGGCCGCCGGCGGATTTTCGATGAGCATGCGCTCGGTCACTTCCAGGCGCAGATTCTCCGGCTGGATCGAATGCCGACGTAACAGCGCGATCAATTTTTCGTCCAGCGTTTCGGAGCGGAAATGCCGCCCCGACAAATTGATGCCGATGAACTTGCCGCCCTCGAGCAAGGGCGGTGCGGCTTCGAAAACCCGTTCGAACATCAGCCAATCGATCTGTTCGGCCGCGCCGCTGTCTTCGGCCACCGCGAGAAAATCCGCCGGTGCCAGAAGGCCGCGTTCGGGATGTTTCCAGCGCAATAGCGCTTCGTGGCCGACGATTTTGCGATCGGACAGCCGCACGATCGGCTGAAAATAGGGAATGAATTCGTTACGCGCGATGGCATGCCGCAGATCGCTTTCCAGTTCGAGCAATTGCATCGCGCGGTTGTGCAGATGCTCGTCGAAAACGGCGTAGCGATGACGTCCATCGTCTTTGGCGCGGTACATGGCCACGTCCGCATCGCGCAGCAATTCTTCGGCCTTCTCGTATCGCGACGACGAAATTGCGATGCCGATGCTCGTGGACGTAAAGACTTCTTTACCGCCAAGCCGAATCGGTGCATTCAACGCGTCGATGATGCGCTGGGCCTGATGGCACGCATCGTCGGTGTTTTCGATGTCGTTGAGCAGAATCGCGAATTCGTCTCCGCCGAGGCGCGCGACCAGATCGCGCGATTCGAGGCATGCTGAGATGCGGCCGCCAACCTGATTCAGCAGTTCGTCGCCGACCAGATGACCGACCGAATCGTTGATGATCTTGAACCGATCCAGATCCAGAAACAGCACGGCGAAACGACGCCGCGGATCGCGCACAAACGCGGCCAGTGCCTGACCGAGACGATCGAGCAGGAAATTCCGGTTCGGCAATCCGGTCAGCGCATCGTGCAACGTCTCATGCTTGAGCTGACGTTCCATGCGCTCGCGCACGCCGATGTGCTCGCGCAATTCGCGGTTGGCCGCGGCCAGTTCGCTGGTGCGCTCGATGACGCGCAATTCCAGTTCGGCGTAAGCCTGCTTGAGCGATTCGGCGTTGCGCTTTCTCTCCAGCGCGTTGGCGATGTGATACGACACGAACGTCAGCAATTCCTGATCGCGCGGCGTATAGCGATGCTCGTCGGAATGGCTCTGCACGACGAGGACGCCCACGGTGCGATCGGCGCAGATCAGCGGTACGCCAAGCCAGCTTCGCGAGCGCGTTCCGATCGGCTGCGCGGCGCCGCTGAGATAAAGACGTTCCAGTCCGGCACGATCGGCGAGCAAAGCACTGCCGGTGCGCAAGACATATTCGGTGAGACCCGCACCGAGCTTGCGCGGCACACGTTTTTCGTCGCGTTCGTCGACGGAGTATGGGAATGTCAGATGTTCGCGGTCTTCGGTCAGCAGCGCGATGTAGAAGTTGCGCGCGTACAGCAAGCCGCCGACGGCGCGATGCACGGCGGCGTAAAATTCTTCGAGACTTTCCGTGCTGTTGGCAAGCTCAGCGATGCGGAACAGCGCGGCCTGCAAGCGCTCGCCACGCTGACGTTCGAGCACCTGTTGCTGCAACAGACGATTGGCTTCACGCAACGCATCGGTACGTTCGGCGACGCGGCGTTCCAGTTCCTCATGCACCGAACGCCGTTCCAGCGCGGTCTGGATATGTTGCGCCACGTACGTCAAAAGCGCCTGATCGCGATCGGTGTAGCGCGCAGCTTCGGTGTAACTTTGTACGACGATACCGCCGACGACTTTCCCGCCGCGCAGCAACGGCACGCCGAGCCAGTCCACGCAATCCGGACCATCGACGGTGAGCGCGCCGACTTCCGCCTCGATCTGATCGAGCGTGCCGCGCATCGCCGCACCACGCTTGAGCAGATGCCAGGTCAGGCTGCCGGTGCGGTCGCGCATCGAGATTTCCTGAGCGGTATTCGGCGGATCCGTGTCGGCGATGTCGATGAAGTACGCGAAACGCATCGTGTCGCGGATCGAATCGAACAGGACGATGTAGAAATTTTCGGCATACATGAGACTGCCGACGATTTCGTGCAGGCTGCGGAACACCTCCGACATTTCGCGATCGGCGCTGGCCTGTTCGGCGATCGCGAACAAAGCGCGCTGCAGACGTTCGGCTTCCTCGAGATTTGTCACCGATTGCTGCAGGTCTTTCAATGTGCGCAGCTGATCCAGTCGAAGCTGCAGAAGTTGCAGCAAATGTTCCCATCGCGCCTGACAGTCCGGGCGTTCCCACATGGCGACGGAAACGCCGACGATTAGCGTGCCGGTCAGCAAGCCTTGCGCGTGAAGCGGGGCGGCCACCTGCAGAGATTTCGGGGCGCCGGGTAGATTCGGCTCGACGATCGTGGTGTCGGATTCGTAAACGCGGCGGATCAGACGCCGGACGTCGCCGTCGGGTGCGGCGGAATCTTCGCTGAAAGAAATCAGGTGAATTTCAGCACTGTTCGCTCCGACCCATTCGCAAGCGATGCGGCGAACGGAATCGGCCAACAACGGCGTGGTGGTCGCCTTGAACAGATCGAGCAACATCGGCGTCGGAAGCGACACGTTTTCGTCGGGCACGAGCAGTCTGCCGTTCGCAGAGACGGTTTCGGCAAGCGCAGATGGACGCACGGTTAGTGGCACGGCGGTTCGAGCGGCCTTCGACTGGTTCGGCTGCGGGGGCTAAGCCATTGATGCGTCATGGGTCGGACATCGATCGCGAAACCCGCGTGGGCAAAAGATTCCCCTATACAACTTAGTGTAGCGGCTTTTGTGACATCGGATTCCGCGAACCGATAGATGCATGCTTCGAGCCGCCGAAAGAGTTCGTTAGGAATATTGTTAGTTTTTCATAATTTTGGTATATTCGACACCAAGTTCGTCCTTGGATTTCGCCCAAAAACGCTTTACGCGAATTTCAAGGAACTCACGCTTGAATCACGTAGTCTTAAGATCGTCGAGAAAAGAGAGAACGATGCGTCTGGTTTCCGCCTTGCTGTCCTTGCTCCTTGTGCCCGGCTTTGTCTCGGCGCAGACGGACGTGAGTGCGCCGGAAACGCGACTTCCACAGCTCTCCTCGAATACCTCGCCGCGCATCTTCGACCAGCTTTTTTACTCGCCGGCGACGATCGGCAATGGGTCTGCATCGCAACCGGCGGGCGTCATGCCGTTGTGGAGCACTGCAGACGGGCGCATTCTGGCCATTGTCGCGCTGGGCTCGGGTTCCGCATCGCTACCGACGCTGTCGCCCGCTCCGCAATTCGGTTCGGCGGCCGACTGGAAATTGATCGACGTCACCGATTTCTTCAGCACCGGCACGGCGCTGCGCTTACGCGAAAACGTCAACGCCTATGCGCGCTTCGACCACAGTGTGATGTTGACGCCGATGTCGGCCAATGCCACCTCGCTGGGCTGCAGTCCGGCGTTCAATATGTCGATCGATAGTCGCTGCCTGAGCGCCGAGCCGCGCGCCAACAGCAATGCACTGCATCTCGGTGTTGCGCTGAATGCGGGCGATGTGGACGTCGATTTGAGTTACGGATTGTCCTGGTTGCGTCCGGAGAATGAGCAACGTTTTTCCGGCATGCCGCAACAGCCGTTCTGGGATTTGTTCGGGGGCATGAACGGAACCGGCGCACCCACACTGGTCATTCCCGGACTCGAACTGGCGACCATCCAGAATTCGGGAATCAATGCGAGCGGTCGCTGGCATTTCGCTGAAAACCAGAGTCTGGATCTGAGCGCCGAAGTAGGTCGCATCCAACTGGAACTGCCGGGTAGTGAGATGGCGCTGCCGGGTATCAATCAAGCCGCGTTGAGCGTCGGTTTGCGTCGCGGTGATTTCAGCGGCGTCGTGGTCGGTCACGTGATCGGCCCTGCCGATATGCTCAACAACGGACAGCGCTGGAGCAGTGTCGATCTCGGCATTTCCTGGCGTGCGCCGTGGCGTGGTGTTTTTAGCGTCGGCGCGCAGAATCTTTGGTCGTCCGGCAATGGACCTACCTTGGCCGAACCTGCGGCTCACGAATCGGATCCGAGTCAGTCTCGCGTTCCCTACGTCCAATATCACCAGGACTTGTAAGCGTTTCGTTTCGCGCGTCTTGTTTTTCGCTCCTTTCCGCCCACCTCGCGGCGGCTCCTAGAACGTCTCCTCGCGCCCTCTAGACTTAACATATTCAATTACTTGCGCTATTACTTGCGCAGGGATTCCCATGTTAAGCAAATGTTGCTAGTATCGGCCGCTGCCAAGACTTTTGGTGTGCCATTTTTGGCTTTTGGTGTGCCGTTTTGGCGGGTTCCAGGAAGGAACTTGTCCCGAATCTGTTTAAACAACCCTGACGTTGGAGAGAGCAATGAGACTCGACG